>JANLOX010000415.1:0-1540 GCA_031366795.1 Candidatus Eiseniibacteriota bacterium | reverse complement strand
CACGGGCTGGTGAGGACCTGGTGCGCGAAGCCCACGGCGCGCATCGACGCCTGCTGGTCGGCATCGCTGGCATGGATGATCCGCAGCGTCTCGGGCGACTCCGCCTGCACGCGCTGCAGCAGGTCCGCGCCGTCCATTCCGGGCATGCGGACATCCGTGATGATCACGTCAGCATGGCGCTCGCGCAGCTCCGCGAGTGCGGCTTCGCCGCTGGTCACAAACACCATGTCCCAGTGATCACGATGGGCCTTGAACTGCGCCTCGAGCGCCTGCAGGACCTTCGGGTCATCGTCCACGACCAGCAATCGTCGCATGCTGCCCCTTCCATCACCGGGTGATAGCCAGCGCCCACCCCTGCCCGAAACGCCTATGCTCTTGCCGCAGCGCGGGATCGGAAGACTTCGTTACCTGGATTATCGGCGGGCTTCACAGAAACTGGAGCGCGGCGGCCGCGAGTTCGCGAAAAACTGCGAACCGGCAATGCGGGAGTGGGACAAGTGACTACTGGGAAACGCGTTACGTCGGGATCCGCGGGTGGGCCGGGACACCCACAAAACGGGCTAGTCGAACTCGATGCGCTTGTCGGGGGGGGCGTCTGTTCCAGCTCGCCTTGAGCGCCACGAAGAACCGCGCGCACTCGTCGGGCCACGGTAGTGGTGTCGCGGTGGTCCAACCCGGCTCGCTAAGCGCCATGCGCAGGCCCCAGTCGAACAGGTCGCCCACTATCGAAGTCCATCAATCCTCCGTCGGGATACCAAATCCGCGCGGCACGGGGGGCGCGCCGCTGGCACGGGCGAATTCGCAGAAGCCGCGGCCGGCGCCCGCATCACAACGCATCGTCAATCGCGCGACCCGCCCATCGGCGCCGAACTCGAGGCTGCGCTCGCAGTGTAGCCGGTGCCATCGCCCCGGCACCCGCATCCACAGAATCGTCACCGCCACTTCGACTGAGCTCTCGTTCGCGAACCCCACCGTGCTGGTGGGGCGAACATCATCGAAGCTGCGCTCCGACCATCGTACGGCAACACGCAATAACTCGACGACCGCGTCTGCTCCCCGAACGCTCGCGCCGTCCTCCACGAACTCGCATTCAGGCGCGAGCAGCCCACGCAGGCGGGAGAGGTCGCCGGCATCGAGAGCACCGGAGAACGCCATCGACGTGGCTAGCAGGGCATCGAGCGCGGGCGAATTGCTGACGCTGTCATCGGGCGGGAGCATGGCCATCGAGCCTACGCTGCCCGGGTTCGCGGCGTCGAGCTACCACCGTCGTAACCGCTGTCGCTTGACGCGCCGCGCGATACGCCGCGACGATGCGAGCGTGATCGATACCCACTGCCATCTGTGCGACAAGCGCTTCGACAAGGATCGCGAGCCAATGCTCGCGCGCGCCCACGAGGCGGGGGTGACGCACCTCATCGAGATCGCCTACACGCCCGCGCTGGTCGAGCAGGCTCATGCGCTGGCGGCCCGGCACCCGAACCTGTTCCTGTGTGTCGGCGTTCACCCGAATGACGCGGGGAAGGTGGGCGAAGACTACCTG
>JANLOX010000059.1:0-1583 GCA_031366795.1 Candidatus Eiseniibacteriota bacterium | reverse complement strand
CGCGGGTGGATTCAGGTGGTCGATGCAACATGACGCGGACCTGGAGACATCATGGGGCATCTACACGCACGGCGACTCAACGGGGCGGAGAAAGCAGAGATCTGGCGCCGGTGGCGACAGGGGGAGTCGCTGCAAACGATTGGCCGGGCGCTGGGGTGGGTGACGAAGTGCGTGCACTACGTGGTGGCGGGCGCCGGCGGCATTCCGCCGGTGCCGCGACAGCGCGCGCTGCGCGCACTGACGCTGGCGGATCGAGAAACGATCTCGCGCGGCCTGGCGAGCGGCACCTCGCTGCGGGCGATCAGCCGCGACCTGCGCCGAGCGCCCTCGACCGTGTGTCGTGAAGTACGCCGGCATGGCGGTCAGCGCCGGTATCGGGCCGCGGACGCCGACCGCAGCGCGTGGAAGCGCGCCCGGCGTCCCAAGCGGTGTCGTCTGGCGCGGCACCCTGCGCTGCGTGACGCGGTCGCGACGAAGCTCGCGCTGGAGTGGTCCCCGCAGCAGATCGCCGGCTGGCTCCGTGCAGCGTATCCTGACGACGCGGCCATGCACGTCTCGCACGAAACGATCTACGTCAGTCTGTTCGTCCAGAGCCGCGGCGTGCTCAAGAAAGCGCTGGTGGCGCACCTGCGGCAACGCCGCACGTATCGGAAATCCAAACGCGCGGCGGTCCACCCGGCCGGGCACATCGTCGACGCGGTCTCGATTCGTGATCGCCCGGCCACCGTCGAGGACCGCGCGGTGCCGGGTCATTGGGAAGGCGATCTGATCCTAGGCACGCATCGGTCCTACGTCGCGACGCTGGTCGAGCGGCGCTCGCGCTACGTGTGTCTCGTGCGGCTCACCGGAAAGGATACGCAGACGGTCGTGCAGGCGCTCACGCAGCAGGTCCAGCGGCTGCCCGCCGGGCTGATGGCCTCGCTGACGTGGGATCGCGGGCTGGAACTCGCCGCGCATCGCACCTTCTCGATCGCGACGGGCGCGCAGGTCTACTTCTGTGACCCGCGGAGTCCGTGGCAACGCGGCACCAACGAAAACACCAACGGGCTCGTGCGCCAGTATCTGCCGAAGGGGACCGACCTCGCCGGCTACTCCCAAGACGACCTCGACGCGATCGCACTCAGACTCAATGCCCGACCGCGAAAAACACTCGGCTATCGCACACCCGCGGCTACACTAGCGGACACTGTTGCATCGACCGGTTGAATCGGCCCGACTACTCGTTACCCGGACAAACGGCCGCTGGTGCCAGCTCACAACGCCCGAAAGCAAAGCGGAAAGTTGGTTACGAACCGTTCGTCTTTTCGTGCACTTGGCGACTGGCAGATGAACTCCGCCCCGCGACGTCCCCGGGCCGACGCACGCGTGGCTCGAGGGATACGGCCTGCGTCTCTCCCTCTCGAGTGGCATCGTAGAGGGACGTCGCGTGTGTTCACCTGACAAGTTTCTGACTTTTGTGTCAGCGTGATGCCTACATGATCCCTAACTAGTGTCGCGCCGCCAACAGTGTGGTGTATGGCCCCGGCAACCAATCCGCTCTGTATGCGGAACTGACGGCTTTCACGAACGACGGTCCGAACTAA
>JANLOX010000355.1:0-14248 GCA_031366795.1 Candidatus Eiseniibacteriota bacterium | reverse complement strand
CGGCGTCGTGGAAGCCGTTGCTGTAGTCGAAGAACAACGCCACCGCGATGATGACGAGCAGGGCTGGCGGCAGGTGCGGCATCACCGGCTCTTGAGCACGATGGCCTCGATGGCGTTCGCCACGTCCTCGCAGTTGTCCGCGGCGTTCTCGAGGCGGCCGTAAATCTCCTTCCAGCGCAGCACGTCGAGGATATCGTGACGCCCCGAGAACAGGTCTGCGACTGCCTGGCGCGACACGATGTCGGCTTCGTTCTCGAGGCCGTTGATCACGATGGTGAACGCCATCAAGATTTTCATGTCCCTCAGGTGGTCGACCTCCTGGTCGATCTGGCCGCCACACTGGTCGAGGATCGCCGTCAGCTGGCGCGCCTCCGAAGTGGCGTTGGGGATCTTGAACAACAGCAGCCGGCTGGCGATCGCTTCGGCGGAATCGAGCACGTCATCGAGCCCAGAGGCGAGCGCGTGGATGTCCTCGCGCTCGAGCGGCGTGATAAAGGTGCGGTTCAGCCGCTCAAAGATCTCGTGCGTGACGAGGTCGGCGTTGTGCTCGACCTGCTTGAGCTTGCGGGCGCGGTCCTCGAGATGGTCGAAGTTCTCCATCATGTCGTGCAGCATGCTGCAACCTTGGCGCACCATCGTGGACTGGCGCTTGAACAGCGTGAAGAAGTCCTCTTGCTTGGGAAACAGCGGGATCATGGGATCCTCGACGTTACGTTGGGGGCGCTCGTGAATCGCGGCAGCAGCACTGCCTCTTCCCTACTCATCGCTGTCCTTGCGGCGCAGTTTCTTGGTGTCGGAATCGCGCCGCTTCGAGTCGAGCCGCCGCTTCTTGGCGGCCCCCGTCGGCTTGGTCGGCACGCGTGGTTTGCGCTTGCGGGCGCGCCGTTGCAGTTCGATCCACAGGCTCTCGAGCGCGGCCTCCTTGTTGCGGAGCTGGGAGCGGCTCTTGGTGGCGAGCCGCGTGGTGCCGCTCGGGCGGTGCAGGATGCGAATGCTCGACTCGGTCTTGTTCTTCTTCTGCCCGCCCGGCCCGGAGGAACGGTAGGGCGTGATGTCGCAGTCCTTGGCGAGGCGTTCGAGGTCTTCGGGTGATGGCATGTAGAGAACTCCTGCTCCGCAAGAAACTCAGGCGAGCTTCTTGTGGAAGCGCAGCGTGGCGATGGTGAAGTACAGCACCGCGAATCCCACGAGGGCCAGGGCTTGCACCCACAACTCGCGCAGGCCCACGCCCTTCAGAATGATGCCGCGGAGAATTTCGAGGTAATAGGTCAGCGGCAGGAACAGGCCGATGTCGCGCGCGATCGTCGGCATCGCCTCCCGCGGGAACATGAAGCCCGACAACAGCACGTTCGGCAGCAGGAACATGAAGGCGGTCTGCATCGCCGGCGCCTGCGCCGTGACGAGCGTCGAGATCAACAGTCCCAGGCCGAGGCTGGCGACCACGAACAGGAATGAGGTGGCGTAGATCAGCAGCAGGCTGCCCTGGATCGGCACATGGAACAGGAAGTGCCCGAGCAGCAGGACCGCCGTGATCTGGAAGAAGCCGACGAAGATGTAGGGCGACAGTTTGCCGAGCATCAATTCGGTGCGGGTCAGCGGGGTGACGATCAACTGTTCGAGCGTGCCGTATTCGCGCTCGCGCACGATCGACAGCGCGGTGATGATGATCAGCACGTTCGACAGGATCATGCCGATGATCCCGGGCACGATGAACAAGGGGCTCGACAGCGCAGGGTTATAGAGCGGGCGGACGCGGATATCGACCGGCGTCGCGTCGCCCTTGATCTGCCCTCCCGCGCGCTGGAGCAGCATCTGGACGTTGGCGCGCTGGCCGACCATCTGCGCCGCCGCGATCGCGCCCTGCGCCGCGGTCGGCGAGCTGGCATCGACGAGCACCTGCACGCGCGCCCCCTGCATGCGCTTGATGGCGCGCGCGTAGTCCTCGGGGATCACGATGGCTGAGTGCGCATCCCCGGCGTCGATCAGGCGCTGGGCCAGTTCGTAGGACGACACGTGTTGCGTGACCTTGAAATTGCGGGTCGCCTCGAACTGTTGCACCAGCGCGCGGCTCTCCTGCGTGCGGCTCTGGTCGAATACCGCGAGCGGCAGGTTGCGTACGTCCATGCGGATGGCATAGCCGAAGATCAGCAGCTGCATGACGGGGATCACGAGCATCAGGCGCAGCGTCGCGCGATCGCGGCGCATCTGCGTGAATTCCTTCACGAAGATGGCGCGCAGGCGGCGGGGGCTCATGAGTCCTTGTCCTGGAGTAGGATGAACACGTCCTCGAGGCTCGCGGTCGCGCCGTATTTCGCCCGTACTTCGGCAGGCGTCCCGAGCGCGGTGACGTGGCCGCGCGAGAGGAATACCAGCCGGTCGAAGCGTTCGGCCTCGTCCATGTAGTGCGTGGTGCAGATGATCGTCACGCCTTCCGCGGTGAGGCTGCGGATGATCTCCCAGAACATGCGGCGTGCGGCCGGGTCGACGCCGGCGGTGGGTTCGTCGAGGAACAGCACGGGCGGGCGGTGCATCAAGGCGCAACCGAGGGCGACGCGTTGCTTCTGGCCGCCCGAGAGCACGCCGGAGAGCCGGCCCCCCAGTTCGCCGAGCCGCATGCGCTCCGTGGCCCATGCCACGCGTTGCTTGAGTTCGGGGCCGAGTCCGTAGACGCCACCGTAGAACTTGAGGTTCTCTTCCGCGGTGAGATCGCGGTAGAGGCCGTAGGCCTGCGACATGTAGCCGATGTGTTCCTTCACGCGATCCGGCTCCTTCCCCACATCGATACCGGCAACACGCGCCGTGCCCGCGCTGGGAACCAGCAGGCCGCACAACATGCGGATCAGCGTCGTCTTGCCCGAGCCATTGGGGCCGAGCATGCCGAACAATTCGCCGGCGCGGATCGACAGCGAGACGTTGTCGACCGCCGTGAGGGTTCCGAATCGCCTCGTCAGCCCATCGACGACGACGGCCTCCCCCAAGGCCGTGCTCACGGCTGCGCGCCCGGGAAGCGCGCTTCGGCGGGCAGGCCGGGCTTGAGCACGCCGGCGGTCGGATCGAAGCGGACCTTCACCCCGAACACCAGGTTCGCGCGCTCTTCCTCGGTCAGCGCCGAGCGCGGCGTGAACTCGGCTTCGGTGGCGATCTCGACGACGTGCCCTTTGAAGGACTGCTTCGAGCCCATGACGGTCGCCTCGACGGCGTCGCCGCGATGCACGCGCGGTAATTCGGGTGCCGCGAGATAGACGCGCATCCACAGCCTGTCCGGATCGCCGAGTGTCACGACGGCCTGGCCCGGGGCAGCGATCTCCCCGACTTCGAAGTTGCGCAGCAGCACGATGCCGTTCGAGGGCGCCACGAGCACCAGTTCGCCTGCGCGGCTGCGGCTGGCGAGCAGTTCGGCGCGTGCGACTTCGAGGCCGTGTTGGGCCGCATCGATCTGTCCTTTGCGGAAGCCGTTCTCGAGCAGTTTGAGTTGTTCGCTGGCGGCATCGCGCCGCGCCACCGCGGCGTCGCGCGCGCTCTTGGAGCGGTCGAGCTCGGAGGCCGAGATAACGTGGCTGTTCATCAGTTCCTGCATGCGCTGGAATTCGCGCTCCGTGATTTCCACGGCGGAGTTCGCCGCGGCCGCTTGGGCGCGGGCGCTGATGATTTCCGGCGTGCGCGGCCCCGAGCGCATGTCCTGGTATTGCGCGGCCGCCTTTTCTGCCTGCGCCGCCTGCGCCGTCAATGCCGCGCCGACTTCGCCGCGATCGAGCACCACCAGCGTGTCACCGGCGCGCACGCTATCGCCCTCGTCGACCGCGAGCCGAGCGACGCGGCCGCCGACCAGCGAGGCGACGTCGATCTCGTCGATCTCGATCGTGCCGTGGCCGCGCACTTCGGAGCGCCTGGCGCAGGAGGCGAGCGTGATCAGCGCGAATGTCGCGAGTGCGAGAGCGACGTATTTGGAGCGAAGCGCTGAAATCATGAGTGAGACCTTCTCGAGATGGACGTCACAGCCAACGGCGAATAGCCAGCACCACGCGGCCCACCAGCCGGCCGCGCTCCGCTGCCGCGGTGCGCGTGGCGGAGGCTTCACTATCGTGCGCTGGTCGTGGCGGCGGCAAGTGTGTGGCGGGCGCGCTAGCGGGCTGCCGCATGATCTCGACGCGCGCGCCGACGCGAATCGCGCATGGCGTGTCCGGGCCGGCCGGTTCATCGCCGAGCAACACGACGACGCAATCGCCCGCTCGCAACGATTCGGGAATGCGCCGCGCGCCGTGGGCGCTCAGTCGGAAGGCGACGAGCCGCGCGCCGGCATTAAGCGGCGGCAACATCGAGCGCTCGACATGAATCGTCTCGATGGCGCGCTCGGCGATGTCGCCCGCCAGCGGATCGGCGCCCTCGGGCAACACCGGGATTGTAATGGAGCCGGGTGAGGTGAGTGGTGCGGTGCCTTGTCCGGTGTCCGGGGGTTGTGTGGACGCAGCGGCTGACGCCCTGCTCGATGCTTCTCCCCTCTCCCCCTCCCCTGCCGGAAGGGGCAGCGCACGGGTCTCCTCGAGCCATGCCCGGACCCGCTCCGCGGCTTGGAGCGACGACGCCAGGTCCGCGCGTCCACGACTGATCGCCCATGCGACCAAGAGCTCCGCGTCCAACCCCAAAGCCTCTGCCAGCCTGCGAGCAACCGCAGGGCGCGGGGTCTTCGTGCCGTTCTCTATGTGGAAAACGTAGGCGGGTGATTGTAGTCCGGCCGCGGCCGCCAGCTTGGCGAATGACCAATCGCGCCGTGTGCGTTGGGCGTGAATGAGTTGCGCCACGGGATCCGCGGGGCGTTTTGTTTGTGGGGGTTTGCGGGCTAGCCTCATTCCCGCACAGGGTAGGCCAATGAGACAATCGATGCCACGGTAAATTTTCCATGTGGAGAACGTGTGGGATATGTGGAATCACGGGCCCGGCCCGGCTGGGCCTTACCACGTGGAGGGAGCGCGGGGCAATTCTTAGGGTTGCCCAATCCGCTATTTTCCAATTAGAGAACGACGAGCCCAATCCCAAGCCCTGTGGTAGTTTCCGCCGCATGAACGAAACGCTCGGCGATCTCGGGGAGTTCGAGCTGATTCGCCGCCTGGTGGGTGTCGCGCCCGTGCCGACGGACGCGACGGCGGCGGGCCAATTGGTGCTTGGCTCAGGCGACGATGCGGCGGTCATGCGGCCCCGGCCGGGGCACGACCTCGTCGTCACGACCGACACGTTCGTTGACCGCGTGCACTTCCGGCGCGACTGGATCGACGCCCCGCAATTGGGCGCGCGCCTCGCCGAGGCGAATCTCAGCGATCTCGCCGCGATGGCCGCCGAGCCCCGCTGGGCCCTGGTGTCATTGGGCGCGCGGCGCGAACATGCAGTCGAGGATCTCGTCGCGATCCAGCGCGGCATTGCCTTGGCGCTCGCGCGCCATGGCGCGGTGATCGCGGGCGGCAACCTCACGGCGGTGAGCGGTGATGAATGGCTGACGCTGACGCTGATGGGCGAGTGCCTCGCCGGCAAGGCATGGACACGCGCGGGCGCGCGTCCCGGCCAGTTGATCGCGGTGACGGGATCGCCGGGGCGCTCTGGTGCGAACATTGGGCTGGCGAGCCGTGATGCTGCTGCGCTGGGCGATTCACGATGGGCGGGGCTCGTCGCGGCGTGGCGCTCCCCCCGCGCGCGTGTCGAACTGGCGCGAACGCTGGAGCGCACGGGCTGGGTCAGCGCCGCCATCGACATCTCCGATGGCTGGGCCAGCGACCTGGCGCGCTTATGCGAGGCCAGCGGTGTGGGCGCCCGGCTGGCGGGGGAGATCCTGCCGAATGACGTGGAACTCGCAGCTGCTGCTCGCGAACTCGGGGAGCCGCTCGATGAGTTGCGCTTTGGCGCCTCGGACGACTACGAGTTGGTGCTGGCAGTCGATCCCGCGGGCCGCGAGGGATGCCTGTCGATTGCGGCGCAATTGGATATTCCACTGACCTTTGTGGGGGTATTTTCCAGCCGTCCGGGAGTTGTTCTAAAAGACGCCAGCGGCGGCGTTAGGCCGCTGGCTCCCGCTGGCTACGATCACTTCCGTGCGGCGCGTCCTTGAGCCGGGGAGCCAGCACGTCAGCGCCCGCGAATTCATTGGCGCTCACAAGGCTAAAGACCGCCCGCGCAGGGGTCGATTCTGCTAGGAGACCATGGGAGCTCCAACGCCGATGACTGCTTCACCCACGATCCTCACTGACAGCAACCCCCGCTCGCGCTCCGGCGCGATGCGGTGGCTGCGCCATGGTTCGCTCGGCGTCGCCTGTTTGGTGCTGGCCGCGGGGCTCAGTGCGCATGTGGCGAGGGCACAGGACACCCCGGGCCCATCCCCGAACAACGAATTGATCCTCGCGGGCTCGCTGGTGATCCCGATGGACAACGCGCACCAGGCGCTCACCGCGCCGTTCAATACGCAGGCGTATGGGCTCGTGAACGCCTTGTTGCAGAAGAAGGTCGCGGTAAAGTGGGCGATCAAGGCGGGCAAGGCGAAGGACGGGATCGACTTCACCGCCAACGCCTTGCGATTGCAGCCGAGCGTGCTGGCCTCGGCGTCCAACGACTTTCGCGCCGGCCCGTTCATCATCCCCAAGGCCTATGCCGCCATCGCGCTGCCTGTCATCAACGCCTACGGCCAGAATGTTGCGGTGTACCAGTTGACGCAGGACGTCACGGTCGACATTCGCTACACGTTGCTGTTCAAGCCACGGATCGCCGTCAACGCCACGAACTCGGCGATCCACACGAATATCCTGACGCGCGCAGGCATTACCCAGTACGACGTGATCAGTGACTTCAGCCTGCTGTCCGCCGCGTGCTACACGCTGGCGTGCGAACCCCACAACGGCAGCCCGGCCGGCGTCGCGGCGATCAACAGCTTCGTGCTCAGCGGCGGAAATTTCATCGGGCAGTGCGCCTCGGTGCTGACCTACGAGAACAACACGCCCGGTGGCTACATCTCGACGGGCGGTATCGTTTCGAGCAACCGTAACACTGTGATCGCCTATCCCAATCCCGACCTGGCGTTCTCGCAGTACGAAGGCGCTCTGACGCCTTCGCCGGGAGGTTCGGTGGAGGACTTCAGTCTGGGGGGCTCGTCGTCACTGCAGGCCAGCGCGCAGGTTCACGCCGACGACGCGGGGGTCTCACCCGCGACCTGGCAGGCCACGGCGAAGAAGACGGTCGCGGGCCGCGGCGGCATGGTGTTTTACCTGGGCGGTCACGAGTACCTGAACAGCGATCTCGCGCACACCAATGGCGAGCGCATGTTCCTGAACGCCGCCTTCGTGCCGCCCACGCGGCCAGCATCGTGTGGGCTCGACTTCGGTGTTCCGGACGCCGCGATCACGCTGTCGCACAGCGGCCCGTTCTACGCCGGGGGCACGGGCGTTTACACGATCGGCATCAGCAACGCGGGGAGCGACTCGACGCTCAACTCCATCACGGTCACGGACACGTTGCCGGCGGGAATCACCTACGTCTCCTCGGTGGGCACGGGCTGGTCGTTCAGCGTCAGCGGACAGATCGTCATCGCGACCTATGCGGGCGCGCTGCCCGCGGGTGCCGCAGCTCCCTTCACGATCACCGTGACGCCGTCCGCCGCGGCGGCACCCGGGGTCACCAACCGCGCCTACGTCTCGACGGGCGGGGACAGCAATGCCGCGAATGATAGCGCCAGCGACCCCACGACCGTCAGCGTGCTGGCCCTGGTGAAGCGCGCGTTTCGCGTAGACGGCACGCCGATTCCCAACGCGGCGGTGCTCGCCAAGGGAACGCTGTTCCGCTTCCTGATCTACGTCAACAATCCCGGCAGCGCACTGACCGACGTGAGTCTCGTGGACGTGCTGGCCCCCGCGTTCCAGTATCTCGGCGGGACGCTGCGCCTGACCAACGCGCCGAGTGCCTGCGCCGCCGCCACGTGCACCGGCGTCGAGGAGTCGGCGCTGTTCACCGCCGCCAACGCGGGAACCGCCGCCACGGATGCGATCGACGGCGACGTGGTGAGCGTGGTGTCGAGCCGCATCGATCTCGGCAACCAGGTGAAGGCCAACGCTCAGCTGAATCTCGCCGCCGGAAAAGTCTTCGCCGTGATCTTCAGCGTGCGGCTGAATTAGCGGTGCCGTCGCCAACGCAGCAATCGGGCCCGCTTAGCGTCCCGGTGTGCTGTCGCGCTTGTTGCCCGACCGGCTCGACGCGGCCGTGAACAGATCCGCATCGGTCTCGCCGTGCTGCGCGAACTTTGCTTCGTGTGCGAGCAGCCACTTCTTGCGCTGCACGCCGCCCGCGTAACCCGCGAGGCTCTTGTTCGCGCCGATGACGCGGTGACACGGCACCACGACGGAGATCGGGTTCTGGTTGTTGGCGAGGCCTACCGCGCGCGCCGCCTTCGGCTGCTTGATCGCCTTGGCGATCTGCGCGTAGCTGCGGGTCTCGCCGTAGGGGATCCTGAGCAACGATTTCCACACGGCGTGCTGGAAGTCGGTGCCGGCCGGGGCGAGCGTCAGGTCGAACGTCGTCAGCGCGCCGCAGAAGTAGCCCTCGAGTTGATCCACGGCATCCTTGAGATCCAGCAGCGAGGGCTCCCACGTGGCGCCAGGATGGTGGTCGGCGTGGGCGGCGATCATACGCTTGATGCTCTTGCGATCCATGAACTCAAGGTACTGAAGGCCCTTCGGGCCACTGGCGAGAAACAACAGCCCGAGCGGTGACGACATGACGTGGTAGGCAATGCGCATGCTGCCACGATAGCGCAGGCCGGGCGGGCGCACCAGTTTCCTGCCCGGGTCCTGCGAGGCTTCCTGCCCGGGAGATCGCCGCGTGGCTAGCGCGCGGGCCGCGGCGCGCGCGCGGGCCACAAGCGGGGCAGCAGCCCGCCCACACGCCTGCGGTAATCGAAAAATGCCTCGCCAAAGTATTGCTCGAGCAGCACTTCTTCGCGCGCGATGCGGGCCTGCAGCAGCCCCGCGAACGCCGCGACGAGCGGCAGCGCGAGCGCGCTCCCGAATGCCACCATCGCACCGACGCAGGCCAGCAATGCCCCGAGATAGCCGGGATGCCTGACCGCAGCGTAAATGCCGTGGGTCTCGAGCACGTGATCCTGCTGCACCGCGACGAGCGGCGAGAAGCGCGAGCCGAGCCGCGCCATGCCGGCGATGCGGATCGCGAGTCCCAACGCCACGCAGGCGACGCCGGCCCACTCGAATGGCGCCTTCGCGAAATCGAGGAACAGTCCGAGCCGCTCGCCCAGCGCCGCGAGCGGCGGCGTGAGCATCGGCAGCACCAGCATCATCACCAGCGAGAACTTCGATTCGTGTTCGAGCGCCTTGGGGTCGTGACGGCGCACCGGCTGCAGCAGCGCCAGCGTGATGCCGCCGGCCGCCCAGATCGCCAGCAGTGCGAGGGCTCGCGCGTGGATGCGCAGCACGTCAATGCCGCCCAGGGCCAGCGCCAGCAGCAGCGCGTTCAGCGCCACCACCGCGAGCGCGCCCACAATGGCGACCACGGGGCTGGTGCGCCGCGGCGTGCTGGGCGGCGTCTCGTTCATCGGCGAATTCGGCACGCACGGACACTAGCAACTTGGAGCAGGTGCGTCATGCGGCTAGCCTGCTTGCAGATTGCCCCTCAGCAAATCACTGCCGCGTGGAGGTCTCCATGGTGTTCCAGGTACCGCTTCACCCGTTGATCGTTCATTTCCCCGTGGTGCTGGTCATGATCTCGCTGCTGTTCGATCTGGTGGGCCGCGCGACCGATGGCCCGTGGTGGCGCAAGGCATCGCTCGCGCTGCTGGTGATCGCGGTGGTCACGGGCGTCGCCGGGATCCTGACCGGTGAGTTGGCCGCGGACCATGCCGAGAAGATCCAGCGCATCGCCGAGGACGCCGTGGATTCCCATGGCGATCTGGCGAAGCTGTCCATCTGGCTGGCGGGTGGCGCACTGGTCGCGCGCCTGGCGGAAGTGGGCATGGGCGCCATGCGCGGGCTGGTGAGCGTCATCGCGCTGTTGTTGCAGTTGGCCTCGGCCGTCGCTATTGGCGTGGCGGGCCATCACGGCGGCCTGCTCGTGTACCGTCATGGGGCTGGCGTGACGGTGGGCGACCATCCCGTGATCAGCCCCGACAGCAAGTAGTCGCGGCGTACGCGACCAGCAAACAAACGAGCGGTGCGTGATGGCGTCCACGCACCGCTCGTTCTGTTTTTGCGCACCGACCGCAGGCTGCGAGCGGCTTACTTCCCGCCGCCGGGCGTCTTCGTCGTATCCGTCGGCGCGGGCATCGGCGCCAGCGTCTTCGTCGTATCGGTCGGCGCCGGTGTCATCGTGGGGCTAGTCGCGGGCTTCGAGCGCTTCTCGATCTCCTGCTGCAGCACGCCCTGGTTGAGCACCACGAACTCGACGCGGCGGTTGAGCGCGCGCAGCTCTTCGGTGGTGTTCGCCACGATCGGCCGCGACGGCCCGTAGCCCTTCGTTGTGAACTGTGCGCCATTCAGCTTCGGGAAGCGTCCCAGCAGGTATGCGCGCACCGAATCCGCGCGTGCCTGGCTGAGCTTCGAGTTGAGCTTGGCCGAGCCCTTCGAATCGGTGTGTCCGCCAATTTCTATCTTGAGATCCGGCCAGTGGCTCAGCAGGTCGCCGACTACGTCGAGCGTCGGCTTCGACTCCGCCTTGAGGTCTGCCTTGCCGAACTCGAACTGCACGTTCTGCAGTCGGATCTTGCCGGTATCGAGCAATTCCTGCTCGCGCTTCATGAAGTCCTTCGGGCAGCCGACCGAATCGACCGCGATCCCGGCGCCCGTGTCGGGGCACTTGTCGAGACCATCGAACACGCCGTCGTGATCCGAGTCGATCGGGCAACCGGTGGCGTCGATCTTGGCGCCCTTCGGCGTGCCGGGGCACTTGTCGAGGCCATCGAGCACGCCATCGCCGTCGCTGTCGCGGGTGCAGCCCTTGGCGTCGACCGTGGCGCCCTTCGGCGTGTCCGCGCATTCGTCGAGGCCGTCGAACACGCCATCGCCGTCGGCATCCGTCGGGCAACCCGTCGCATCGATCTTGGCGCCCTTCGGGGTGTCGGCGCACTTGTCGAGCCCGTCGAGCACGCCGTCGCCATCGGAGTCCTTCGGGCAACCCATCCCATCGACGGTGGCGCCTTTCGGCGTGTTGGCGCAGTGATCGCGGCGATCCGGCACGCCGTCGCCGTCGGTGTCGCGCGGCTGGGAACCCAGCGTGTAGCTCAACGCCACCGCGGTCACCATCGTGTGCGTCCGCGGCTTGGTCAGGTCATCCTTGGGCTGCCACGCGATATCGCGGCCTTCGAAGCGGACGCCCCAGCGATCGGTCACCCACGCGGTCCACCCGATGGCGGCTTCGAAGCCGCCCTGCGGCAGGTTGCCGGGCTTGTCGGCGTAGAGCGGGAAGCCGACTGATTTGTCCTTGGGAGACAACGACGCGCGGCCGAAGCCGAACGACAGGAACGGGTTGCCGATCAAGCCGCGCCACGGCGTCAGCACGAGGTTTGCCGAGCCATGCCAGTAGGAGATCTTGTTGCCGCCCGGTGCGTTCTCGTGAGTCGAGGCGACTCCGGCCGCGGCTTCGAGCGCGAGCCAGGTATTCCACTGGTAGCCCACACGGCCGCCATAGTAACCGACGTCCTTCAAGGACTGCGTCGGAGCCTTGATGTCGCCATCGAACACCGCGAACCCCACGGTGGGCGTGAGCGTCACGAAGCGCCCGGTCGGATCCGCGGCGGCGCTTGAAACGCTGAAGCAGATGGCCGCGGCGATCAGGGCCAAAGACAGACGGAATCGCATCCTTCCTCCCCCAGAATCCCGGTACAGCGGCCGAGCATGCGACGGCGCGCCCACAGGAGGGTTGCGGCCAGACTCGCATGCGGAGGGCCCAAGAGCGGCGGACGATAGGGGACGGAACACCCTTGAAGCAAGGCAGAGCAGCGGTTGCGCCGCGATTCCTTGGCCGGGGCAGCCCGCGGAGCGCCGTCCGGGCCGTCCGCGCCGGTGGGTCGGTTCGACGCGCCTGTCGCCCGCGCTGGCTGCGGCGAGGCGCGCTGCGCTAGGGTCCCTGCTGCCCTTGCGAACGCGGGGCCCTCCGCGAAACCCTACTCGAAGGAGCTCCCTGTGATTCGACGCACCCTCTTGCTCGCGCTGTGGCTGGGCGCCCTGGTTTCGCTGGCGGGTATCGCCGCCGCGGATCCGCACGGCGTCAACAAGGCCTACATGAATACCACGGTCGCGCCGTGCGACGATTTCTACAAGTACGCCAATGGCACCTGGGCGGACACCGCGCAGATTCCGTCCTCTTATATGGCGCTGAGCGCGTTTCGCGACGTGCATGACCACAACCAGGAAATCCTGCGCGTGGCCGTCGAGGGTGCTGCGGCGAATGTGGCGAACGAGCAGGACGTCACGGTGCGCAAGGTCGGCATCCTCTACGCGACACTGATGGACTCGCTGCGCTCCAATCGCGAAGGAGTTGCGCCGGTCCAGCCGCTGCTGGCGCAAGTCGCCGGCATCAAGACGGCGGCGGAGCTGCAGGCGGTGATCGCCGACTTCAACGCCTCGGGCATGAACTTCCCCTTCGTCCTGGCGAGTGAAACGGATTTCAAGAACAGCTCACGCATGATTGGCGCCCTGAACCAGGGTGGACTGGGACTGCCGGAGCGCGACTTCTACTTCCGCTCTGATCCCAAGTCGGAAGCGGTGCGCAAGGCCTACACGGACTATGCCGAGAAGACGTTCGAGATGCTCGGCGAGACGCCCGATCAGGCGCAGGCGGATGTGCAAAAGGTGATGAAGCTCGAAACCTCACTCGCAGATTCCTCGATGACGCGCGTCGCCATGCGCCAGCCGGAGGCGATCTACCACAATGTCAGCGTGGCGGAATTGCAGGCGATGGCGCCGGGGATGGATTGGGCCGGCTACTTCAAAGCCGCCGGCCTACCGACGCTGGCCAAGCCGATGGGGCGGCTCAACGTTAGCGTTCCCTCGTTCGCCCGCCAGATCAGCAACCTCATGAAGAACACCCCGATCGAAGACTGGCGCGCCTACTTGCGCTTCGCGGTGGTGCGCAGCAATTCGAGCTGGATCGGCGACGATTTCTTCAATGAGCGGTTCAAGTACCAGGCCGCGATTTCAGGGCAGAAGGCTCCGTCCACGCGCTGGAAGCGCGCTGTTCAGGCCGTGGACGGCGTGATGGGCGAGGCGGTAGGTAAGGCGTACGTGACGAAGGCTTTCTCGCCCGAAGCCAAGGCGAGCATGCAGGAGATGGTCGACAACCTGCGGGCCTCCTTGGGCCAGAGTATCGCCGCGTTGGATTGGATGGGCCCCGGGACCAAGGCCGCGGCGCAGCAGAAGCTCACCGCAATCATGAACAAGATCGGCTACCCGGACACGTGGCGTGACTACTCGGCGCTCGCCATCGACGCCAAGAAGTCGGCGAACGAGAACATGCGCCTAGCGGTGGCGTTCGAGCAGCGGCGTACCTGGAAGCAGATCGACACGCCGGTGGATCGCACGGAGTGGGGCATCACGCCGTCGACAGTGAACGCGTACTACAACCCGACGTTCAACGAAGTGGTGTTCCCGGCGGGCATCCTGCAGCCGCCGTTCTTCGACCCTTCGGCGGATGACGCCATGAACTATGGCGGCATCGGCACGGTCATCGGACATGAGCTGACGCACGGCTTCGACGACGAGGGCCGCAAGTTCGACGCTGCCGGCAACCTCAAGATGTGGTGGAGCGACGCTGACAACGAACACTTCAAGGCGAGGGCCCAACGCGTCGTCGACCAGTTCAACGGCTACGTCGGCGTCGACACGCTGCACGTCAATGGTGAGCTGACGGAGGGCGAGAACATCGCCGATCTGGGTGGCGTCAAGATCGCGTACTACGCCTACCAGAAGTTTCTCGAGAAGCACGGGCGCAAGGACATCGATGGCTTCACGCCCGAACAGCGGTTCTTCCTCGGCTACGCGCAGCTGTGGCGCGGCAAGATGCGCCCCGAGATTCAGCGCACGGTGATCCTCACCGACCCGCACTCGCCGGACAACTGGCGCATCATCGGCCCGCTGTCGAACTCGCTGGAGTTCCGCAAGGCGTTTGGCTGCAAGGAAGGCGACAACATGGTGCGGCCGGAAGACAAGCGCGCGCAGATCTGGTAACGAGCGCTGCGTGAGGGTGCGCCGCGCGGCGGGCCGTCATCCGAACTAGC
>JANLOX010000346.1:0-3138 GCA_031366795.1 Candidatus Eiseniibacteriota bacterium | reverse complement strand
GATCGACGCCGACGATGCCGTCACGAACTTCTTGACACCCGCGGCCTGCGCAGCCTCGATGCAGTTGAACGAACCGTCGCACATGACGCCCAGCGCGGCGCGCGGTTCGGCGGCACACGCGGTGATGCGCAGCGTGGCCATGTGGATCACCGCGTCCATGCCGGCCGTCGCCTTGCGCACCGTCTCGGGATCGCGGATGTCGCCGCGCACCAGCGTCACGCGCTTGTCCTTGAGGGCGTCCTCGACATTGTCGAGCGTGCCGCGGCTCAGGTCATCGAGGATGACGATGCGCTCCGGCGAATAGTCGCGCAGCAACAAGTCGATGGTGGTCGAACCGACGAGGCCGCAGCCACCGGTGACGAGAATCTTCGAGCCTTCGATCTTCATGGAGGGTCTTCCGTTCGGTGCGCGGGCTAGCGCGTGTCTTTGGCGACCGGGATCGGCCGCGCCGGATTGCCGACCACCACGGTGGCCGCCGGAATGTCTCGAATCACGTTGCTGCCGAGTCCCACGAGCGCGCCATCGCCGATGCGCACCCCGTGAATGATGTTGGTTCCGCTGCCGATGTAGCAGTTGCTGCCGACGCTGCTGCCGCCGGCGATCGCGACGTTGGAGCCCACAAGGCTCCAGTCCCCGATCACCGCTTCGTGATGGATCACCGTATTCGGCAGGATGACGACGTGATCGCCGATCACCGCGTCGCTGGTGATGACGACCCCTGCCATGATCAAGACGTTGCGCCCCACCCTCGCCAGCGGCGAGACGTGCGCCGACGGGTGAATGACCCGCGCGAAGCGGTCCGCCTCGACCCCAAGCCCTTCGATGACCGGACGGCGCGAGCGGTACGACGTGGGCCCGCCCGGCACTGCCAACACGGCCGTGTGGCCGTGCGACGCGAGGGCAGTGCGAGGGAACACCGGAATGCCGTGACGCTGCGACCCTTGCTTCTCGGGCGTGTCGTCCACGAAACCGATGCAGCGGTACGCCGCGCCTAAGCAATCGAGCGCCTCGATACCGTTGCCGTTACAAGGAAAAATCAGGAGAGGTCGCGCAGCTGCTGACATTGCGTCGCCCTCCCCTGACTCGAGTTCGAACCGTGGTGCCGAAGAATCGTTACGCCGTGACGACGAGCTGGCCAACCGCGCGGCAGACTTCCGTCGTCTGCTCGGGCGTCAACTCCGAGAACATCGGCAGCGACATCACCTCGTTGGCAGCCTTCTCCGAATGCGGGAACTGGCCGGCCTTGTAGCCCAGGTCCTCGAACGCCGGCAGCAAGTGCACGGGCGTCGGGTAGTGGATGCCCGTCTGGATACCTTGCGCGTTGAGCGCATCCATCCACTGCTGGCGATTCGGCGTGCGGACCGCGTAGATGTGGTAGACGTGCCGCGCGTACGGCATCACTTCAGGCGTCGCAACACCCGCGGCCTTGAGCCCCGCATCGTAACGCGCAGCAGCAGCCTGGCGGCCCTTCGTCCAGGCTTCGAGGTGCCGCAACTTCACGCGCAACACCGCGCCCTGCAGCCCTTCGAGCCGGTAGTTATAGCCCTTCAACACGTGGTGGTACTTCTTCTCGGCGCCCCAGTCGCGCAGCATCCTGATGGTGCGCGTGTACTCGGCATTGTCGGTCGTGACGGCCCCGCCCTCGCCATACGCGCCGAGGTTCTTGCCCGGGTAGAAGCTGAAGCAGCCCATGTCGCCGATGCTGCCGACGCGGCGGCCCTTGTACTCGGCGCCATGCGCCTGGCAGGCGTCCTCGATCACCACCAGGTTGTGGCGCTTGGCAATCTCCATGATCGGATCCATGTCGCACGGCTGCCCGTAGAGATGCACCGGGATGATCGCCTTGGTCTTCGGCGTGATCGCGGCTTCGAGCTTGGTCGGGTCCATCGTGAAGGAACGCGGATCGATGTCGACGAACACCGTCTTGGCCCCTGCGTAGTGGATCGCCGACACCGTCGCCACGAACGTGTGCGGTACGGTGATCACTTCATCGCCCGGGCCGATCTTGGCGGCGAGCAGCGCCAGATGCAGGGCGCTCGTGCCGCTGTTGACGGCGATGCAGTTCTTGGAGCCGCAATACGTCGCGAACTCCTGCTCGAACGCGGCCACTTCCGGCCCCAGCGTGAACGCGCACGAATCAAGCACTCCCTGGATCGCCGCGTTGATTTCAGGCTTGATGCTGGCGTATTGGGACTTCAGGTCGACGAAGGGGATCACGCCTTGCTCTCCTGACGTTGCACGTACACGGATTCACCGCGGCCGCGCATGGAGGTGGTTGCAGCTTCAATCAACTCGACGACGCGAAGCCCCAGCTTCCCGTCCGTCTGCGGGGTCTTACTGTTGACGATGCAATCGACGAAGTGCTCGCCGCCCACCTTCAGCGCTTCGCTGCCGTCGATCTTGGGAGCCCACATGTCGCCGGTACGGTAGCCGACGCGCATTTCGTGGATCTGCTGCGGGTCTTCCGTGAAGCTCACACCCTTGTCGTACACCTTGATCTTCTCGCTCGGCTGCATGTCGTCGTAGACGATCATCTGCTTGCTGCCGCCCAGCAGCACCTGCCGCACTTTGACCGGCGCCAGCCAGCTGACGTTGGCGTGCGCGATGGTGCCCGAGTCATAGAACAGCGTGATGAACGCGAGGTTCTCCGGCGTGCCCGGGAAGTGGTTCGTGCCGCTCGCCGAAACCGCGACCGGGTGCTCGTTGAGCAGGAAGTCGAGGATCGAGAAGTCGTGCACCGCGAGATCCGAGATCACGTTCACGTCGCGCTGGAACAGCCCGAGGTTCACGCGGATCGAGTCGTAGTAGAGGATCTTACCGAGTTCGCCCGCGGCAATCATCGCCTGCATCTTCCGCACCGCACCCGTGTAGACGAACGTGTGGTCGACGAACAACACCTTCTTGCGCTTGTCCGCCTCTTCGACCAACTGGCGCGCCTGCGCCGAGGTCTCGGTCATGGGCTTCTCGAGCCAAACGTGCTTGCCGGCCTTCAGGGCCGCCATGCCGACATCGAAATGCGTGTTGACCGGCGTGGCGATGGCGACCGCGTCGATCGAGGGATCGTTGAGGATCTCGTTGTAGTCGGAGGTCGTCTTGACACCGGGAAAACGCTTTTGCACGAGCTCGAGCTTCTTGGAG
>JANLOX010000304.1:0-7305 GCA_031366795.1 Candidatus Eiseniibacteriota bacterium | reverse complement strand
GGTTGCACAGGGTGACCTGGCCGCCGGCCTCGGCATAGCGGGCGCGGCAGTGGGTGAGGGCGCCGATGGCGGTGGAGTTCATCATCTCGACGCCGGCCAGATCGATGACGAGGCGGCGGTTGCCGCTCTGGAACAGGCGCTCCATCGTCTGTTCGAACTCGACGGTCTCTGCTCCGCCCATCAGCCAGCCTTCCGGCGCGACGATCGCGACATCGTTCACCTTGCGCACCTTCATCATCCACCTCCGGCAATCACCAATCCCGCGGCGTCACCTGGGCTTGCCCGTGAAGCCCGGTCGTGACGTCCTTCACCCCTTAGTACGGTGCAATGCCCGCAGGGTTGCGTGAAATCCGTGTCAGGCCCCGGATTCCTTGAATCGCCGGGGTTGGGGTAAGCTTCTTGAGCATGCCTACCCCTCATATCAGCGCCCAGCCAGGCGACTTCGCCGCTGCCGTCCTGATGCCCGGAGACCCCTTGCGGGCCGAGCATATCGCCACGAATTTCCTCGCTGACGTGCGCCGCGTAACGGATGTGCGCAATGTCTGGGGCTACACGGGGACGTACCAGGGCAAGCGGGTCTCGGTGATGGCGCACGGCATGGGCATTCCGTCGTGCTCGATCTACGCGACGGAGCTGATCCGCGAGTTCGGGGTCAAAACGCTCATTCGCGTCGGCAGCTGCGGCGCATTGGCGGCGGACGTGAAGCTCGGCGATGTGCTGATCGCGCAGGGGGCGTCGACCGATTCCAAGGTCAATCGCATCCGCTTCCTCGACCACGACTTCGCGGCGATCGCGGACTTCGGGTTGCTGGAACGCTCGGTCGCGGCGGCGCGGGTGCGCAAGGTGCCGGTGCGGGTGGGTAACATCTTCTCGTCCGACTTCTTCTATTCGCCGCAGCCGCAGGCGTTCGACTTCGCCGAGAAGCTCGGCATCCTGGGCGTCGAGATGGAAGCCGCGGGTTTCTATGGCGTGGCCGCCGAGCATGGCGTGCGCGCGCTGGTGATTCTCACGGTGTCCGATCACATCCGGCGGCTAGAGCACCTCTCGAGCGACCAGCGCCGTACCGGCTTCGATGCGATGACGCAGATCGCGCTCGACACCGCGATCGCGGGCTGAACTGGCGCGGGGCGGCTCGGCCTCGCGTTACGGCGATTTCGGCGCCAGCACTTCGAGTTCGCCCGGCATCTTCACGGCGTCGTTGTCGCGCATGGGCCAGCCCTGCAGGATGCGCTCCACGTCGAAGTGTTTCTCGGCGATCCACGTCAGCAGTCCACGCGCGCGACGGCCGGCGCGCACGGTGCCATTGGTCTTCGACCAACCCATCTCGGTCTCGAACAGCACCTGCTGCCGCGGCAGCCAGAACAATACGAATTCATCTGTGTGCATCGAGCGCTCGCCGTAGTTGTAGGCCACGAGTTGATTGCGGTCGTCGCCCAGCACGATGGAATCGGCGAACGTCTTCACGTGCACCGGCATTGGATGCCGCTCGAGCCGGTCAGGCGCGGTCTTGAACGACAAGGTCGCGAGGTGGCGCACGAACGCCTCGTTGCCCGGCGTCGTCACGATCGTGGCGCCCGCTGCGATCGCTGCACGCAGGCCGCCCGTGTAGTGCGGGTGGTAGTGGCTGAACAGCGCGTAGCGGATCGGCTTGTTGGGCCACATCTGGTGCGCGGCATCGACGATGCGTTCGCCGTTGGCGCTGCTGGCCGCGAGTTCGAGCATGGCGAGATGATCCGCGAACTCGACGACCACGGTGCGCGAGTCGATGTCGTTCAACTCAAGCGACCAGACCCCATCGGCGACCTGCGCGAACGCGGGTACGCGCTCCAACGTTTCGTCATCTTCTTCGGGAGGCGCCGGAGAAATCGCACCCGGCAGCGCGAACAACGAATCGGGCAGCGCATCGCGCGACCACGCCGTGCGCCGCGCGGTGAGGCGCCAGTTCGTCCCCCGCATGGTCAGCGCAAGCGCGAGAGAATCCGGAGCGCGATCACCGCGTTTGTAACCATAGAACACCGTGTCGCGCACGTCACCGAGACGTGGATGCGCCTGCAGGAACGTGTAGCGCGAAAGCTGTCCGCCCGAGCGCTGCCACACGCCACCCTTGTCGGGTTCGGCGCGCGTAATGATCTCCAGCGGAGCAGGCAGCCCCGCGCTGGCCTGCAGCCGCGCCTGCCGCGCGCGCGAACCCGTGTATTCCTGCCACGGCTGCCCCGGGGCATCGCGATGGACGACGCGCCCCTGCGTGAGCAGGTAGGTCTCCGCCACGCGCGCGGAGTCGCCCTCTTCCCATGTCGTCCAATCGAGCCGCGCGTTGCCCACGGCGTCCGTCACGTATACGGCGTGCGAATGGTAGGGATGCACGTCGCCGGGGTGACGGAAATGCGCTTCGAAGAACAGCGTGCCGTCGTACTCGATGCGCGTGATGGGCGGGGCCGCAGGTCGCCCGGCGGCGTGGCTTGTGGCGAGCCAGCCGAGGCCAAGGGTCAGCAGCAGGGCGGCCAGCGTCGAGGCAATATGTGGAATTCGCATACGGGGAAATCTAGGATCTGCGGGTGCGATGCACAACCGGGGCAGCGCCGCGCTTGCGTCAGGCGAACGGAGCGGCTTGAATGCTCGGCGTCCCCCCGCGCGCGACGCGCTGGGCCTCCCCTAGGAGCCGCACGCCATGTCCGTCGTTGAAATCGTTCGCGAGTCCAGCGTTGCGCGCGTGTGGCTCAACCGGCCCGAGCAGCACAATGCCCTGAACGCCGAGCTTGCGCAGGAGCTTGCGCTGGCCTTCGAGACGCTGGGACGCGATGGCGCAGTGCGCGTGATCGTGTTGGGAGGGCGTGGCCCCTCGTTCTGCGCGGGCGCGGACATCGGGGCGATGAAGGCCCAGTCGGCCGCCTCGTTCGAGGACAACATTGCCGACGCCACGCGTCTGGGCGCGATGTTCGCGAACATCGCGGAGTGCCCGAAGCCTGTGGTCGCGCGCATCCATGGCGGCGTGCTCGGCGGCGGCGTGGGACTCGCGTGCGCCTGCGACATCGCGGTCTCGGCGGATGACGCGAAGTTCGGGCTCACCGAGGTTCGTTTGGGCATCCTGCCGGCGCTCATCAGCCCCTATGTGATCCGCCGCCTCGGCGATCGCCATGCGCGCGAGTTGATGCTCACCGGCGAGCGCTTTGGCACGGCCGACGCAATGCGCGCGGGAATCGTCCATCACGCCGTGCCGATTACCGAGCTCGATACCCGCGTCGAGGAACGCGTCGCCGCGTTGCTCGAGGGCGGACCTGAGGCGCAGCGTCGCATAAAAGAATTGCTCACGCGCTGGGCCGACACGCCGTGGCAAGCGTATCGCGCATCGCTGCCGCAGACGCTGGCCGAAGTTCGCGCGGGCGCGGAAGCGCGCGACGGGTTGGCCTCATTCTTCGAGAAGCGCAAGCCGGCGTGGAAGGCATGAGCAACGGCGCGATGTTCCGCCGCGTGCTGATCGCCAACCGTGGCGAGATCGCCTGCCGTATCGCCACCACGGTGCGCGAGTTGGGCGCCCAGGCAATCGCAGTGTTCTCCGAGGCCGATCGCGGCGCGCGCCACACGCGGGTCGCCGACGCCGCGTGGTGCATCGGTCCGGCAGAGCCGCGCGCCTCGTACCTCAACATCAATGCGCTGATTGACGCCGCGTGCCAGACGCGTGCCGATGCGGTGCATCCGGGATATGGTTTCCTCGCCGAGAACGCCGAGTTCGCGGCGGCAGTCGAAGCGGCGGGACTCGCGTTCATCGGTCCGACGCCCGAACAGGTCCGCTCGATGGGGGACAAGCGCGCCGCGCGCAACATCGCCCAGCGCGCGGGCGTTCCCGTGGTGCCCGGCGCCGAGGGCGCGGACTTGGCCGTACTCGCGCCGCTGGCCGATCGCATGGGCTTCCCGGTGATGGTAAAGGCGGCGATGGGCGGGGGCGGCAAGGGCATGCGCGTGGTGCGCGCGGCCGGCGAGTTGGGCGAGGCGCTGGACAGCGCGCGCCGCATCGCGGCGGCAGCGTTCGGTGACGGCACGATCTACATCGAGAAGCTGATCGAACGCCCGCGTCACATCGAGGTGCAGGTGCTGGGCGACGGCAAGGGGGGCGCGATTCACTTGTTCGAGCGCGAGTGCTCGCTGCAGCGGCGCCACCAGAAGGTATTCGAGGAATGCCCCTCGGCCGCGGTGGATGCGGTGCTCCGCGAGCGCATCACCGGTGCGGCCGTCGCGTTGTGCAAGGCGGTGCAGTATCGCGGTGCCGGCACGGTCGTGTTCCTGCTCGACCGTGCCGGCTCGTTCTATTTCCTCGAGATGAACACTCGCCTCCAGGTCGAGCATCCCGTGACCGAACTCGTAACCGGTATCGACCTGGTGCGGGCCCAGCTCGAGATCGCCGCCGGTATGCCGATGCCCTGGACACAAGCCCAGGTCATCGCGCGTGGCCACGCGATCGAAGCGCGTGTCTATGCCGAGGACGCCGCGAGCGGCTTCCTCCCGCAATCGGGCGATATCGCGCGGCTGCGCTGGCCCGAGGGCCCGTTCCTGCGCGTCGATCGCGGCGTGGAGGCCGGGGACTCGGTGAGCGTTCACTACGATCCGATGCTCGCGAAGGTCATCGCGTTTGGGCTCCATCGCGACGCTGCCATCGAGCGCCTGCGCTGCGGTCTCGATGAGACGCGCATTCACGGTGTGCTCAACAACCTGCCGTTCCTGCGCGCACTGGTGCGCACGCCGGCGATGCGCACGGCCGCGTTCGACACCGAGTGGATCGAACGCGAGTTTCTCGAAGGCTTCACCGCACTCGCGCAGGCCCCCGCGCCAGAATTGGCGCTGGCCGCCGCCGCACTCGCCGAACTACTGGGCAGTGCCGGCTGCGCCCAGACGGCCAGCGCGAACGAAACGCTGCAAGCCCCCGACCCCTTCCGCGCCGTTGGCCGCTGGCGCGCCACGGGGCTCGATTGATGCGCAGCGACTGGAAGGACGGGTCCCGTACCCGCGCCGTCGTCGTGAGCCCCGAGGCCCAAGGCCGCTATCGCGTGCGCGTCGGCGATGGCGAGCTCGCGCTCCAGGCCGAGCCGCTGGGGGATGGGCGCTGGCGCCTGACCGGGGAGGGCGCCGATTGCGTCGCCGAAGTCACCGCTTCCGGAGCGCGGCGATTCGTCAACGTGAACGGCATGGACTTTGTGCTCGAACGCTTGAGCGGCGACCGCAAGCGGGCCAAGAGCGCCGACGCCGGGAGCCTCGAGGCACCCATGCCGGGAGTCGTCACGCGGGTGATGGTTGCCGTGGGGGACGCCGTACAGAAGGGCCAGCCATTGGTGGCCGTCGAGGCCATGAAAATGGAACATGTCGTGCGCTCCCCGCGGGATGGCACGATCAAGAAGTTGCCCGTGGCCGCCGGCCAAATGGTCCAGGGGGGGGCCACATTGGTGGAACTCCAACCCCTCGAAGTCGTCGCATGACGATGCGGTGTGCCAGTTTGCCGCTGGATGGCCCGGTCCGACCGCACAAGGAATTTGCTTGCACACGAGCGCCGGAATGCCGATACTCCGGACGTCTTCTGGTTGTCTGTGGATGTGACGTCAGCGTTCGATTCCGCCAAGGACAGTTCCTAGGCGGATTTTTGTTTGGGGTTTTGCAGGCTTTCCAGCCATTCCCGCCTTCAGGTGGTCCCGCAAACAGCGGGCACTCCCCCTCCGAAAATCTCCTAAAGTGGAGTCCTGCTTGATCTTCGTGGCGATCTCGCTCGCTATTGTGACCGGTGTCGTGCAGGCCAGCTTCTTTGAATGGGCGTTTCACCGTTACTGGCTTCACCGCCCCTGGCTTCCCAAGGATTGCTTCACGACCCACACGCTCATCCACCACCAGTTGTGCAAGCACGACGACACCTTCCACGTGACCGAGGAAGAGCAGCACGAAGCACTGACGTTCGCATGGTGGGGTGGGATCACCATCGTCGCCATCAACACCCTGCCGTGGGCCCTCGCCGCGTGGGCGATGAGCGCCGCGGGAGCCACCTTCCCGATGACGGCGTTCGCCATCACGTTTGCAGCGACGATGTTCGTCTACTATCTGGGCTACGAGGGATTCCACTTCCTCATGCACAAGCCCACGATCCCGGTCATCGAGAATTCCCGCTTCTTCCTGTACCTCAAGAAGCACCACCGCATTCACCATGTGTACATGGACCGCAACTTGAACGTGCTGTTCCCGTTCGCGGACCTCCTACTGGGCACCCTAGTCAGGGAGATGCCCGCCCCGTCGCCTACTCCCGAGGCCGCGCGCCGTCTGGCGCGTCGTCATAGCCGGTTCGGCCGGCGCCTCGACGGTGGATCTTCGCACTAACGTGCCGCGATCCAAGAGCGACTCAATGCCACCGCAACAACCAGGAGATTCAATGACGTTCGCTGCCCTCGGCCTGCCCGAGCCCGTTACTCGCGGGGTTCGCGCCGCCGGCTACACCACTCCGACCCCTATTCAGAGTGGTGCCATTCCAATCATTCTTCCCGGCCACGATCTGGTCGCCGCCGCCCAAACGGGCACCGGCAAGACGGCCGCGTTCCTGCTGCCCACGCTCGGCCGCCTGCTCGATGGACCGCGCGCCCTGCGCGCCCTCGTGCTGGTACCGACGCGTGAACTGGCCGCACAGGTTTACGAGTCCGCGCGTTCCTACGCCCGCTTCACCGGCGTGCGCAGCGGCTGTGTCTATGGTGGCGTCCCGATCCCGCCGCAGGAGCGCATGCTCCGCGACCAGGGTGTCGAGTTGCTCATCGCGACGCCGGGCCGCTTGCTTGACCTTCACGGCCGCCAGAGTCTGGCCCTCGATGACATCGAGATCCTGATCTTGGACGAAGCCGACCGCATGGTCGACATGGGCTTCGCACCCGACCTGCGCCGGATCCTCAAGCTGCTGCCGACGCGCCGCCAGACGCTGATGTTCTCGGCGACGATGCCGGCCGAACTCAACCGCGTCGCCAACGAGGCGCTCAAGAACCCGAAGCGGCTCGACATGGGGCCGTCGATGTCGCGACCGGCGCCGAACATCGAACAGTCCGCCTACTTCGCCACCAAGGCGTCGAAGCCGGCGCTGCTCGAGGCGTTGCTCGACTCCTTCGACGATCACACCGCTATCGTATTCACCCGCACCAAGCACGGCGCCGACCGTCTGGCGCGGCGTCTCAAGACGGCCGGCTACTCCGCGGCCCCGATTCACGGTGACCGCAGCCAGGGCCAGCGCGAGCGGGCGTTGCGCGACTTCAAGTCGGGCCGTGTCAGCGTGCTGGTGGCGACCGATATCGCCTC
>JANLOX010000393.1:0-3989 GCA_031366795.1 Candidatus Eiseniibacteriota bacterium | reverse complement strand
ATCGCACTCAGTAAGACGGGGGCTGGTCCTTCACGGGACTGGCCCCTTGTCGTTTGCGGGTCATGGCGCGTCCTTTGACGCAGGGGGAGAGGGCGCATACTCTCGATGGTTCTCTCGCATGAGGGCTGAAACACCCGCATCGGCCACCCCTTTGGGACCATCCAAGCCAGAATGAGCGCAACCCGTATCGACGAAGTCCGTGCGCAATTGGCGACCGTCGAAGACCCCGATCTCCATCGTGATCTCGTCACGCTTGGCATGATCGAGGACCTCGCGGTCGCGGGGGATCGCGTTTCGTTCACGCTGGTGCTGACGACCTCGGCTTGCCCGCTCAAAGCGGAGATCGAGGCGAACTGCCGCACGGCCGTGCGCCGGCTCGCCTGGGTAAGCGACCTCGACATGAAGACGACCTCGCGTGTGCGCAAGCCGCGGGACCCTTCCGCCGACCGCAAGTCGCTGGAGGGTGTCGCCAATGTGCTGGCGATTGGCAGCGGCAAGGGTGGGGTAGGCAAGTCGACGGTGAGCTGCAATCTCGCCGTGGCCCTGGCTGCGACTGGGGCCCGCGTCGGCCTGCTCGACGGCGACATCTATGGACCGAACCTGCCGCGCATGCTGGGCGTGCGCCGCCAGCCCTCGCAGCGCGACGGCAAGATCCTGCCGGTCGATGCCTGGGGGCTCAAGTTCATGTCGATGGGGCTGCTCGTCGAGCAGGGCGAGGCCGTGGTGTGGCGCGGGCCGATGTTGCACGGCGCAGTGAAGAGTTTTCTTCATGACGTCGACTGGGGCGAACTCGACTACCTGTTGGTCGATCTGCCACCCGGGACGGGCGACGTTCAGCTGTCGTTGATCCAGCAGACGTTCGTCGCCGGATCGGTGGTCGTCACCACACCGTCGGCGGTGGCGATCGAGGACGCCGTCAAGGCGGTTTCGATGTTCGGCAAGTTGCAGGTGCCGGTCTTGGGCGTGATCGAGAACATGAGCTATTTCATGTGCCCGGACTGCAATCACCGCCACAACATCTTCAGCTCGGGCGATGCCGAGACGCGCGCCCGCGAGATGAATCTCGAATTCCTGGGCGCGATACCGTTGCACCCGGACGTGCGTATCGGCGGCGACGAGGGCCGTCCGGTTGTGGCCGAACAGCCGAACACCGACTATGCGCGTGCTTTCTCGACGATCGCGGGGAAGCTGGCGCAACGGGTTTCCATCATGACCGCCGCCGCCGCGGTGGTGGCTCCCGCAGGCACGGCATGACCACGCTTCGCGAGATCTATCTCGACCATGCGGCCACTACGCCGGTCGCCGATGAGGTCGTGGCGGCGATGCTGCCGTTGATGGGGCATAAGTTCGGCAACCCGTCGTCGGTGCACCGTCGCGGCGACGAAGCGCGTGACGTATTGGCCGCGGCGCGCGCGCAGGTCGCGGGGCTCGTGGGTGCGTTGCCTGAAGAGGTCGTGTTTACCGCATCGGGCTCGGAGGCAAACAACCTTGCGTTACGCGGCATGCTCGCCGGTGCCGCGTCCGAACGCCGGCGGCTGGTGGTCTCGTCCGTCGAGCACCCTTCGGTGATCGAGACCGCCCGTGATCTCGAGGCGAGCGGGTTCCCGCTGACCATCGTGCCCGTGGATTCGAGCGGCGTCGTGAATCCCTCGCGACTTGCCGAAGTGCTGGGGCCCGACGTGGCGCTGGTGTCGATCATGTGGGTGAACAACGAGACCGGCACAATCCAGCCGGTGGCGCAGCTCGCCGAGTTGGCGCATCGCGCCGGCGCGCGGTTCCACTGTGACGCGGTGCAGGCGGCGGGTAAGTTGCCCATCGACATCACCGCCTTAAGGGTCGACCTGTTGACGATCGCGGGGCACAAGTTCAATGGCCCGCTGGGTGCGGCAGCACTCATCGTGCGACGTCGCCTGCGGCTCAAGCCCATCGTCACGGGTGGGCACCAGGAGCGCACGCGCCGCGCCGGCACCGAGAACCTCCCGGCGATCGCGGGGTTCGGGCTCGCCTGCGCTCGCGCTTCGCGGCAGTTGGCCGACGGCCATGCTGCGACTGCCGCGTTGATGGGCGAGCGCTTGTGGGCGCGGCTCAAGGGGGCGGTTCCCGGCGCGAGGTTGCACGGGGAAGCCGGCCTGCGGCTCGCGTCGATCGTCAATGTCGGATTCCCCGGTGTCGAGGGCGAGGCGCTGTTGCATGAACTCGACGCGCGGGGCATCACGGTATCCACGGGCTCGGCGTGCAGCGCTGCTTCCCCGGGGCCCTCGCCGGTACTGCTGGCGATGGGGCTGACGGCAGACGAGGCGCATGCCAGCGTGCGGTTTTCCACGGGCGAGGGGACGAGCGAGGCCGATATAGACTTCGTGACGCATGCCGTGCCGCAGGCGATTGCGGCCTTGCGCGCGCTGGCCGAAGCGCCGCCGCGCGAACAAAACGAATTGGGTGGCAGGGCCCGCGTCGCGGGTTCGCGCACATGAATCCCATGAGAGGAGGCGAGAGGTGAATCACCAGGAACAGTTCCGGCTTAAGGTAGGGCTCGCCGAGATGCTCAAGGGCGGCGTCATCATGGATGTCATGAACGTCCAGCAGGCGCGCATCGCCGAGGAGGCGGGCGCTTCGGCGGTCATGGCGCTCGAGCGCATCCCCTCGCGCATTCGCCGCGACGGTGGTGTCGCGCGCATGTCGGACCCGCAGATGATCGTGGAGATCGAGGCGGCGGTGTCGATCCCGGTGATGGCGAAGTGCCGCATTGGGCATTTCGCCGAGGCGCAGATCCTCGAGCATCTGGGGATCGACTTCATCGACGAGAGCGAAGTGTTGACGCCCGCCGATGATGAGCACCACATCTGGAAGCACGACTTCAAGGTGCCGTTCGTGTGCGGCTGCCGTGACCTGGGCGAGGCGCTGCGCCGCATCGGCGAAGGTGCTGCGATGATTCGCACCAAGGGTGAAGCCGGCACGGGCAACGTCGTCGAGGCCGTGCGCCACATGCGCTCGGTGCAGAAGTCGATCAAGCGCCTGTCGATGCTGCGCGAGGACGAGTTGATGGCCGAGGCCAAGGTGCTCGGTGCGCCGTTCGAGATCGTGCAGCAGGTGGCGCGCACGGGCAAGCTGCCGGTGCCGAACTTCGCCGCGGGCGGTGTCGCGACTCCGGCCGATGCCTCGTTGATGGTGCAGTTGGGCGCCGAGGCGGTGTTCGTGGGCTCGGGCATCTTCGAAGTGGGCATGGACGAGAAGACCGAGGCTGGGCAGCGCCGCGACCAATTGCGCATGGCGCAGGCCGTGGTGAAGGCGGTGACGAACTACAACCGGCCGGACGTGCTGGCTGAGGTGAGCACCGGGCTGCCGCAGGCGATGCGCGGGATCTCGATGGAGACGATCGCTCCCGACCAGCAGCTGGCGAAGCGGGGCTGGTGAGGGTGGCGTTGCCGCGGGTGGGAGTGCTGGCGCTGCAGGGCGATTTTGCCTGCCATCAGCGCTCGCTCGCCGCGCTCGGCGTTCAAGCGGTGCGCGTCTCGATGCCGCAGGATCTCGAGGGACTGAACGCGCTGGTGATGCCGGGCGGCGAGTCGACGACGATGTTGCGCCTGCTCGAGGCCACGGGGCTACGTGTGCCGATCGAGAAATTTGTGCGCGAAAAGCCGGTACTCGGGACCTGCGCGGGGCTGATCCTGCTGGCGCGCGAAGCCGGCACTCTGCCCTTCCTGACACTCGGCGCGATCGATGTCGCGGTCGAGCGCAATGCCTACGGGCGCCAGATCGATTCGTTTTCGGCGGAACTCGATACGCCGGTCCTGGGAGCGCCACTCCACGGCGTATTCATCCGGGCGCCGCGCATCCGCAGCGTTGGCGAGGGCGTTGAGGTGATCGCGCGGCGCGGCGATGAGCCCGTGGGTGTCCGTCAGGGCCAGGCGGTCGGCATCGCATTCCATCCCGAATTGACGCAGGACCTGCGGCTGCACCGCTGGTTCCTCGAAGACGTCGCCAAACTCAAG
>JANLOX010000267.1:0-3104 GCA_031366795.1 Candidatus Eiseniibacteriota bacterium | reverse complement strand
ATCGCTCCGAAACGTGGACGGGCCGTGACAGCGTGAGCGTCGCTGGCCGCTGGAACAGCGTGCTCGGCATCGACTCCCGCTACCACTTCACCAAGGGTCCCAAGTTCATGCGCAACGCGGACCTCGCCATCGAATACGGGCAGAGCACTCCGGCGACGGGCAACGTGAACAACCCGCAGCTCACGTTCTTCAAGAAGGCCACCCCGATCCGGTTGTCGGACCGCTCGGTGGCGCAAGCCGAGTTCAAGAGCATCAAGCTCGGCACTGCGCGCGTCGGCTATCTGAACGTAACGCCTGGCTGGTGGATGCGCGGACCGCTTTACCACAACAACATAGGCGGCCCGGGCGCCGACGAGACCGGTTTCATCATCCAGAGCTACTACCTGCTGCCCGAGCGCGCGGTCACCTACTCGAACCAGTTGCTGTGGTTCGGCAAGAAGGTCGAGAGCCGCAACAAGACACGCGAGGTCTACAACGAGCTGTACATCGAGTTCCTGAACGGCTTCAACGGCAAGACCGCCTACCGCCGCCGCGAAGTGTTCGAGCAGCGCGGTCCCTACCTCGTGCGCACCCCGCACAACTCGTGGACCAACGAGCTGCAGGTCGAGAGCAAGCTGGCGTGGCTGCGCTTCCAGAGCAAGCTGCAGGACATTGGGCGCCCGGAGGCCAAACAGTTGTTCGTGATCGAGGAGCGCTTGAACCTCACAGAACGCACGAAGATCTACAACCGTTTCGCGCTCGGCAACGATCCGACGATCCTGCGCAAGGCGATCTTCACGCAGCTCCAGTACAGGCCCACCTCCAACATGGAATTATTCGTCCAGTATGGCCCTGACGATATCGGCGGCGGCTCGAACCCGGTCGAGGACGGTAACCTCGCGGGAAGCGGAGACCAGTCCGACGTGTTCAAGTTCATCCTCAAGGGGAACTTTTGATGCGACCGCGGATGCTGTTCGTGCCTGCGACCCGGCCCACCCGGCTCGCCGCAGTCCTGCTGCTCGTCCTTCTGCCCTTGGCGATGGGACTGGCGAATGCCACGCCCGAAGCCGTCTTAGGGGGCGTGCGCTTCACCTATTCCGACCCGGCCGCAGGCAGCGTCAACTGGGCGGGGGCGTTCAACAACTGGTCGGCCTCGGCGACGCCGTTCGTCAAGGGCGCCGACGGCGTGTGGAGTGTCGAGGTGGCGCTCCCCGCGGGCGAACACCAGTACAAGTTCGTGATCAACGGCACCCAGTGGATCGGGGACCCTGAGAACGCGGTGACCGCGGGCTCCGACCAGAACAGCATGGTCAAGGTCGGGCCTGACGGGAAGCTGGTGGTCCAGGCCGCCGCCGTGACGCTCAAGTACAACCCGAAAATTGGCATCGGCGGGCGCATCCGCGGCCTGTACGAGAGCATCTACAATCCTGTGACGACCCGCTACGAACTGACACGGCCGACGTTCGACATCGACCTGGCGTTCGACGTGAAGATGTCGGACGTACTCAAGGCGCACTGGCTGATGAACATCAATCCCGAGCAGGAAAACGTGCAGGACTATCGCGCCCGCCTGAACCTGAAGCGCGGCTCGCTGCTCGTCTCGCAGCCCAACCTGTCGCTACTCGCCTTCGATAGCGAAGGCGTGGGCACGTGGGACGATCCCCTGCACCTGGTCGGCAACATCGGGCCGTTCGAGCACCCCTATGGCTACCAGCGGCAGGGCGTGAAGCTCGGGATGCAGCGCTACGGCTTCGACACCGAGGTGCTCTACACCGACAACTTCGATGACCGGCTCTCGAGCAACAGCGACCTCTACCAAGGCTACCGCATCGACAACTTCCCCACCTTCGCCTTCGGACCGAACCAGCAGTCGGGGATCACGTTCGAGGCCAGCGATGCGGCGGCCTTGCTCAAGGCGATCGCGCTGCTGCAGACGACGCGCACCTCGCCGCTGTCGGCGCCGACGCCCACATTCGCGGTGACGCCGGGCCAGGGCGCCAAGGTGATGACGCAGGACATCGGCGACAACGGCAAGCTGTTCGGCTATGGCGACAATGGCGAGAACATGTTCGCCCTGCACACCCAGCGCCAGCTCGGTCCCCACTTGAAGGCCGGCCTGCTGGGCCGCACCGACCGCGGCTTCGGCTTTGGCCGCCTCGCCTACGCCGAGCCAGTGGGCGACAGCCTGGTCAGGGCGCTCAGCGCGCTGTACGTGCAGGAGTGGTTTGGCGTGGGCACCGAATTGGCGTGGAGCCCGAGCGAGCATGGCAAACTGTATGGCGAGGTACTCGCCGGATCGCGGCGCATGAACTTTGTCAACGGCAGCCGGACCTACGTCTACAAGTTGTCGGCGATTGGCGCCGCGGGTGCGACGCCGGAAGCCGCGGCGAGCAACTCGATCGAGTCCGACGGCGACCACTCGACGCTCGACAAGAGCGTGCGCCTGAAGCTCGGTGGCGACTGGACGATGGCCCAGGGCGACATCGGGCTGCGCCTGAGCGCCGAGCAGGAAACGCATCACGTGCCGTATTGGACGCAGTCGCCCGTGGCTCTCGCAGGGCTCGCGTCGGTCGATCACATGCGCTTCCGGACCGTCGACTTCCAGCGCGCGCAGTACACCGACCCCAACGCCACGCTCGACAACTCGGCGACCACATTGAAGCTCGACTGGGACCGCAACTGGCGCTACTACCTCGGGCGTGAAGTGAAGAGCTCCCTCGATGTCGAGTGGATCAACTTCTCCTACGACAAGCGCACCTCATGGGAACACCAGATCTGGTTCCCCACCGGCAACTTCTGGCTCGAGAGCGGGCAGAGTGCGGTGGGCATCGACCGCATGACGGTGCTCGGCGAGCAGCAGGCCGTGCGGATCCGCCCGACGATCGACATCCCATTGCTCAAGCGTCGTGACATGCGCTTCACCTGGCGCGGCACGTTCTCGGGTGTCTCGCTCGACAAGCAGCCGCGCTACGCCGCGTCGATCTTCCAGTACGGCTTTGATGTCAACCGCACGCTGCGGCTCAACTCCGACACACGCTGGGCCAAGTACAATGCCCCGGCGCTGTCGCTTGGGCATGGCTACGTGAGCACCTACACCGAAGCGCTGTTCCGCCTGGCGCCAACCG
>JANLOX010000253.1:0-8170 GCA_031366795.1 Candidatus Eiseniibacteriota bacterium | reverse complement strand
GGACTCGATGCAAGCGGTTGCAGGGTGGTAATCGCGTGGCGGTTCAGGCCCGCCGCATTCTGTGCCTTCGCCAATCCCAGTCGCGCGTCACGGTTCGTGGAGTCGCGCGCGAGCACCGCGGCATAGGCGCGGCACGCTTCGGAATTGCGATCCATCCACATCAACACCCGCGCGCGCTCCAGTTCGAGCCCGGTGTCGTGGGGTGTCTCGGTGAGCAGCGAGTCGTAGGCGCCCAGCGATTCACGCAGGCGGTCCGCATGCGATAACGCCAGTGCGCGCGCGACCCGTGCCGGGTGATCACCGGGTGCTTCCGCGATGCGCTGGTCGAGCTCGCGCACGGCGCCCTTGGGATCCTCGGCCCACAACCGCTCGGTCGCGAGGTCGGTGCGCAGGTCGGCGGCCATCTCGGGATGCGCTGCCGTCAGGCTCTCGTAAAGCCTGACCGCTTCCGCATGACGACCGGCCCAGCCCGTGCAGCCGGCCTGGAGCCACAGCAAGTCAGTGTTGCCCGGATGCTTCTTGAGCCCGCGCTGCACCAACTCCAGCGCATCGTCGTAGTGGCCGGCATCCGCCAGCAGGCGCGCGTCGGCCCAGATGCTTTGCGCATCGCTGATGGGTGCCGCCTTGGGAAGGCGGTTCGAGTGCGTGCTGCGCGCCGGCGTTTTGCTCGCGGTGGCCGCGCCCGCAGCCGAAGCCGCAATGAACGCAACGGCGAGCGCGCACGCGCACACGCGCGCCACCGCATGGCGCCACGAGGGGCGTGAAATTCGCGGAGCGCTGTTCATCGTTGTGTCTTCCATTGCGTCACAGCACCCCGGCGCAGGCGGCCGAACAGGCCGATGGGCGTCGCGTAGGCGGTGATGAGTGATTGCAGCATCCAGTAAACAATCGGGTAGGTCACGGCGACTGGAAAATAACGGACAATGGTCGGGTCGTAACGCGAATCGAGCATTACCCCTGTGAACAACTGGATCAGGCACAGCGTGCCGATGGTCATGCCCCACCAGTTAGGGATCGGCGAGACGCCGACCGGGGGAATGCCGAATGCGTAAGACAGCAGCCAGAACGAGGTGAGCACGACGAAGCAGTAGGCCCACAGGATCGACAGCGAGGACTCGATGTAGACCGGCCACATGCGGCGCATGCGCCAGTTGACCAGCACGTGGCGGTAGCGCCTGAGCACCTGCGCGAGGCCGCGCGCCCAGCGCTTGCGCTGGATGAACAGGGCGCCGAGGTTGCGCGGCACTTTCATCCACACCAGCGCGCGCGGTTCGTAGCGCACGTCGTAGAGGGCGCACTGCAGCTTCCAGGTCATGTCGATGTCTTCCGTCGCCATCTCCGGCCGGTAGGGACCGACTTCGGTGAGCGTCGAGGTGCGGAAGGCGCCGACCACGCCTGACATGGTCAGGATGCGGCCCCAAATGCGCTGCGCGCGGCGCAGCAGGCTGATAATCGAGGTGAACTCGACCAGTTGCAGCTGCGACAGGTACGTGTCGCGGTTGTGCACGCGCGGGTTGCCGGTGACGCCGGCGACCCGCGCGGATTCGAAGTGCGGCGCCATCCAGCGCAGGATCATCGGGTCGGGCGCGGCGTCGGCGTCCATGATCAGCACGATCTCCCCGCGGATGCAGGGCAGCGCATCGTTCATCGCCATCGCCTTGCCTTCGTTGCGCTCCTTGACGATCAGCCGCACCTTGCCGCTCTCGACGAACGGCCGCACCGCTTCACGCGTGCCGTCGGTCGAGGCGTCGTCGACGACCACCACTTCGAAATCCGGGTAGTCGATGGCGACGGCGCACGCCAGCGTTTCGGCGATGTGCTTCTCCTCGCAAAACGCCGGGATCAGCACCGTGGCGGACGGATAGCGCGCCAGCACCTGCGGCAACTCGGGCGTTCCGTCCGCCTCCTGCTCACGCTCACGGCGCATGTAGAAGAACACGCCCGTGGTGACCCACATGATGGCGCTCAAGATCGGGTAGAACGCGAAGAACACGAGCGCCCACCAGTAGGGCGGCCACGTCGGCACCGCGAGCAGGAAGGCGCGGATCGCGTCGCTCACGCGTTGCTGCCCGGCGTGGGTCCCACGGGAGTCGGGCCCTCACTCATGCGCGGCACACTGCGCACCAGTTCGTAGCGCTTTTCGCCTTCGATGAAGCGGACGCGGACCACGGGCGCCGTCTTCAAGTCGATACCGCCCACCGGGTAGACCACATTGCGGCCGACGCCATCGTGCGAGAAGTCGGCCTGCGTATCGCGGTTGTGCTGGCGTGCCCCGCGGCGCTTGAAGATCCGCAGGTTGTGCCACGCCCAGGCCAGCGTCACCAGCACGATGATGGCCAGCGAGATGACGATGAACAGCGCGGTGAACCGCACTTCCTGCCCGCTCACGCGGTGGAACACGATCCACCACCAATAGAGGAACAGCAGCCAGCCGACGATCGTGATCAAGGCATGCAGCACCTTGCGCGCGGGTCCGGCCTCGATGGGCTTTGGAATCAGGGTGGGCCGGTCGGTCATGGTCCTTGTGGATCGAAAGTGCAGAAGTGCGGCGTGGCCACCGTTTCCGGCGCCCCGACGCCTGCAGGAAGGCGTAATGGGATCCCCGCTCAGGAGTTATCGGCAGCGACTTGCCCGAACATGAATCAGCCCCGCGGTGCGGTGGCAGCGCGCCGCGGCTCGCCGGGCGGGGAAACGGTGCGACTACATCACGGTGTGGAGCAATCCCCAGAGTCCGATGCCAAGTGCCGCGAGCGAGTCGCCGGCGATCAGCCCGCCACCCACGAGGGACACCGTGCTCATGTCCTCGGGCAGGTTGGCGTGTTCTGCCTGCTTGGGCGCGCGGCCCCCAAGCGTCTGCCAGATCGAGCCGAGAATGGAGCCGCCGCCGAACCACGCGGCGGTGCCGAATTCGACAAAGCCGCCGAACGACGAGGCGTAAGGGCTCGGCAGGATCGCGCAGTCCATGACGAAGTCGGTGACATAGCCCACGCGGCTCCCCTTGACCCACGTCTTCCAGCCGCCGTTGTGCTTGATCAGCTTGCGCAGCACCTCGGTCACGAGTCCGATGCCGAGGCCGAGTGCCAGCGCGGTCATGATGCGCGGGTTCGGGTGCGTCAGGCCATTGAGCGCGCCCACGAACTTGAAGGTCATCGCCGACTGCCACCTGTCGACGCCCGGCGCGCCGGGGTTCGCGTACTGGTTGAGCGCCAGGATCGGGTAGGCCTTCATGAACAGGCGCGCCAGCACGACGCTCATCACCGCACCCATGGTGACGCCGATGATCTGGAAGCGGAACTGGATGTTCCGGTTCGTGCCGAGCCGCCAGCCGGTTGAGCGGTCCTGTTGCATGTCGCCGCCGACGCTGGTCGAGATCAGCACGATGGCGGCGCAGATCAGTCCGGTGATGGGGTTGGTGAGTCCCATCGCCGCGAGTATGAACACCGTGACGACGAAGGCGCTGGAGATCGGGTTGTTGTCGGAGATGCCGAGCGAGATGCCGTTGACGATGAGGAACAGGAACACCATCAACAGCGCGATGATCACGAACAGCGGCGGCTGGTGCAGCAACCCGACGGCAACCGCGAAAATCGCGGCGGCCCAGAACACCACCCAGCCGATCAGCCCGCGCATGTCGGTGCGCTTCCAGTCTTCCGCGGGGTCGGCCTGCTTCGACTTGCCCCACTGCTGCGCGGTCGAGACGGCGAGGATCGACATGTCCACGATCGCGGCCCCGAGAATCATGCCGAGTGCCACGATGAAGCCGATCTTGCGGAACGGCGCGTGCGCGTCCAGCCAGCCGTTGGCGCGCAGCCACGGCGTGAGCCATACGCCGATCGCACCCAGAACCAGCGACGGCACGCCGATGCGCGCACCGACTATCATGCCCGCGCCGAGCGTCGAAGCCGAGTAGCCGGTGGCAGACAGCGGCGCCATGAAGTTCGCCGCGACTCCACTCACGATGCCGGCGAGTGTGCCGCCGCCGAGCTTGGCGATCGAGTCCTTGAGCAGGCGGATGTCGGTGAGCGCGCGCAGAATGTTCGCCACCGCGAAGCCGGAAGGGAAGCTCAGCTGCATGCGGTCGACGAGGATCGGCGTGTAGAGCATGCCGACGCCCACCCCGAACATGCCGATGCACATCATATAGAGGACCAAGATCCACGTCGGCGGCTCGGGCAGGCCGAGCCAGGTCATGGCCTGGATCAGCACCGCCATGCCCGACAGGCTGGCGACCGAGGCCGCCATGGTCTGGATGTAGTTGGCGCCGTGTTTGCCCTCGGCGCCGTAGCCGTACGTCACGGCGCTGCCGAGAATTCCCGCCAGCACCTGGCCGCCGACGAAGAAGCCGAGGGAGAAATTCATGTAGGCGGCGGTGACGCCGCCCAGGGGCCCGAGGATGAAGATGGCGACGGCTCCGAGCAGGATGTAGTAGCCCTTGGAGTCGATCGGCGGCAGCCAGCGGCGCAGGGTTGACATTCCGGCAGCATAAGCATTTTCACACAAGCTGTCTGCCGCGGAAGGCTGCTGGCCAGGCCACCCGGGGCGGCGGTTCTGGCCCATCGAATCCGCTGGCGGGATGCCCCGGCTGCGGCTAGTCTAACGGAGCCGGGCCCATCGGATGCGCCCGGGAGATGCCATTCAACAGGGCGCCCCGGGACACTGCAGGGTCATTCCGAAAGACGATGCCCGAACTCTACTATCCCTCCATGCACTTCCTTGCGGTCCTCGCGCTGGTCGCGTTGGTTTCCGTGGCCCCGCCGGCGCATGCCGATGACGCCGCCGTGCCGCGGATTCGCCGTGACCTGATCGCAGTGCGGCTAACCCCTGAGGCCTCCGCCGCGCTAGCAGCGCCCGCGTCGCCGCGTGCGGCCGGCGCAGCGCGCACGCTCGCGGTTCCGCGCGGTGGCTTCGGTCTGCTGGCCCTGCGCTTGGGGCTGACGCTCGAGCCGGCCTTCCCTGCGGCGGCGGCGCCTCGCGGCGCGACGCGAGTGAATGCGAATGCCGAGCGCAGCGAGGTCGAGCAGCGGTTAGCCAGGCGGTGGCTCGTCCACCTGCCCGCGGGACTCTCGCCCGAGCAGGCGATCGAGCAGCTGCGCGGCGACCCTTCCGTCGAAACCGCGGAGCCCGTGCACCTGGTGCCGGTCGAGTCGACGCCGAACGATTCGCTGTGGTCCAAGGCCTACTACTTCTACCAGCCCTCGCGTCGCGACATGCATGCCCCCGAAGCGTGGGACATCACCACCGGGGACTCGAGCCAGATCATCGCCATCATCGATACCGGAGTGCTGCTGACGCACCCGGATCTCGCGGGACCCGGGCCCGGCATCGGCGGGAACATCTGGACCAACGCGCGGGAAGCCGCCGGGCTGCCGGGCGTCGACGACGATGGCAATGGCTACATCGATGATGTACATGGCTGGGATTTCGTGGCGCTCCCGGACACCGGTTTCGCGGTGCCCGGTGAGGACTGGCGGGACGAGGACAACGACCCGAACGATTACACCGGCCATGGCACCGGCGTCGCGGGCATCGCCGCGGCGATCACGAATAATCGCATCGGCGTCGCGGGCACGGCGGGTAGCGCGCGCATCATGCCGTTGCGCGTCGGCTACTCGGCGCTGACGCAGCAGTCGGGGCTGGTCGATGAAAGTGCTGCCGCGCGTGCCATCGTCTACGCGGTGCGCACGGGCGCCACGGTGCTCAACTGCTCGTTCTCGAGCGTGCCGCAATCCGATATGACCGACGCCCTCGACCTGGCGCAGGCGGCCGGTGTGGTGGTGGTGGTGGCGGCAGGCAACAACGGCTCGGCGCATGCGATGGCGGACCGCGCCGAAGTCATCTCGGTGGGTGCCGTCGACAAGGACGACAAGCTGACGCTGTTCACGAACACCGGCCCCTACGTCGATCTGTGCGCGGCCGGACTGTTCGTTTCCACGACCACACTGGATCGCGACGCGGAAGCCGACAGCGCGCACCGCTGCCGCCCCGCCTACAGCGCCACCGCGAGCGGCACCTCGTTCTCATCGCCGATCGGCAGTGGCGCCGTGGCGTTGCTCCAGGCGGACCGGCATGCACGAGGCCTAGCGCCGCTGCGGCCTGCGGAGGTTCGCTTGCGGCTCGTCGAAACCGCCGATTCAATCGTCACCCAGAACCCCACAGCGAGCGGCTATGGCAGCGGGCGACTCAACCTGCTGCGCATGCTCACCGATCCGCCCGGTTCGGCCGCGATTTGGCTCGGCGGAGTGGCGGTCGGCACGCCCGCCGTGACCGCCCCTGCGTCCGGGGCCGCGAGTGTGCTTATCGGCACGCAGAACGCGCACCTGCTGCACATCGATGGCAGCACGCGTGCCGTGACGTGGGATGTGGCGCTGCCCGCTGCCGCCGCGGGCAGCCCGGCCGCGGCCGACATGGGCGGGACCGTCGGAACCGCGTGCTTCATCGCGACGACCGATCAGCATGTGTGCGGCTTCGATGCGGCCGGCAACGCCCTGCCCGGCTGGCCGCGCGTGGCGAGCCGACCTGCCGAGGGCCTCGCTTCACCCGCGCTCGCCGATCTCGATGGCGATGGCGTGCTCGAGGTAGTGTGGGGAGATGGACAGGGCAACGTGTGGGCGTGGCATGCGGACGGCGCGGTCCTGCCGGGCTTCCCCGTGAACGTGGGGCCCGTGACCAGCGGGGTGTGGATCGCGCTGGCCGACCTCGACGGAGATGGCGCCGCGGAGATTATTGCGGCACCTGCGCGCGGTCGCATCACCGTGCTCGACGCCAATGGGCAAGCGCTGCCGGGCTGGCCCGCGGCGCCGGTCGACGACCTGTTCCTGCAGCACCCGCCAGTCGTGGCGCTGCTCGCCGACAGTCCGCTGCCCTCGATCATCGCGACCGAGACGACGAGCCTCGAGAGCTCCGTGCGTGTGCTCAACCTCGACGGCACGACGCGGCGCTTCGGACACCTCGATGGGCTCGTCGGCGGATCCACCGCTGCGGCGGATGTGGATGGTGACGGACAAATGGACATCGTCGTCTACTGCGCGAATGGTGACCTGAAGTTCTGCTACGGCGCCGCCACCGGATGGACGACGGTCCCCGTGCATGCCAACGGCGTCCCGGGCAGCCTGACGCCCGAGATGATCGTGGGACGGCACAACCAGGGAGGCGCGGCGTTGGATTGGAGCGTGGACGGGGAGGTGCGCGAGTACAGCGGCACGCGCCACGCTCTGGCCAACACCGTGCGAATCGGCGACGGCACCCCGACATTCGTGGACCTCAATGGCGATGGCTCGCTCGAGCTGTTGTCGGCGGGATCGGCGGATCGCTCGTTATTCGTCTACCCCACCCGCACGCCGGTTGGAAACAACGCCGCGATGTGGCCCACGGCCCGCGGCAACGCGGCGCGCACGGGCAATGCGATTCCTGCGGGCACGCCGCTGCCCGATCGCATGCCGCCGCGCGCCATCGCCAATCTGCGGCTCGAGCGGATCGGCGACGGCACCGCGGACGTGAGCTGGAGCGCCCCGTTCGACGGCCTGCGGCGTCGCGTGGCGCGCTACGAGGCGCGACGATCTGCGACGTCTCCGACGGCGGCGACATTCGCGCTGGGCGCGGCAATCTCCGGTGTCCCCACGCCCGGCGCGGCTGGCAGACGCGAGATCTTTAGCCTGAACGGGATCACCGCGAACTCGGTGGTCTACGTCGCCCTGACGAGCACGGACAGCGCCGGCAATGTGAGCGCAATATCCAATGTGGTGCGCATCCCCACGTTGGTTGCGGGCGTCACGAACCTGCGCGCGATTCGCGCCGACACCACGAGTATCGATATCGCGTGGGGTGCTACCGGCAACACCGGTCGCGAGGGCCAGGCCGCAAGCTACGATGTGCGCGCATCGCGTCAGGCGATAACTGCGACGAACTTCGACGTCGCCGAATTTCAGCAGCGACTCACCGCGTCGCGCCCGGCGGCCGAGGCCGAAGCGTTCCAACTCACGGGGCTCAGGGCGGGCAAGCGCTACTTCGTCGCCGTGCGCGCCGTCGATTCGCTGGGGCTGGTTTCGCCCTTATCGAACGTGCTCACCGTTTCCACCGTGCCCGGTGTCCCCCCTGTGGCCGTGCCGGGCCTGCGCCTGACGCGGCGGAGCAGCGCGCGAATCGAACTCGCGTGGCGTTCGACGGGGACGAG
>JANLOX010000231.1:0-3165 GCA_031366795.1 Candidatus Eiseniibacteriota bacterium | reverse complement strand
GCCCCGGCGGATTTCCGCCGGGACCGGGAGGCCCGCATGGAGAATTCGGGTCCCCGGGGCCGCCACCGCCGCGGTGGGCGCCGCGTCCCGAAGCGCTCGATCGCTTGGGACTCACCGACGCGCAGCGCTCGAAGCTGCAGTCGCTGCACGAGGCGAACTTGCGCACGATGATCCGCGCCGAGGCCGAGGTGCGTATTGCGGAGCTGGATCTCGATGCGCTGATCGAACAGGACTCGCCAGATACGAAGGCGATCGACGCCGCGGCCGACAAGGTCGGGGCGCTACGGCTGTCGATTCACAGGGCGATGATCACCGAGGCACTCGGCGTACGCGCATTGCTCACGCCCGAGCAGCGCTCGCGGCTGCGGAAAATGGGGCCTGGCATGCCGCGCGATGACGGCCAACGGCAGGGGCGGGAGCGGCGATAACGCGGGCCTGAGCCCCCGAGGCATCCGGTGCGGCGTCACGCCCGAATGAGCGTGCCGCCACCCGGCTTGTCATTGGCGCCCGCGTCTTCGACACTTCGCGTTCATGAAGCCCATGATCCTGATCGTCGAGGACGACCGCCGCATTGCGGCACTCGTCGCCAAGAATCTCGAGTCCGCCGGTTACGCCTGCACGCACGCCGCCGATGGTGACGCGGCGCTCTCGGAATTCGAGCGAGTGAAGCCCGCGCTCGTGGTACTCGACATCGGCCTGCCGGGACTCGGCGGCCTCGAGGTCACGCGCCAGCTGCGGCGCGACAGTGATGTGCCGATCCTCATGCTCACCGCGCGATCGAGCGAAGGCGACAAGGTGCTGGGGCTCGAAATCGGCGCCGACGACTACCTCACCAAACCCTTCGGCACTTCTGAACTTGTGGCGCGCGTGAAAGCCCTGATGCGCCGAACGGCTTCCGCCCCGCGCGAGCGCGACCTCGTGTTCGGGACCTTGCGCATTGATCCCGCGCGACGCGAAGCCGAGCGCGATGGCGTGCGCGTGCGCATGACGACGCTCGAATTCGACCTGTTGTATTTTCTCGCCTCGCGCCCCGGCCATGTGTTCTCGCGCGAGGCGTTGATGGAGCAGGTGTGGGGTGACGACCGTGTCGTGGGCGACCGCTCGATCGACAGCCTGGTGAGCCGGTTGCGCAAGAAGCTCGAGAATGACCCCGATGATCCGCTCTACCTGCAGACCGTGTGGGGCGCCGGCTACCGGTTCTCCGACACGCGCGAGTAAGTGGACCGAATGAAATCACGCAGTTTGTTCTGGACCTTCGCCGGTGTATTCCTGCTGGTCCTCGCCGTGGCCACCGCGCTGCAGGTCTTCGTGAGCGTCGGCGTGCTGCGCCCACTCGCGCAGCAGAACGCGCGGCAGCAGGCGGAGTTGCGCGTAGAACAGGTGTCGCGCGAGATCGCCGCGCTGCCGGATGCGTCGCAGCCGCGGGACATCATCCCTGTGTTGCGCGCCGATACTCCGGATGGCCGCGCGGAGATCCTCGTGTTCTGCATGCACGACGGCCCGGTGGTGCCGGACCGGAGGCTGGCCGTGCCCGTGCACGTCGGCATCGTCGCGTTGTTGTTGAAGCAAGGTCTCGCGGATTCGACCATGGCGCAGCAGCCCTTGCCACCGCCGCCGAATGGTCCCGATGGCGGCCCGCCCGCGGGCGAGTTCGGCCAGGGGCCGCCGGGCGATGTGCCTCCGGGTGAACGGCGTCCGGGCGATGGCCCCCCGCGTGATCGCAGGCCGGGCGATGGCCCCCCGCGTGACCGCAGGCCAGGAGAAGGTCCGCCGCGCGACCGCAGGCCGGGTGAGGACCTTCCGCCTGATGGACCACAACGCGGCCCCGCAGCTGGCCCGCGTCGCGACAACGCCGCCGCGAAGTTCGAAGTCCTCGCGCACCGCGCAGTCGTGCGCGACGGCGAGTCGCTCGGCGAGCTCGTGATGGTCGGGCCGCAAGCAGGACAGGCGCCGTGGTCGGTCCCCGGCTCGCGCGCCATGCTGTTGTTCCTGCCGCTCGCCGTGCTCGTCTCGGGAGCCGCCGCGTTGTTGATGGTGCGGCTGCTGGTGCGCCGGCTGCGCGCGCTCGAATTGGTGGCGAATCGTGTCACCGAAGGCGATCTCGGCGCGCGGGTCGAGGAACACGGCCTCGATGAAATCGGCCGGCTCGAGGAGCGCTTCAACCGCATGACCGACCGCCTCGCCGCCGCGCGCACGCAACTCGAGGAAACCGACCGCCAGCGCCGCACGCTGCTCGCGGATATCACGCACGAGCTCGCGACCCCGCTGACCTCGATTCGCGGCTACGTGGAGACGCTGCTCGACCCCGCAGTGCAGACGAGCGCTGAAGAGCGGACCGGCTACCTGAACGACGTGCTCGATGAAGCCAAGCGGCTCGACCTGATGATCAGCGAACTGTTCGAACTCGCGCGGCTCGAAGCGGGTGCCACGCCGCTCAAGCCTGTGCGGCTCGACTGGAACGCGCTCTGCCGCAACACCGCGCGACGCCTCGAACCGCGCTTCCGCGGAGCAGGTCTCGAGTTGATCAACACCGGGGCAACGGAACCGCTATGGGTGCGCGCCGACGGCCGCAGGCTCGAACAGGTCGTCGAGAACCTGTTGCTGAATGCGCTGCGCTACGTGCCGAGTCCAGGTCACGTGTGGCTCGACGTCGATCGCGTTCCCGCGGACACGACTGCCGCGCGCGCCGGGGAGGCGGCCAGCGCGGGCGCGCCGCTGCGCCTTACCGTGAGTGACGATGGCCCCGGCATCGCCGCTGCCGACCTTCCGCATGTCTTCGAGCGCTTCTATCGCGCCGAGACCGTGCGCGCGATGGGCGGGACCGGCCTGGGCCTGGCGATTGTGCGCGAGATCGTGCGCCAACACGGCGGCGACATCCGCGCCGAGCAGCGCACGCCCCGCGGCGCGATGTTCGTGGTCGAGCTGGTGGGGGACGTGGGGTTGGGGCGGGGGCGCTAGCCGGATCAATACGACAACTCTGGGTAAGCCGGCCACGGCCACCGGCGGCGTAAGTGGGGACTAGCTCTCTTCAACTATGCTGCCACCGAGGACCATTCGGCTCGCTCGAGCCCGAACAGGTCCAGGCCGCGTTCCAATGCCGCTTCCTCCGTCGAGTACCATTCGTCTGCCACAAAGCAATCCTCAGGAGCCAGAACGAGAGGGAGC
>JANLOX010000205.1:0-38041 GCA_031366795.1 Candidatus Eiseniibacteriota bacterium | reverse complement strand
GCCCTCTTCGGTTTCAGGCGCGCGATCGGTAGCTTGGGACTGGCCATTCGGGGCGTTCAGCCAGCGTGAGTACCATGCGCGCCTGCTGAAATCCCTTTCTTGGCGAAGCGCTATTGCGGCCGAGCACACATAGCTACTGCGTCGGGACCGTAGCCCTCCGGAATCCAACCTCGTAGGATCATCGCATCGCGGACGCCGCGGTCGGTTCCGAGCGCACGGTGGTCGTCAACGGCAAGACGGTCGGCACTACCAGTCTGGTGGTGTACGGCGAGGGCGGCAGATTCCGGGTGTACGACATCGAGGTGTACTCCCCCAATGCTAATAAGCAGGTCGCGCTCCACGTGCGCATCGCTGAAGTGAACGAGCAGGCTGCCAAGAGCCTGGGGTTCGATCTGTATGGCGCGGGCATTACCCGCGACGGAGTCGGCATGCAGGGCGGCCTCCTCACCGCCAAGAATCCGGGAGTCCACACCACCGGCAACGGACCGATCGACGGTCTGGCGGTGGGGGATCAGGCGGACGGGTTCTTCGGGTTCACGAACAAGTTGGGGGACCTGAAAATGCAGGCCACGTGGCGGGCACTCCAGCAAACGGGTGATCTGCGCATTCTCGCCAACCCCACGCTGGTCGCCAAGAGCGGCGAGAAGGCGAGTTTCCTGGCCGGCGGTGAGTTCCCCGTCCCGATCGCGTCGAATTCGGGCGGGAACCTGGTCTCGTTCACGATCGAATGGAAGGAATTCGGCATCAAGCTGGACTTCACCCCGACCGTGGAGCCCGACGGTGGCATCACGCTCGAGGTCGCGCCGGAGGTGAGCCAGCTGGACTTCACGAATCCGGTCACGTTGAACGGTTTCGTGGTGCCCACGGTGAACACGCGCAAGACGAAGACGACGGTGCACCTCAACGCGGGAGAACATCTCGTGATCGGGGGCCTCAAGCAGACCGATCGCACCAAGGTCGTGCGCAAGGTGCCGCTGCTGGGCGATATCCCGCTGCTCGGCATGTTCTTCTCGCACACGGAAACCAATGCCGTTGACCGCGACCTGCTCGTTGTGGTGTCGCCCGAGATGATGGACGCGAGCGCCTCCATGCCGAAGCTCCCGACCGACGGCCTGCTGACCCCCAAGAAGTAAGCAACCGCCGGCGCCCGCTCAAGCGCGCCGGTCAACCCCTGAGGCTTTGAAGACTATGGCGAAAGATTCCCTGACGGTCGTCCTCGTTCACAAGAACGATGTCGAGCGCGTGCAGATCCGGCAGGCGCTCGAGACGATCCCGGGCGTCCAGATCGCCGGCGAACGGCCGGACCTTCGCTCAGGCATGGCGCTCGCGCACCAGGTCCGTCCGGTCATCCTCGTGCTCGAAGTCGGTGCGCAGGGCGAAGACGCGTTGTCGGCGGCTGCGCAGTACCGGCTCGAGGATCCCAACGTCACGGTGTTCGCGGCCGTCGATGCCGTGAATCCGGACCTGCTGATGCGGGCGATGCGTGCCGGCGTGCAGGAAATCCTGAAGCGCCCGTTCGATCGCGCAGCACTCACCGCGGCAATCGAGCGCGTCGCCCAGCTCCACCACCGCAAGCAGGGTGGCGGCGTGCAGCGCAGCGTGATCACAGTGTTCTCGAACAAGGGCGGTGTTGGCGTCACCACTGTGGCGACGAATCTCGCGCTGAGCCTCAAGCGCGCGACCCATCACCAGGTGGCGCTGGTCGACTTTGACTACCAGTCGGGCGACGTGGCCTCGATGATCGGGGTGGTGCCCTCGCGCTCGATGAGTGACCTGCTCAGTGTTGACCGCATGGATTCGACGAGCGTGCAGAGTGTGATGTCAAAACACCCGAGCGGCGTCATGGTCCTGCCGCAGCCGGACCTGATCGACCAGGCCGACGGCATGACCGCGCACCAGGCGGGCAGCATTCTCGAAGTCGTCAGCTCGACCCACGAAATCGTCGTGGTCGATGCGCCGCACGTCTTCAACGACACCACGCTCGAGATCTTCGACCGTTCCAGCGCCATCCTGCTGGTCGTCGAGTTCAGCATTCCATCGGTGCGCGCCGCGCGCCGCTCGCTCGACCTGTTCAACAAGCTCAACTATCTCGCCGTGCCCGATCGCGTTCGCATTCTCGTCAACCGGCGCGCGGAGAAGTCCGCGATCTCCGCGGGCCAAGTCGAGGAAACGCTGGGCATGCCGATTTCGTTCAACATCTCGAATGACTATGCCGCGGTCAGCGAGTCCATCAATCTCGGCCGCCCGTTGTGCGCCGATACGCCGGCCAGCCGCGCAGGCCGCGACATCGACGCGCTGGCGAAACGGTTGATCGCAGTCGACGGCGAAACGCCTGAAGAGTCGGCCACACCGCGCCGGCGTCTCCGGCTGTTCGGGAGAGGATAAGCCATGAAGCTCCGCATGCGACTCGGACGTGAACCCGCCAATGGCCAGGTGCAGGCCGCAACTTCGATGCTCAACGCGAAGCCGTCCGGCGAGCCCGACCGTTACCATGAGATCAAGCGCGACCTGCACCGCCAGCTGATCTCGAGTCTCGACCTGTCGATGCTCGAAGGCCTGCACGACGACGAACGTCGCGCGCAGGTCGAGCGCGCCGCGCGCCGGCTGTTGGGCGAGTCGGAGATCCGGCTCACGCGCTCCGACGAAGAACGGCTTCTCACCGAGCTGTTGCACGACACGTTCGATCTCGGGCCGATCACACCGCTGCTGCTCGACGAAGAAATCAGCGATATCCTCGTCAATACCTACCGTCAGGTGTATGTCGAGCGCCTGGGCAAGCTGGAACTGACGTCCGTTACATTCCGCGACGACGCGCACCTGCGGCTGGTCATCGACCGCATCGTCTCGCGCGTCGGCCGCCGCATCGACGAGTCGACGCCACTGGTCGACGCCCGGTTGCCGGATGGCTCGCGTATCAACGCCATCATCCCGCCGGCGGCGATCGACGGTCCGATCCTCTCGGTGCGCCGCTTCCGCCGTCGCGCTTTGGCGATCGACGACCTGCTCGAACTGCACACGCTGACGCCCGAGGTCGCCCACTTCCTGACGGGTGCGGTGCGCGCGCGGACCAACATGCTGGTCACCGGCGGCACCGGCTCCGGCAAGACGACGCTGCTCAACATTCTGTCGCGCTACATCGGCAACAACGAGCGCATCGTAACCATCGAAGACTCGGCCGAACTCCAGTTGCAGCAGCCACACGTCGTGCGGCTCGAAACGCGCCCGCCCAACATCGAAGGCGCCGGCCAGATCACGCAGCGCGACCTGGTGCGCAACGCCCTGCGTATGCGGCCCGACCGTATCGTCGTCGGTGAAGTCCGTGGCGAGGAAGTACTGGACATGCTCCAGGCCATGAACACCGGTCACGACGGTTCGTTGACCACGATCCACTCGAACGGGCCGCGCGACGCGCTGCACCGGCTCGAGAACCTCGTGCTGATGGCTGGCCACAACCTGCCGGACCGCGCGATTCGCGAACAGGTCGCCTCGGCGATCGAACTGATGGTCCACGTTTCGCGCATGCCCGACGGCACGCGCAAGATCCTGTCGGTGCAGGAACTTCTCGGCATGGAAGGGCCCGTGGTGACGATGCAGGAAATCTTCCGCTTCGTTCAGACCGGCGTCGACGGTGAGGGCAGGCTCAGGGGTCACTTCGAGGCCACCGGCATCGTGCCCAAGTGCGTCGACCGGATCCGGATCGCCGGCATCGACATCCCAAACACGCTGTTCGAACGCGGTCGCCGTATGGAAGTGGGCTCCAAATGATTCTGCTCTTCTCGATCCTGCTGGCGTTGGCGGTGGGTGTGCTGGTGGCTGCCGTCGTGCTCGAACGCGGCGGCGCCGGGGCCCGCGCGCTTGCCGACCGTCTCCGGGGAATGGACGGCAAGACGGACTTCACCCAGACGCCCGGCCTCGAACGCGACGTCCGCTACAGCACCATCCCCTGGTTCGACCGCGTCTTGCGGGCGATCAACCTTGGCGAAGGCCTCGAACTGCTGCTCTACCAGGCCGGCATGTCGTTGCGCGCCGGCGTGATGGTGACCCTGATGTCGGCGTTCGCCATGGGCGGCTACCTGTTCGGCGTGATCGTGTTCAAGGGCCTGTTGGCGGGGCTGCTGTTCATGTGCATCTTTGGACCCTTGCCGTGGCTCTACGCGCAGATGAAAAAGGCGCGCCGCATGGCGGCGTTCCGCGAGGCATTCCCCGACGCGCTCGACCTGCTGGTCAGCGGATTGCGCGCTGGTTTGTCGTTCTCGGCGGCGCTGCAGATCGTCAGCGAGGAATCGCCCGAGCCGTTGCGCAGCGAGTTCGCCATCACCGTCGAGGAGCAGGCGCTCGGCATTGAAATGCGCGAGGCACTCACCAACCTGACTAAGCGTGTCGAAGTGCTGGAACTGCGGTTCTTCGTCATGGCCGTGCTGCTGCAGCGCGAGACAGGCGGTAACCTCGCCGAAGTGCTGACGAACAGCGCGGCGCTGATTCGCGACCGCTTCCGCGTGCTCGGCGACATCCAGACCTTCACGGCCCAGGGCAAGATGACGGCCGTCGTGCTGATCCTGCTGCCGATCGGCATCGGCTTGTTCACCTTCCTCGTCACGCCCCACTACTTCGAGCCGATGCTGCAGGAGCAGGGCGGCCGCACGGCGCTGTGGGTTGCCGCGCTCATGCAGCTCGCCGGGTGTCTCGTGATCTACCGCGTCGTCAACATTCGAGTGTGATGCCATGATCCTCATCGTGTTTACGGTTCTGCTCGCGCTGGCGGTGTCGGTCGGCGTGTACTCGGCGTGGACGCAGACGGCTGCGGAAAAGGATCCGATGACGCTGCGGTTGCGCGCACTGCGCACTGCCGCCGGGGCCGCTCCGCGCGCGGGCTACGGCGAGAAACCGCCCCTGCTGCTCAACCTGTTGGCGCGTCTGGGCGGATTCATGCCCGCCAAAGATGGCCGCAACGCCCTGCGTTCCGGATTGATCCGCGCCGGCTTCCGCGCGCCCACCGCCATCACCGTGTTCCTCGGCACCAAGTTGATGCTCGCCTGCGCGCTCCCGCTGCTGTGGCTGGTGTTCGCCAGCACGACGGGCCGCGCCATTGGCAATTCGCTGCTGTGGACGGTCATCTGGGCGGGCGTCGGGTTCTACATCCCGACGGTCTACGTGGGCTGGCGGCAGAAGGAGCGCTACACCGAGATCATGTCCAGCCTGCCGGACGCGCTCGACTTGATGGTGGTGTGCGTCGAAGCCGGTCTCGGCATGACCGCGGCGCTGCAGCGCGTCTCGAGCGAACTGCGCGTCGCCAACAAGGCGATTTCCGATGAGTTCGCGCTGGTGCACCAGCAGATGCAGACCGGTGTGTCGCGCACGGAGTCGTTGCGCAACCTGGCGCAGCGCACCGGCGTCGAAGATCTTTACGCCCTGGTGGCCATGCTGATCCAGACGGACCGGCTCGGCACCAGCGTCGCCGCTGCCCTGCGCTCGCACGCCGAAGGCATGCGCGTGAAGCGCCGCCAGCGCGCCGAGCAGATGGCCCGCAAGGCCGCCATCAAGCTGGCCTTCCCGCTCGTCTTTTTGGTACTGCCCGCCCTGCTGATCGTCATTCTGGGACCCGCGGCCTTCGAACTGATGAAGGCCATGGCGACGAACAACTAGCCCGAAGGGAGAAACGCCATGCGCAACGTGCTGCTGATCGTGGTCGTGATCGTGCTGGGCGCGCTGTGGTGGATGCGCCGCGGTACTAAGAAGTAAGCTGCGGGCGGTATGACCGCCCCCAGGACCCGCCAGAAGTCCGCGCTTCGCTCGCTGCCCGCAGTCGATGCGGTGCTGCGCGAGCCTGTTCTCGAACCGGTGCTCGCCGCGCACCCGCGCCCGCTTGTCGTCGAAGCAGTGCGCGCCGAACTGGCCGCCGCGCGCGCTGCCGTGCGCGTGCAACCCCGCGGTGCCCAGCCATCCCGCGACGGCACCGCCGCTGCCACGCGCGCGCCCGCGACCGCTTCGGCCCCCGCGCGCGCCGCCGCTGTCCCGGACGCCGCAGCACTCGCGGCTCGTGCCCTGCTCCGCGTCGAGGCCGAAGCGCGCACTGGGATGCGCCGTGTCCTCAACGCGACGGGCGTCGTGCTGCACACCAACCTCGGGCGCGCACCACTGCCTAAGGTGGCGCTCGCAGCGGTCATCGAAGCGGCCCGTGGTTATTGCAGCCTCGAATACCAGATCGACTCTGGCCGGCGCGGTGATCGCGGCGTGGGGGTCGAACGTTGGCTGGCCCGCCTGACCGGGGCTCAAGCCGCACTCGCAGTCAACAATGGGGCCGCCGCGATCCTGCTTGCACTCTCGGGTCTGACCGCGGGCCGCAAGGTGCTCGTTTCGCGTGGGGAGCTGGTCGAGATCGGCGGTTCGTTCCGTATCCCCGACATCATGGCCAAGAGTGGCGCCCAACTCGTCGAGGTGGGCACCACGAACCGCACACACCTGAGGGACTACGAGCAGGCGTTCGCGAAGCACACGGACGTGGGAGCGGTACTGCGCGTGCACCCGAGCAACTTCCGCATCGGTGGCTTCACCGCGCGGCCCAGGCCTGAGGATCTCGCGGGGCTGGCGCACCAGCATCGCGTGCCATTGATCGAGGACCTGGGCAGTGGCGCCATGGTGGACTTGGCCCCGTTTGGGCTCGAACACGAACCGACGGTCGCCGAGGCGCTGCGTGATGGCGCCGACGTCGTGACGTTCTCAGGCGACAAACTGCTCGGTGGCGCCCAGGCAGGCTTGATCGCCGGGGGCGCGAAATGGATCGCCCGCTTGCGCCGGGATCCGCTTGCGCGCGCGCTGCGGCTCGACAAGCTGGCGCTCGCGGCGCTCGAGGCCACCCTGCCACTGTATGCCGACTCGGCAGGTGCCGCGGCGGCGATCCCGGCGCTGGCGATGCTCAAGCTCGGCCCCGCTGAGTTGGGGCCGCGCGCCGACCGCATCGCGGCGGCGTTGATGGAGCAAGTGCCCGGCCTGACGGCTCGTGTCGTCGACGGGGCGGGTGAAGTCGGTGGGGGAGCGCTGCCGTTGGAGCGCCTGCGCGGGCGAATCGTCGAGCTGCGGCATCGCGACGTGGCAGCCGCGGAGTTCGAACGCCGCGCGCGACGGGCCGTCCCGGCCGTGATCGGCACGGTCCGCGCGGGTGCGTTGCGGATCGATCCGCGCACCTTGCTGCCGGGTGAGGATGACGAACTCATCCGGTTGCTGGCGAGCGTGTTTGAGGGCGCCGCAACAAGCCGTTGACCGCACCCCGAACCGCCGCTAATGTGTGCAGTGGCAGATGGTTCCTGCGGCTTTCGCCGTGTTTCGGTGTCACACACGCAGGGGGTTCACAGCCTCCGACGCCGCGACAGGCAGGTGCCGGTCAGGGATGCGGTGCCCAATACATCCATAGTCATCACGCAGTACATCAAGAACCCGGCGTCTCGACAATCGAGACATGATCGCGCGGCACGATTCACCGCGCGAGGCGTTCGGGAAGCGGCCAACCCTTAAAAGGGGATGACCCGCGACCGCACATGCGCGACTGGGCGCATGCGGTCGGGGTTCATTCCTTGGTGGCCGTTTCGGGCGCCCTTGAAGGAGAGCACGGATGTTCCTCCAGAAGATCGAGATCCAGGGATTCAAGTCGTTCGTCGACCGTACCCTCGTCGAGTTCGGCAGCGGCATGACCGGCGTCGTGGGACCGAATGGCTGCGGCAAGACCAACGTATCCGACGCGATCCGCTGGGTGCTCGGCGAGCAGAGCGCCAAGCAGCTCCGCGGCGGCTCGATGGAAGACGTCATCTTCAACGGCTGCCCCTCGCGCAAGCCCGTCGGCATGGCGGAAGTGCACATCACCTTCCGCAACGACCGCGGCATCCTGCCGACGGAGTTCGCCGAAGTGCTGGTGTCGCGCAAGGTGTTCCGCTCGGGCGTCTCCGAGTATTTCCTGAACAAGCAGCCCTGCCGCCTCAAGGACATCCGTGACCTGCTGTCGGACACCGGGATGGGCAGCCACGCCTATTCCGTGATCGAACGCGGCATGGTCGACCACGTGCTGAGCGACAGTTCGGGCCACCGCCGCTTCCTGTTCGAGGAAGCCTCGGGCATCACCAAGTACAAGGCGCGCAAGAAGGAGACGCTCAACAAGCTCGAGGCCACCGAAGGCGACCTCACGCGCTTGAACGACATTGTGTTCGAGATCGAGCGTGAAATGCGCTCGCTGGCGCGGCAGGTCGGCAAGGCGCGCAAGTACCAGCGTCTGCGCGAGGGTATTCGCGATCTCGACCTGCGCTACACCGGCGGGCGTGTGCTGGAGCTCAAGCGGGCCGAGGCCGGGGCCGCCGAGCGTTGGCAGGAAGAGAGCGTGCGCGGCGAAGGGATCGCCGCGTAGCTCGCCACGCTCGAAGCGGTTCTCAACGTCCGCTAGCTCGCGCTGCTCGAACTCGAGCGCGAACTGCAGATCGCCCAGGGTGGCCTGCGAGACCGCGAAGAAACGCGCGTCCAGGCAGAGCACCAGATCGTCCTGCTCGAGGAGCGCGGAGCGGGCTTAAGGCGGCGCGCCGAGGAAGCGGCGGCAGAGACGGCGCGCATGCGCGAGCGGCTCGAGGAAGTGACCGGGCAGGAGCAGGAGGCCGGCGAGCGCCGCCTCGAGATCCAGCAGCAGACGGAAGAAGTGCGCGGCGAGCTGGCGGAACACGAGACCGAGTTGACGACGCACGAGACGGAGCTGCGCCGTAGCCGCACCGTGGCTTCCGAACACAAGCAGCTGTCGCTCGACTTGTTCTCGAACGAAGCCGACAAGCGCGGCGCCTGGGAACGCATTCTCGAGCGCCTGGCCCTGATCGCCGAGCGCCATGCCGCCACCTCGACGCGGCTCGATGAGATGACGCAGCGCGCGGCTGAGCGCGCGGAGGCTGCGGCCGCGGGTGCCGAGCGCCGCGCCGGGCTCGAGAGCGAGCTCGAACAATCCCGCGCCCGCCTCATCGAGTCGAATGCCGCGGTGGACGCGGTCGACATCGCAATTCGTGAAGCGGAGGCAGCACTCGGTGGCGTGCGCCAGAACATCGCCGCCGCCGAATCGCGGTTGAACACACTGCTTGAGTTGAAACGTAATTTCGAGGGCGTTTCCGAAGGCGTGAAGTCGCTGTTCCACGACCCTGAGCGGGCGCACGGCCTGGTGGGTGTGCTCGCCGATGTGCTCGAGATTCCGGCGGACAGGATCGATTGCGTCGAGGCAGCACTCGGGGAGGCCGCGGCGTTCGTGCTGGTGGATGGCCCCTTAGCCCTGCGCGCCGGCCGCGACCGCCTGCGCTCCATGGGTTCGGGCCGCGCCACGCTGATCGACTTCCGCGCGCCCACGTCACGCGCGCTGCCCGAGCTGCCACAGGCGCATGGCGTCCAGGCGCGGGCCTCCGAAGTGGTGCGCTGCGACGACGCCTACCGCACGCTGATCGACCGCATGCTGGGCAACGTGGTGATCGTCGAGGATGCAGGGACTGCGGCCGAGCTGGCGGAGCAGCACGAAGGACTGCGGTTCGTCAGTCGTGACGGTGAGGTGTGGGACCGCGGCCGCGTGCGCGCGGGCTCCGCCGGCGCCGGCAGCCTGCTTCACCGTGAGATGGAGATCCGGGCGTTGAATGGCCAGCTCACCGAGCTGGGACTGGGCCACGAGGCGCTGGGCCGCGAGCGCGACGCGCTGGTGGACAAGCGTCAGGAGACGTTGCTCGAGCGCATGCAGGCCACCGCCGATCTCGACACCCGGCGCACCGCCGTCGAGACCGTGGTGCGTGAAGTCGAGGCCGCCGAGCGCGAGCGCACGTGGGCCGAGACCGAAGTCGCCGACCGCCGCCGCGAAATCGAGACGTTGTCATTCGAGACCGAATCGCTGGAGCGTGCGCGGGCACAGGCGGAATCCGAGATGCGCGAGTTCCAGGCCGAGGTCGAGCGGGCGCGCGCGCAGTTGTCCGAGCTGGACGGCGCGGTGCATGCGGCCGAGACGCGCCGCGAGACGGTCGCGACGCGCGTGCAGGAATTACGCGACCGCCAGTTCGCGTTGTCGCGCGAGGAGGTCGAGTGGGAGACGCGCTGGGCGCGCTGCGAGCAGACGCGGCGCGAGCTCGAGGGCGGCATCGAGACGCGCGCCAACGACGAGCGCCAGTCGTTCGAGGGCCGCGCCGAGATCGAGGCGCAGGTGACGGGGTTGCGCGCGGGGCTCAATGGCCTGCTCGAGTCCGAGACCGTTCAGCGCGAGCGCGTCACCGAACTCCAGCAGCGCTTCACGCAGTCGAAGGACGAGGCCGCGGAAGCCGAGGAGCGTTCGCGCGGACTGCGCTTCGAGACGGCGGAGCTGAGCGAACTGCTGCACCAGCTTGAGCTGGATCGCGTGCAGCGCCAGGCCGAGCTCGACCGCACCCACGAGCGATTGAAGACCGAGTACGACATGGACCCTGCCGCGTGGACGCCCGAGGCGCCGCCGGTCGACTTCGACCGTGAAGCGGCGGAGCGCGAGCTTGAGTCCTCGCGCTCGCGCCTGCGTGGCATCGGCATGGTCAACCTGCTGGCGCTGGAAGAGTATGCGAAGAAGAAGGAACGCTGGATGTTCCTGACGCAGCAGCGCGAAGACCTGCTCAAGGCGCGCACCCAACTGCTCGAGGCGATTGAGAAGATCAACATCACGGCGAGCCAGTTGTTCGTCGAGACGTTCGCCCAGGTCGAGGTCCACTTCCGCGACATCTTCAAGACGCTGTTCGAGGGCGGTGATGCCGAGCTACGCACGGTGGGCTCGGATCCGCTCGAGTGCGAGATCGAGATCGCCGCGAAGCCCCGCGGCAAACATCTCCAAAGCATCTCGCTGATGTCGGGTGGGGAGCGAGCCCTGACCGCGATCGCGTTGCTGTTCGCGATCTACCTGGTCAAGCCGTCGCCGTTCTGCCTGCTCGACGAAGTCGATGCGCCGCTCGATGACGCGAACGTCGACCGCTTCATCCGCATGCTCAAGCGGTTCGCGGGCAAGACGCAGTTCGTTGTCATCACGCACAACAAGAAGACGATGGAAGCCGCCGAGGCGCTCTACGGCGTGACGATGCAGGAGCTCGGTGTCTCGAAGCTCGTCTCGGTGCGCTTCGATCGCGCCAACGGGACGCAGGCCGATCCCAACGCGGCTCCCCCGAAGGCGAATACGCGCTCGCTGGTGCCGGCGCCCGCGGCGGAAGTCGAAGCCGTCGTGCCGCAGCATGAGCCCGTCGCTGAAGCCACGCAGACCGTTGAGCCGCTGGACGAGCCGGCGCCCGCATCCGACACCGCCGCGTCCTCCGACGAGCTGGCGGAATCGGGCCACAGCGTCTGAGTCCCGGCTAGCTTGTGAGCCTGTGGCAGAAGTTCCGGTCCGGTCTCGCGCTCACGCGTGAGCGGATCGAGCAGCAGGTGGGCTCGCTGCTCGGGCAGCGCGGGGCGGTCAGCGCCGAGACGCGCCAGCATCTCGAGGACGCCCTGCTCGCGGCCGACGCGGGACCCGCGACGGCGGAGCGGCTGATCGAACGCGCCGAGCAGTTGCTGCGGCGCGAGCCTGAACTGGACCTGCGCGGAGCCCTCGAACGCACCACCGTCGAACTGCTGGGGGCCAATCGCGCGCCGTTCGAGCCCGGACCTGAGCGCCCGTGGGTCGCCCTGATCGTCGGCGTCAATGGCGTCGGCAAGACGACACTGGCGGGCAAGCTCGCCGCGGCCTTCGCGGCGCAGGGGAAGCAACCCGTGCTGGTGGCCGCCGACACGTTTCGCGCCGCCGCCGCCGAGCAACTCGAAGTGTGGGCGCAGCGGGGCGGAGTGGAACTGGTGCGCGCCCGCGATGGGGCCGACCCCGCGGCGGTCGTGCACGATGCCTTGAGCGCCGCGGTTGCGCGGGGCCATGACGCCGTGTTGATCGATACCGCCGGACGCCTGCATACGCGCGACAACCTGATGGCGGAGCTGGCGAAGATCCAGCGCGTGTGCGGCCGCGTGGTGCCGGGCGCGCCGCATCATGTCCTGCTGGTGCTCGACGCGAACCTCGGCCAGAACAGCATTCAGCAGGCGCGCGAATTCCAGAAGATCGTGGCCGTAACCAGTCTCGCGCTGACCAAGCTCGACGGCACGGCGCGCGGCGGGGCCGTCATCGCGATTGCCCACGAGTTGGGACTGCCCATCAGTATCGTGGGGCTCGGCGAGGGGCTCGAGGACTGGCAGCCGTTCGAGCCTAAGGCGTTCGCGCGCGGCCTGTTCGAGTGATGCGGCCGATCCGTTCGCGCTAGCTTCGCTTGCGCGCCTTGGGTGCCGCCCTGCGCGGCGCCGCCTTGGAGACGAACTTGCCGCGCGCGTTGAGCGGCGTGACCACAGGTTGCAGATTACCCGAACCGTAGCCGACCAGGGTCAGCGTCCCGGTTCCGCGCATCGCGTAGTTCTGGATCGCGTCCGCTGATTTGCCGACGCGCCATGTCTTGCGTGTCACCCAACGTTCGTCGAACTCGCGGGCGAGGCTGGTCATCGGGATCCGCGGAGCCAGCAGCAGCGTCTTGCGGCTCCAGTTCTCGATGCGCAACGTGCTGTCGCCATGTTCCTCGACGGAGCCGACGCCCGCCTTGCGCGTGACCTTGGTGCAGCGTAGCAAACCTGAATCGACGGTAACCGTGTCGGTGCCCAGCGTGTCGGTCAGCACGGTCAGCGAGGCCCGGTCGGTCGAGGTGGCGCGCCCGCCCAGCACCCGTCGCACCAGTTCCTGGGCGATCTCATCCTTCGCCACGAGGGCTGCGGTCTTGCGCTGGTAGACATCGATATGTTGGAGCCATGCCGTGTCGCCGAAGGCGGAGTAGGACATCAGCACCGCGTTCTTCTGGGCCGGCAGCGTGCGGCCACCCGCCCAGGTCTCGAGCCAGAAGCAATCGTCGCCCCAGAAGCGCTCCTCGCCGCCCACCAGCATGGTGATGTCGTAGTCCTCGCTGCGCCCGTCATCGCTCTTGCTCGAGAAGTGGTACTTGATCCAGTCCCCGACCTTGAAGCGTGGCCTATTGCGGTAGTCGATGTAGCCGAGGCCGCTCAGGATCGGGATGTTGCCGGCGCTGAAGACGTCCGAGGCCACCGGCAGCAGCATGAGCGAAAACGCCATGATCAGGACGGCACGGAAGAGAACACGCATGAATCGGGCTCCAACGGAAGAACGGGTAGGGGCGCTTGGGATCGGGTTGCGCCGAACGTGGATAGATTATTGCTTACATCGTTCCGCGAACCAAGTGCGCGGGGGTCGTGACATGAGCCGCACGGCACCCGCTGCACCGCGATCCTTTCAGCCCCCGCGCAGGCGAACCCATGACCGAAATCCAGCCCGCCGTCCAGATCTTACCCCGTGCGATTCCTACGCAGCCGCAGCGGCCGCGCGAAAAGCTTCGCGAGCGGGGTGCTGCCGGCATGACCGATGCCGAACTGCTCGCGCTGTTGCTGGGTTCGGGCACCGCCGGACGCAGCGCCCTGCGCATCGGGCGTTCGCTGGCGCGCCGGCATCCCTCCGAGCTGGCCGGCTGGCCGGCCACGCGCTGGTCACGGATGCCGGGAGTCGGGCCGGCGCGCGCCGCAGCGCTGGTCGCCGCATTCGAGTTGGGCCGGCGCGCCCAGGAATCGCCCGCCGCGGGCTCGCCGATCCGCGGCCCCGAGGATGTGCTTCGCCACGTGCGCGACCTGCGCCGGGCGCGCCGCGAGCACTTCGTGGTGCTGCTGCTCAACGCGCGCCATGAGCTGCAGTGCCGCGAAGTCGTGTCGATCGGCAGCCTCAACGCCTCGATCGTCCACCCGCGCGAAGTGTTCCTCCCGGCGATCATGCACTCCGCCGCGAGCGTGGTGTTGGTGCACAACCACCCGAGCGGTGATCCCGAGCCCAGCGAGGAAGACATCAGCATCTCGCGGCGGCTCGTGCAGGTCGGCGACCTGGTGGGTATCGGCGTGCTCGATCACGTCATCGTCGCGTCCCGCGGACTGGTGAGCCTGCGTTCCCGCCAGCTGCTGTAGCTGTGCCGGGGACCGTAGTGCCGACCCTTCCGTTCACGGTATTGTCGCCGCTGGCGGCACTTCCTGGCTGCCCCCTCGTGCAATCCGCACGACGGGCGCGGCCGCACTCAAGCTGGGACCCCCGGCGTGCCGATGTTGTTGGGAACGGGCGTCCGTGAGGAGGTTCATTTCACCCCGCGATGACGCACTGAATGCGGAGTTTACACAGGCAAATCCTCGTTTCGTCGTATGCTGATCGAGGTTCGCCACCTCTTTATTGCCCAGTGCCGCCGGAGGGTTGCTCATGCGCTTCAATCGAGGTGTCGCCGCAGTGGCTCTGGTATGCGCGGCGGTCCTTCTTGCACAAGCTGCCTTCGGGGCAGCCCGGCCCCTTGCGGTGAAGTCGTTGGCGGGCGTCCCTCTGCACAAGGTCTGGTTGCCGGGCACGAACGCGGCCCAGAATGTGTGCAAGCTCGGCATGGCCGGCACGCCGGTGGGTTCCGTCGGCGACGAGACGAACGGCGGCACGATTTTCTTCGGCGAGAACGATACCTACTGGACGTACATGGAGATGCGGCCGGACTCCTGTCCCGCCTGCGCATATTCGAGTGGCAACATCGGGACGCTGGGTGCTGCGCATCTCGCGCTGTACTTTCCCCACGCCCCGGAAACATTGACGGTCACCATCAGCGTCGTGGGCATCGTTCCCGTGCCCTGCCACTTCCCGAACTACCTGGACCTGAACGCCATCATCTGTGATGAGTTCTCCCAGACTCTGGATTGCCAGGATGCGCTGACTACCGTGGACTTCGCGATTCCCTTCACGAACACCTGCAAGATCATGGCGCCGCCGGGTGAGTTCGGCAAAGGGTTCCTCGGCATAAACTTCGTGATCGCCAGCGATACGACCGCGCTGAACAAACCGCAGATCGCCGTGCAGGGCACGGGGAAGGTGTGCACCTCGTTCAACCCGGTGGGTTTCATCTCCTACGATTTCGTCAGCGAGTACCAGGTCGGCAATCCAGTCATGTATGCCGACGTGCTGCAGTGTGAGGATGTTCCGGTGCGCCGCTCGACCTGGGGCAGGCTGAAGCAGATGTACCGCTAGAGGCCCCGGTATTTCAGGCTAGTGGTGTGGCGGGCCCGCGTGCGATCATGGATGCCCCCGCGGCCGAAAGCTCGACGACGCCCTGCCCCAAGGATCCCGCTTCCATGCGCGCTGACCTGCCCCGCCGCACCCTGCTCGCTGCCTTGGCGCTCCTGTGTTTCGGAGCCAGCGGCGCCACTGCGGCGGCTCACGACAACATCGTCGAGTGGGGGGGACTCAGCCACATCACGTGGCAGGATCGCGTGCCGAGTTGTCCGGTGGACCCGTCGGGGTGTGTGCTCACCTTCCAGTCGCTGCATGACGACCTCACCTCCGCCGATCTCATGACGGGGCCCTCGGGCAGTATGATCCGCGCGGCGCTCCAGGGCGTGCGCGGGCCGTACGACGTGTGGCAGGTGACGCTGCCGGGAACCGAGACGAGCTACTGGTTCCGGCTCACCGACGGCTCCACGGTCGCCTACCTGAGCGCCTCCGGAGTGAGCAGTGGCGTTCCGGTCGACGGCGGCTTCGTGCTCAACTACACGACCCTTGAGCATGCGCCGGTCGGGATCTCCAGTGGCGGGACGAGCACGATCTTCAAGGTGTGGTCACCCACGACGACTTCGGCGCGCGTGCGCGGCGACTTCAACGGCTGGGGCGCGGGGTTGGTCATGAACCGCGTGGGCGAGTACTGGATCGGCCGCACGAACACTGTGGCGGACCGCTCTTCGTACAAGTACTACTTCAATAACGCCACCTGGAACACCGACCCGCGGGCGCGCTCGCTTGATGCCGCCAACGGCCCCTACAACGCGGTGATCGAATGGCCCGCGCGCTACAACTGGCGTGTCACCGACTTCCAGACGCCGCCGCTCGAGGACATGGTGGTCTACCAGTTGCACATCGGCACCTATGCAGGGCGCAACGATCCCTTGGGCGCCGCCAGTAACCCGGGCACCTACCTCGATGTCGCGAAGCGAATCGGCCATCTCGCGGACCTCGGCGTCAATGCCGTGATGATCAATCCGGTGACGGAATTCCCCGGCGATCTCTCGGCGGGCTACAACCCGATCACGCAGTGGTCGCCGGAGTGGAAGTACGGCACGCCCGACCAGTTCAAGGTACTGGTCGACTCGCTGCACGTGCACGGCATCGCGGTGATCCTCGACATCGTGTGGAATCACTTCAGCAGCAGCGACAACTTCCTGTGGAACTACGACGGCACGCAGCAGTGGTTCGACACTCCCGCGGTCGATACGCCGTGGGGTTCGCAGACCGACTTCGACAAGCTGGCCGTCCGCGACTACTACGCCGACGCGGCCCTGATGTGGCTCAAGGACTACAGGCTCGACGGTTTCCGGATGGACGCCACGAGCTACATGAACATCTCCCCACAGGCCGCCGCGGGTTGGGGCCTGATGCAGCGGCTGAACAACGAGATCGACAACCGCTACGTGGACAAGGTCGCGATCGCCGAGCAGTTGCCGACCGACGCCGCGATCACGAAGCCCGTGAGTCTCGGCGGCGCGGGGTTCGACGCCCAGTACAACATGCAGTTCCGCGACGCGCTGCGGAATGCCCTGTTCTCAGGCCCCACGGGCGATCCATCGATGTCCGCGGTCCGCTCGGCGCTCTATGGCAACGGCGCCTACTTGAATGGCCGGAGCGTCTTCAACTACTTCCAACTGCATGACGAGGCGTGGCCCACCAGTGGCGGGCAGCGCCTGGTCAAGACACTCGACGGCAGCTTCCCGTATGACACTTCGACCGTGCAGGCGCGGATGAAGCTCGCGCTGGGGCTGACGCTATTGTCGCCCGGAGTGCCGGCGATGCTGATGGGCGATGAGTGGCTCGAGGATACCGACTTCGGCACTGGCACAGCCAACCGCATCGACTGGTCCAAGCTGACGACCTACACGCCGTACTACGCGTGCATCCAGCGGCTGATCCTGCTGCGGCGCGGACTCGATGCCTTCCGCGCGAACCGCCCCATCAACGTGCTGCACTTCAACGAAAGCGGCAATGTGGTCGGCTTCACGCGCACGAATGCGGTGGGGCAGTCGTTCCTCGTCATGGCCAACTTCGGCAACACGTCCTACCCGATCTACCGCATCGGCGCGCCGACGGCCGGGGGGTGGTCGCAACTGATCAACACCGAGGCCGCCATCTACGGCGGCTCAGGTCCGGACAATGGTGCCCTGGCCACCGAGGCCGTGCCCTACGACGGCCAGGCGCAGTCGCTCGTGGTCTCGCTGCCGCCGCGCTCTATCCTGGTGTTCGCCCCGGCGGCCGCGGTCGGTGTCGATTCACGCCCCACCGTGTCGCCGACGCGGATCACGCGGCTGGCACCCGTGCCGGCGCGCGAGGGAGCCGCGATCGAGTTCTCGCTGGCCGAGGCCGGAACCGCGAGTGTTGAAGTGCTCGACGTCACCGGTCGCCGCGTCGTGTTGGTGGCGCATGGCACGATGGGCGCCGGAGCTCATGCACTGCGCTGGGAGGGCCGCGATGAGTCGGGCCGCGCTGCTCCCGCCGGGATCTACTTCGTGAGGCTCATCACGGCGCGGGGCACCGACGTGCACCGCTTGCCGCTGCTGCGCTAGCAGGCCGCCGGGCCGTCCGCGCTAAATCGTTTCGAGTGCGGCGCGGGCGAACCGCTTCACGATGTCGCCGGCGGGCTCCAAGCCGTGAATCCCGGCAACACTCTTGCCGGCCTGCCAGAAGTCGTTCGACTGGCGTTCCTGCAGCGATGCGCGCTTGAGCCGCCACAGCGAGCGCAGGGTGTAGAAGCTGCGCATCAGGTGTTTGGTGCGCGGCTGGCGCAGCAGCCAGCGCGACAGGGGGCTGGCATGCAGGCCAGTGCGCTGGATGTAGGGTGTGTTGAGGACAGCCATAGCCACGCCTGAAATGCGCTCAGTCCACACGACATCGGACTCGTTCGCCGCGACGATCGCGTGCTTGTAGCCCGCGCTTGCGCGGCATTCCGGCGTGGCGATGAAGCGCGTGCCCATCTGCACGCCGGCGTAGCCCAGCGCCAGGGCGTTCACGAATTCGGGCGCATCGCCGATACCGCCTGCGCACACGACCGGCAATCCGAATGGCCGCAATTCCTCGAGCAACGCCTCCGCCGCGCGCGGACCCGGGTGGCCGCCGGCGCGTGAATTGACCGCGATCAATCCATCGACCCCGGCATGGGCAGCCTTCGCCGCCCAGCGGGCCTCCGTCACGTCGTGGTAGACGATGCCGCCCGCGGCATGCACCCGATCCACGACCCAGCGTGGGTTGCCCAGCGAGGTCACGAAGAATCGGACCCCTTCCTCGAGCGCCACCTCGACCCATTGCGTCATGCGCTCGTGGTAGTGGCGCGACAGCTTCTCGATCAGCGCGTTCATGCCGATGGGCTTGGGGGTCAGGCTGCGGATCAGCCGCAGCCCGGCGCGAAATTCGTGGCCGTGCACATAGGTCAGCGAGATCGGCTGCACCACGCCCAGCCCGCCGGCCTGGGAGACGGCGGCGACGAGTTCGGGATTGCTGCAGGGGTACATGGCGCCACAGATCAGCGGCACCTCGATGCCGGCGTGGCGGGTCAATGGCGTATCGAGCGGCGAACTCATTCCGGTCTCAACCGCCACCGCACCGCGAGTTGGGCCACCACCGCGTCCGACTCGTCGCGCATCTCGGCGCGCACCACATGCTCCGTTTCGGACTTGAGCTTCGGCAGCGTCACCCGGCTCTCGGCGGTGATGCGGCCGCGTGCCTTCTTCGCGTAGTCGATCTGGATTCCCGTGACGATCGCCTTGACGCCCGCCGTCAGCACGGTCGTCATCGCGAGCCCGCTGGTGAGCTCGCCGAGGTTCGCGAGTGCGATGGCGTGAATCGAGTTCAGGTGATTGCGCAGCCGCGGGCGGTCCCGCAGCTCGATCCGCGCGAAGCCGGGCTCGAGCGCCAGGACGCGGGGCGCGATGCTGCCGCTGTAGGGGACGAGGCGGCCGAGCAGGATGCCGAAGAGCCGGGTGCCGAACGGCAGCGTGTGGGTGCGGCGCCACAGCTCGAGCATGCGCTCGCCGGGAGTATTCTGGGTGGGTGCGATCATGCGTCCTAGGGTAGCAGTACCCGCACGTTGGAGTCCCGCGGTGCGCGGGGGTGAGGTAGGGGAGTGGTGATCACGGAGCGACGAACACCGCCGTGGTGAGTCCCGGGACGACCAGCGCGCTCGCGGCGCGATCCGCATGAGCCCATCGGCCCACCGGGTCGCGGCCGTTTCTTTGTAGCGGGTGCAGTTCGAGCGCCAGCTGCCCGAATGCCGGGTAGCTGATGCGTTGCTCCTGGGGCGTGGCGTTGAACACCACGACGATCCGTGACCAGCGCGGATCGAGATCGGTAACGCCATCGCCGGCATCGGACAGCGTCATCACGATCACGCCGGGCAGCTGCGCCGGCCCTGTATTGAGGAAGCCGACGCGCTGCTGGATGTCGGCGGCGGTGCGCAGCCGGAATAACGGTGAGCTGCGACGGATCTCGAGCAGGTCGCGAAACGCGCCATACGAGGTGGCCAGGTCATCATGGGTGGGTTCCAGCTCGCGGCGTCGCAAGCGATCGCCGATGGTAAGCCAGCGATCGCGGTTCTTGCCGGCCGGCGGCAACCCCATTCCCGATCCATTCGAGTCGAGCGTCCAGTCCAAACGATTGAACCAGTCGCCGGAATCGTAGCTATCGGCATCCATCGACTTCGTGCGCAGGATCTCGTCGCCGGCGTGGAAGAACGGAATGCCCTGCGCCAGCTCGGGGACAGACAATGCGAGGACCTGAAGCCGCGCGCGATCGGCGCGCGAGGTGGAAGTGGGCAGCGCATAGAGCAGCTTGTCCCACAGGGTCTCGTTGTCGTGCGCCTCGACGTAGTTGATGCACTCCTGCGGGTCCGCCGTGTAGCCGGTGGCGCCGAGCGCTGCCCCGCTGGTGGTGTTGCCCTTCCGGTCAGTAAAGCGGTACTGCGCGAGATTGCCCGCGAGCCCGACACGGATACGGTCCTCGGCGTCGAGCAGCTTCACACGATCCGCCTCGCCGCCGTGATCGACCTCGCCGGGGGCGGTGAACAGCCCGCTCGCGAAGCCCTGCGCGCGCCGGTCAGCGAATGGGCTCCCACCACGCACGGCATCGCGAAGCCGGTCGTTGAAGGTGCCGATCCCGGTGCCGGCGAGGTTCTGTTGGGTCGCATTGACGCCGCGCTGGTTGCGCGACACCTCGCCGAAGTCCCAGCCCTCGCCATAGATCACGATGGCGCTGCCGTCGACGCCGTCGCGCGCCAACGTCAGCGCGTGGAGGGCATCACGAATGTGCTCCATGTTTCGCTTCATGTGATGACCCATCAAGTCGAAGCGGAAGCCGTCGACCTTGTAGTCGCGCGCCCAGTGCAAGAGGTCGTCGATCATCAGCTTTTCCATCATGTGGTGCTCACTCGCGGTATTGGCGCAGCAGGTGCTGTTCTCGACGGCGCCATCGGGATTGAGGCGCTGGTAGTAGCCGGGCACGATGCGGTCGAGTACCGAGAAGCGCTCGAGCCCCGCGGCGTGCGTGTGGTTGTAGACGACATCCATCACCACGCGCAGGCTGTCGCGCGACAGCGCCTGCACCATGCGGCGGAACTCGATGATGCGGGCAACGCCGTCGGGGTTCGTGGCGTAGCTGCCTTCAGGAACCCCGTAGTGCACGGGGTCGTAACCCCAGTTGAAGCCGTCACGGCCACGCACCCGCGTCACCGCCGCCTGCGGCGCCTCCGAGTCGCGCGGCTGCCCGGTGAGCCTACCCGCGTCCTGCCAGGTCGAGCGGTCCTCGTCGACCGTCGCGAAGTCGAACGACGGCAGCAGGTGGATGTGCGTGATGCCGGATCGCGCCAGTTCACGCAAGTGGCGCACACCGTTCGATTCGAGCGTGAATGCCAGGAAGGTCCCGTGCAGGGAATCGGGCACATCGTTCGCCATGGCGCTGAAGTCGCGCACATGCAGCTCGTAAATCGCCGCATCCTCAGGGGCGCGCAGGGCGGGTTTGCGCACATCGCCCCAGCCCGTGGGAGCGAGTGAGGGATCCGCGAGGTCGACCAGTTGCGAGCGCTCGGAGTTGTGCGACAGGCTGCGCGAGTAGGGATCGGTGACGCGCGAAGTCTCGATGCCCTGCGTGGCCGGCGTGTAAACGGTGACCTCGTAGAGGTAAAACTTATCCTTCCACGCAGGTTGCCCGGTGGCGCTCCACACACCGTTGGAGTCGGCCATGTCGATCGTGGCCTCGGGCTCTGGCGTGCGTGGCCCGGCGAACAGCATGAGCCGCACCTTGCGGGCGGTCGGCGCCCACAGGTGCAGGAGCGGACCGCGGGGGCCCCACGTGGCGCCGAGGCTGCCATCGTAGGCGCACACATCGTCGAGCACGCCCGGGATCTGCAACGCGGTCGCATCGCGACTGCCGTCGGCCGCGCGCATGGCGATCGCGATCTGCCCGCGCAACAGCGCGCGTAGCTTTGCGGTATCGACGCCTTCGAGACGCAGCACGGTCCCCTTCGCGAGGTATGGGAATTCGGCGCGCTGCGTGACGCTCATACCTTGCGCGTCGACGCGCAGCGGCAGCATTTCGCCGCCGCTCACACCCTCGCGCGTCAGCCGGAGTTTCGCGTCAGAAGATTCGAGCAGCTGAAACGCGGCGTCCGCGGGAGCATCCGGCCACACCAGCGTGCTGCGATCGATCCAGTGGGCGCGCGCGCGCGACAGGTCGCCGAACGCGAGCCCCGCGACATCGGGAGGGCTGGCGGATACATCGGCCCGCCCGGACACCAGCCAGGCTTCGCGCTGCTTCGTCACGTCGAGGAATTGATCGACGCCGGGATCCTTCAGGTCCCCCTTGTGCACGATGAAGCCGAGCTTCTTGGCATCGGGCTTGAGCTTGACGTCCCAGTACGTGCCGTACGCATCGTTCCCGGCCGGCGCCAACGGGCTGCCCCAGGGGACCGTCACCGCGGCGTCCTCCCAGGCGTGGAGTCCCCAGCCGGCGTAGTCCGCGCGCGGACGGTGGTAGTGAATGCGCGCGATGCCTGCGGGAAGATCCGCGGCGGGAGCGGCGTTCGCTCCGCGAGCCGACAGCATGATCAACGCGAACACCATCACTCGAAGCCTGCGCATGCGAACTCTCCCGCGGCCGGGGTGGAAGGGCAACGAACGCGGCAATGTTGCGCCACGCGAAGCCGTCGGGCAAATTCACCGCTCCATGCCCCCCGAAACCATGAGCCTGCGCGCGCTGAACCGTGCCCTGCTGGCGCGCCAACTGCTGCTCGAACGTAAAACCGCGACGCCTTTGCGCGTGGTCGAAGCGCTCGCCGGAATGCAGGCCCAGCTGGCGCGCCCGCCGTACGTGGGGATGTGGTCGCGCGTCCCGGCGTTCCGCCGCGAAACGCTGACCGCCGCGATCACCAAGCGCCAGATCGTGCGCGCGACCATGATGCGCGGCACCATTCATGTGGTGAGCGCGCGCGATTTCGTGGCGTTCCGCGCCACGCTCCAGCCCATGCTGTCGACCGGAATGAAGTCGGTGCTGGGTGACAAAGTGAAGGCGTTGGATCTCGACGCAGTCATCGCCGCGGCGCGCGAGTTGTTTCATTCCGGCTCGCGCACCTTCGACACCTTGCGCGGCGAGCTCGCGACACGTTTTCCGCAGATCGACGAGCGCGCCATGGGCTACGCCGTTCGCACGCACCTGCCACTGGTCATGGTCCCCGACGGCGGAGCCTGGGGGTTCCCGGGCAAGCCTGAGTTCGCCGATGCCGAAGCCTGGCTGGGCAAACTGACCGGCGTGAAGCAGCACGCGGCGACCCTGATGGTTCGCTATCTCGGGGCGTTCGGCCCGGCCACCGTGGCGGACGCGCAGGAGTGGTCGGGCATGAGCGGCCTCGCTGCCGTGTTCGACGCGCTGCGCCCACAGCTCGCGGTGTTCCGGGACGAACGCCAGCGTGAGCTGTTCGATGTCCCGCGTGCGCCCCGCCCAGAAGGGAGCGTCGAGGCACCGGTGCGCTTCCTGCCCGACTACGACAACATCCTGCTGGCTCACGCGGACCGGCGCAGGATCATTGCCGATGTGAATCGCAAGGCAATTTCCACTGCGAACCTGCGGGTGTTGGCCACCTTCCTGATCGATGGCTTCGTCGCAGGGACGTGGCGGGTCGAGACGAAGCGCAAGACGGCGACGCTCGTGCTCACGCCGTTCGCGCCGCTCACGCAGACAGCGCGCGAGATCGTGGCAGCGGAGGGCGAAGGCCTGCTGGCCTTCCTTGAGCCGGACGCCGTTTCGCGCGAGCTACGCTTTGCCTAGCAGCGCGCGCGCGGCCTTGAGCTCCTGAGCCCGCGCCGGATCGACGGTGCGCTGCTTCAGCTTGAGGGTGCTCATGCGGTCTTCGATCGCCGCAGCGACCGCCAGCCGCGTGAACCACTTGTGGTCGGCGGGGATCACATGCCATGGCGCGTGCTCTGTGCTGGTGTGCTGGATCATGTCCTCGTACGCGGCCATGTATTCGTCCCAGCGATCCCGCTCCTTGATGTCGCCGAGCGAGAACTTCCAGTTCTTCTCGGGTTCGTCGAGCCGTTCGAGAAAGCGCGCCTTCTGCTCGCGCTTGGAGACATTGAGGAAGAACTTGAGGATCACGGTGCCATTGCGCGCCATGTGCTGCTCGAACGCGTTGATGCTTTCGAAGCGATCGCGCCAGATCGTCTTCAGGTCGATGGGCTCGGGCAGGCGCTGGCCCCCCAGGTATTCAGGGTGAACGCGCACCACCAGCACTTCCTCGTAGTACGAACGGTTGAAGATGCCGATGCGGCCGCGCTCGGGCATGCAGCGCGTGGTGCGCCAGAGGAAGTCGTGATCCAGCTCTTCAGGCGAGGGGGCCTTGAAGGCGAACACCTGGCAGCCCTGCGGATTGATGCCGGACATCACATGCTCGATCACGCTGTCCTTGCCCGCCGCATCCATCGCCTGGACGATGACCAGCACGCTGAGCCGGTCCTGCGCATAGAGTTGCTCTTGAAGTTTCGCGAGTTGCTCGACGCCGCGCTGCAATTGCTCCTTGGCATCGCCCTTGGACTTGAGGCCGAGCGTCTTGCCGGGGTCGTGATCGGCCAGCCGGAAGCCCTTGCCATCGCTCACGCGGAAGGGGAGCACGAGCGCGCTGGAATCGGTCGAAGGCTTAGCGGCGTCGCGGGACTTGGCCATGGCATCCTCGGGTCTAGGTTAGGCGGGGGCGTGGAATGTCGAGTGTTGGAGCAGCGGGTTCCCAGTCGTTATCGGCAGGATTGGCAGCCGGCTGAGCCCCGGCCGGTGGAACGCATTCGCTGGCCGCGCCTGCACCGATCGCCCGCGCTCAGCGGTACTCGAACAGCACGAACCCGTCGTAGCGGCTGCCCGACTCCTCGAGGAACTGCCGCCACGGTAGCGTGACCACACGCCCCGACAGGCTCGAGGCGTGCAACAGCGTGCGCCCTTGCCACAGCATCGATTCGTGCACGACATCGAGCCCATCCGCGAGCTTGCTCGCCTTCACGAAGGCGATTCCCATCGCGGCCGGAATGCGGTGCTGAGTGAACCAGCGCTCGAATTCCGCGCCGCTCTCGCGCGGGACATAGAACACCTCGCGCCGGCGCGTCCAGTCGATGGGGATCCAATGGCTGCCATCCGCGCGCTGGTTGAGCGTCACCCACTGGTGCTTGCAGGCATCCCCTCCGGCGCGCCGCGTGATATCGCGGAACCAAGGCGAGGAGTCGAGCCGGTCGGTGGTGAAGTGAAAGCGCGTGGCGTATGAGATGAACCCGCCGCGATAGTTTGAGCGCGCCATCGCCGGGAGTTCGCCCGTGGCGTCGATCGCGTGCGCGAGTGCGGCCGAGACCAGGTTGATCGTCGTGCAGTCGGTAGTCCTGAACGCGAGCACCGGCTGCGTGTCCGGCGGGGCGGCCTCACCGAGGGGGCCCAGTTCATACGGCGTTCCGACCTGCAGGAATGCATACGTTGCGACGCGCGTGGGAACGTCCCGCTGCTGCAGGCGAAGGGCGAGGCCCGCGCGGTCATCGCTCGAAAGCTGGCCGAGTCGCGGCAGGGTCGTATCCGCGAATGCCTGGGGGTTGCCCAGCTCCAGCCACGGTCGCAGCGCCGCGGGTGCGTCGAGGTTCCGGATCGCGCTCAAGGTGCGGGATTCCCCGGGCTGCCGAAGCGCAGGGTAGGGCGCCACGACGGTGTCCGCCGGCTTGGCCGGCCGCGCGGTGAGGCAGCACGACAGGGTTGCCACGGCGATCAAGCTGCGCGGCGAAAGGCGATGCGCGGGTTCCATGCCCAGAATGTAGCGCACCCGTTGGCGTGGGCGGGACATCAAAGGCACAAGCGTGGGAAAAATCGCCCAGCACGGGGCGCGACAATCCCGTGGCGCCGGCGCGCGGGCCGCGAGAACATTGTGTCGCGCGCGTGATGCGACACGGCGCGCGAGCCAACGAGGTCCCCTGCCATGCAACTCCAGCGGCTGCTCGCACTCTACCGGCGGCACTTTCGTGACCCGCGGCGTGAGCGCATGTTTCTCGCCTCGCTCGGCTTCTTCGTCACGTTCGCCGTGACGCGCCTGACGACCCATCATCTCCGCGACAATATTTCCGGCGCCGGGCTGTTGATCGGCGGCACCCACGTTCATCATCTCGTGTGGGGCATCGTGTTATTGCTGGCCGTCGGCTACCTCTCGATGATCCAACCCGGCGCGGGCGACCAGCGCGCCGCGCACCGCTACGGCAGGGTGACGTCGCTGCTGTTCGCGATGGGAGCAGCGTTGACGCTCGACGAGTTCGCGCTGTGGCTCAACCTGCGCGATGTCTACTGGACGCGCGAGGGACGCGCCAGTATCGACGCGGTCATGCTGTTCGGCGCGCTCGTCTCCGTCGGGTTGTGGGGCGGGCCGTTCGTGCGCGCGCTCGGCCGGCAACTGTTGCGGCCGTGGCGAAGGTTCCGGCCGCTGTCGCCGAAAGGCGGTCACGCAGCGATTCCCGAACCCGCCACGGAGCCCGGCACGCGCTGAGTTGGCCGCGTTCCACACGGTGTCCCGGTGTGTGGTAAAAACATCGGGAACGGGCAACGCGTGGCGGCCGTTCGGATGGGCCCGTCGCAACGGATGGTTCGACCACGATTTCGCAGTGCCCCCCGATGACGAGGAGATCCCCATGAGCAAGCGAGCGGAAGCATTGGCAGCACGAATCGAAGAGGGTGCTGCGGGTCTGGCGGCCTTTGCGGAAAGCCTCTCGGATGCCGAGTGGCGCGCGCCCATCCTGGTCAATGGCCGTGACGGCCGTGCGGCCGGAGTGCTCGTGCACCATGTCGCCAGCGTCTATCCGATCGAGGTCCATCTCGCGCAGGTGATCGCGGGGGGCAATGCCGTCACGGACGTCACCTGGGACGCCGTCGCCGAGATGAACGCCAAGCACGCCATCGACAACGCCGCCGCGAGCAAGGCTGCAACGCTGGAGCTCCTGCGGACCGAGAGCCGGAAGGCCGCCGAGGCCGTCCGCGTCTTTACCGACGAACAACTGGATTCGGCCGCGCCGTTTTCGCTCAGTTTTGGCGCGCCGGTTACCGCGCAGTTCGTGCTCGAGGATCACGCGGTGCGACACAGCTGGCACCACCTGGCTCGTATCCGCAAGGTTCTGGGCCGCTGAGCGGGGCGCGTCCACGCACGGGCGCGTCGACGCACTACGGTCCCGTCACGCGGAGGCGCTAAGCTGCGCGTATGATCGAACTGTTGGTGCAGCAGCCCTTGCTGTTGTTGTTCATCGTGCTGGCGCTGGGCTTTGCACTTGGGCGTGTCTCGATTCGCGGGGTCAGCGTCGGTGTCGCCGCCGTGCTGTTTGTCGGCCTGGCGGTCGGCGCGCTCGATCCGCGGCTGCAGTGCCCGGAGATCGTGCAGCGGCTCGGGTTGGTGTTGTTCGTTTACACCGTTGGGCTGTCCACCGGGCCGGGATTCGTCAGCGCATTGCGCCGGGGTGGCCTTCGCGATGCGGTCTTCGCGTTGGGCGTCCTGGTCGCCGGCGCGGGCCTGGCGCTCGCAGCACGGCGCCTCCTTCACCTGAGCCCTGCGTTGACCGCCGGACTGTATGCCGGCAGTCTCACCAACACGCCCGCGCTCGCCGCCGTGCTCGAACGCGTGGGGACGAGCGGTGCTGCAGGCCCCGGGGGCCCGGCGGCCGCGGCCGTCGCGGCCTACGCCGTCAGCTATCCCATGGGGGTCCTCGGCACGTTGCTCGCCATCGTGCTGGCGCGACGTACGTTGTTCCGCAACGCCGTCACCGAACCGCGCGAGCCGATGGTGGTGATGATCGCGCGCGTCACGCGCGCCGACGCGTGTCTCAAGCCGCTGGGCGAGCTGGCGCGCAGTTCAGGCTGGCGCACCCGCTTTGCCCGGCTCAAGCGCGGTTCCGAAGTGAGGGTCATCGAGCCGCGCGAACCCTTGCGGCTGGGGGACCTCGTGAGTCTCGTGGGTCCCGCCAGTGAATTGCCCGCAGTGATCGCCGCCGTCGGTGAGCACTCCGCCGATCGCATCGACCTGGACCGCCGTGTGCTCGACTACCGCCGCATCTTCGTCTCCAATCCCTCTGTGCTCGAGCGCAGGATTCGTGACCTCAAGGGCCTGAGGCGGCTCGGCGCGCGCATCACGCGGCTGCGACGCGGCGATGAGGACGTGATGTTCACCGGCGGCACCGTGTTGCAACCCGGCGATCGCGTTCGCGTCCTTGCACCCGTAGGGCGCATGCATGAAGTGGCGCGCTACTTTGGCGACTCCTACCGCGAGCTCGCCGAGGTCGATGTGCTGACGTTCGGGCTCGGCGCGGGGCTCGGGCTGGTGCTCGGCATGATCCCCATACCAGTGCCGGGCGGCTGGACGTTCCAACTCGGTATCGCCGGCGGACCGCTGATCGCGGGTCTGCTGCTCGGTTGGCTGGGGAGGAGCGGTCCCATCGTGTGGGTCATGCCCTATGGCGCGAACCTCACGCTGCGCCAACTCGGGCTGGTGCTGTTCTTCGCGGGAGTGGGCACGCGCTCGGGCTGGGTGTTCGCTGAGTCGCTGGCGCATAGCGGAGGACTACCGCTGTTCGCGGCGGGTGCGGTCATCACGTGCGGCGTCGCATGGATCTCGCTGTGGATCGGTCACGCAGTATTGCGCATCCGGCCCGCCCTGCTCGAGGGCATGGTTGCGGGGATCCACACGCAGCCTGCGGTGCTCGCGTTCTCGAAGCTCGGCACCGAAGACTAGGGGCCCGAAGTCGGTAGCGCGTCGGTGTACCCGCTGGCGACGATCGCCAAGATCATCCTGGCGCAGATGTTGTTGGGAATCGTGGTCCGCGCTCAGTGAATCCGGGTCGCGGAATCCAGGACCAAGCGCGTGGCTCGGAAAATAGACTTTAAAGCTCACCGAGAACCTCGTGCCTGAAAACGAGCCGGCCACCCCGGTACGAGGGGTGGCCGGCCTGCGATCGCTTGAGTCCCTTGGGCTGTCGAGTTACTTGAGCATCACCATCCTGCGATTGCGGGTTCCTTCCGCAGTGACGAGCGAATAGAAATACACCCCCGCCGCGAGCCGCTCCCCGGCGTCGCTGCGGCCGTCCCACACACGCTGGTACATGCCGGCCTGCAGGGGGCCATCGGCGAGGGTGCGCAACTGACGGCCCGAGATGTCGAAGATTCGGAGGCTCGCCTGTTGGGACCGCGGGATGGCGAACCGGATCACCGAGGTCCGCGTGAACGGGTTGGGGAAGTTCTGCGCCAAGGCGATGGCTGCGGGCCCCTCCACTACACCGGTGCCAAGCGTCGCGCCGGTGCACCGGATGCTCGTGACGGTGTAGGCCTCGTTCGGGTTGGGGTTGTCGTAGGCGGAGACCTGCCACCGGTAGCTCCCGGGAGCCGGGTTCGCAAACGTCAGGTGTTCCGGGTCAGCGGTTGCCGTGGCGCCGCTCGCGACCGTGTTGCCGTTCGCGTCGAGCAGGTAGAGATCAAGGTCGATCGCCGGCCCGCCCGTCCAGTTCAGCGCGCCCTGCACGTGTGCCGTTCCCGGTTCGATCATGAATGAGTGCGTGGCGTTGGTGACCTGGAGTCCCTGCGCATTCGCTCCCACGGTTCCGGTGAATGTCATGGTGTCGGGCGTGCACGAACTCGCCGTGATTGCGGCGGCCGGCGTAATCGTCACGGTCACGAACTGGGAATCCGCCGCGGCGTGGGAGTCGGTCACATGCACCGTGAAGTGATAGACGCCGGCCTGCTCCGGAAAGGTCGTCCAGGCGAAGTTTCCGGTCGAGGGGTAGAACACCGCACCGGGCGGGAGTGGCGCGGCGGCGAACTGCAGCGCGTCGTCTTCCGCATCGTGCGCCGTGGCGGTGAACACGATCGACGCACCTGCCGGCCCGCTGGGGTCGACGATAGGATCGAGTGTGGGCGAGGTGTTGCTGCCGGGCACGCGGGCGGAGACGTCCACGGTGACGCGCTCACTGTCCGCGGCCGACATGGCATCGGTCGCATGGAAAGTGATCGCATAGCTCCCGGCCTGTCCGTAACCGGGCGTCCAGTGGAAAGCTCCGCTGGGCGCATCGAACGCCGCGCCCGGTGGGAGGCCCGTAACCGACAGCGTTACCGCTGGGGGCTCGGCGTCGGTGGCATGGACCTGGAACGCGAGCGCCAGTCCCTCACCCACGCTGCGCGGGCCGATCGGGTCGAGCACGGGAGTGTGGTTGAGCGTAGTTGCGGGATTCAGCGGAATCCACATCGTCGTGATCTGGCCCTCGGCGGTCGCTGTCGACGGCTGCGGCGAGCGGTAGGTTGTCGTGCCCGACGTCTCGTACACCGTCACCGAGAAACTGTCGACGATGCCTTCGGTGTTCACGTAGCCCTTCTCGAGCACCGACAGGAACCAGGGATTGGCGGCCGAGGGCGGCAGGAAACCGCTGACGAGATCGCGATCCCTCAGGTCGGCGTGGAAGTAGTAGCGCTTCGACGTGCCAAACCCGACCGGGATGATCGTGCGCGAGGAGTCCGCGGAGGTGGACCCGCCGCACGGCCGTACGAACGCCGCGTGGTTGGGGTCGGTGCCGCTGCCGAAGCGGGCGAACACGTCGTTGTCGAGCGCGTTGTGCGTGATCACCCACGTCACGCGCGCCCGCAGCGGCGGCGTATCGGTGGTGATGCGGAATGCCGGCTCGACGTGGGCGAACCCCTGCGTGTCGGTCCAGCGCACCTGGTACCAGTACGCCGCACCCGCGACGAGAGCGGCATCGAGGTCTGTCCACACATAGGAGGTCCGGTTCGAAGTGCGCTCGATGATGCGATGTCCCGTGGGCGCGATCGCCGGGCTGACGGTGGCCCACTGCTGCGCCACGCCGCCGGCATCGGCGGCGCGGGAGACCGAGAATGCGGCGACGCCCGATTCGCGTTGCGTACTCCAGCGCACGGTGACTTGCAGCTGGCCCGCGAGGATCGCCGCAACGGCGCCCTCGCTGACCACCTGCGTCCCCGCGGAATTCATCGCTTCTTTGACTGCCGCATAAGCATCCGGCTCGCCCCAGCCCCATGAGGGGTGGTAGTTCGGGTCGAGCGAGAACGGGTCGGCGGAGCCGGCCGGCTGCTTGCCGTGGTCGGTGCGATGTTCGGCGGTGTTCTGCAAGATATCGCGCACCTGCAGCGGCGTGAGCGTCGGGTTGGCTTGCAGGATCAGCGCGCACAATCCCGCGATGGTCGGAGTCGCCATGCTCGTGCCGTTGATGTTGTGGTAACGGGTGCCGTCCGTGGTGGGGTCGCCCAGCGCCGAGACGATGTCCGAGCCCGACCCGCACACCGAGGGCTTCATCTCGTCCAGGTGGTCCGAGTCGGCATCGGCGAGACGCGGGCCCTCATTCGAGTAATTGGCGACGATGTCGTCGGCGTGCGGGATACTGTTGGCGTCCTGAAACGCCCCGACCGAGATGTCGAGATCGGCCGCGGCCGGACTCGGCATGTAGGCCGTCTTGCCGTCGTTGCCGGTGGCGACACACACCACGATGCCCGCGAGTGTGGCCGCATTCACGGCGGCGCAATCGGCATCGTTTCCGTCGGAGGCGCTCACGCCGCCGAGGCTCATGTTGACGACCTGCACGCCGCGATAGGTCACGCCCAGCGCGTCGGCGCCCCACACCGTGTTGCGGTGGGCGATGCACCATTCGAGCGCTTCGGCGGCGCCGCCACCCACGCCGGCATCCGACAGCGCCTTGCAGTCCACGAGCCACGCGTCGGGAGCCATGCCCGCGTAGGGTCCGGGCGGGGAGCCAGGGGGCAGCACGCCGGTCGGACCGCCGCTGCCGATGGCCGTTCCCGCGACGTGGGTCGCGTGGTACGAGCCTTCCGCGTCCGCCGCGTTCATGGGATTCGCGCTCGAATCGGCTGGCGTGTTCAGGGACGCGTCAGGGTTGGAGAAATTACCCCCGCCGACGAACTTCCCCCGCAGCGACTCGTGCCCCGGGTAGGTGTTGCTCGGGGCGTCATTGACGCCTGTGTCGATGATGCCGACTACCTTGCCGCGCCCGGTGACGCCGAGGTTGCGCCAGGTGGAGGGAAACATGTTCGAGCCAGCCCCACCCGCGGTCTCCCGAGCCCGCAGCGTGCGCGTGGCGATGTCATTGGTGGGGTACATCACCTGCCACGCCTCGACCTCACCGACACCCGGCAGGGCGGCGATCGCCTGAATCTGGGTGAAGGTAGCGCGTGCGCGCAGGTACGGAATGTAGCGCGGCCGCCACAGCAACTCGGCGCCGGCGCCGGTCAGTGCCGCCACGTCGAGTTCCGTGGGCGCGTGGTCGTAGCGGACATAGACGCCGTACGCCAACGGGTGGGCGTCCGGGTAAACGAACAGGATCAAACGTCCGCTCAGCACGTTCCCAACGTGCGCGGCGGCCAGGCCATTCGTGTTGACGGCCTCGATGCGGTCGTCGATGCGATTCTGGTTCGCGTCCCACAGGGCGGCGTGGGCGGCGGGCGTTGCGGTCACGGCCAGCGTGAGCGCGAACAGCGCGGTGGCAAGCACTCGTCGAAGCGGCATGTCGACTGGTCCCCTAACTGGAGCGGCGGTCTGTTCGCGCCCGGTCTCCATGGACATGGAGACCGGTTGAGCCGCGCGAATTGTTGACCCGCTGATCGTCGCCGAGGGGAGTTGAGTTCCGCTTGAGTGGGGAGCGTTGCGGCCGTGTTAGTGAGGCGGAAGTGATTAAAATGCGGTGGCTTGCGTGGAATCAGGCACGTCTAAAAATCCCTAGCGGCCGAGCACCACGATGCGGGCCGTGGCACTACCGGCACGGGCGAAATAGACGCCCGCCCGCGCCACCCCGCCAGTTCCCTGGGCGGTGTTCCAGGTTGCGATCCATAGGCCGCCGGAGTGGGTAAACGCCGAACGCGCGACTTCCCGTCCGCCGAGGTCGAACAGCTGAAGCGGACCGGGATCCCGGCCGCCCGTCACGAGCTGGACGCTGCCCCCCGCGCCGACGGGGCAGGGCATCGCGCGGAAGGCGAGCGACTGTCCAGGCGGTACTCCGACGCCGAGCACACCCGGGGCGATGCTGACATCGACCGTCTGGCCCTCGATCGTTGCCTGGGGAACCGGCGACCCGGTGAATACCATGTCGCCATTCGGTCCATGCCACGTCATTTCGAATCGCTCGATTCTCCCCGCGCGATTGAGGTAGCCGCCGTCGGTCGCCCGTAGCAACCAGGGATGCGTGGAGGACGGCGGCAGGTATTCGCCGGCTTCGCCTGCGGGGACTTCGATCTCGAAATCCCACGCGACCGTCCCGGTGGTGCTGGTGCCATTGACGTAGTCGCTCGAGACGCTGCCGCTCGAGCCGGGAAGGTGATAGGTGGGCGGCGCCAGCGCGGGTGCATTGGTGCCGCTCCGCAGCACTCCTGCCTGTCCGCCCACCGTGATCGTTGCGTCCATGTCGTGGTCATACGCGTCGTGCACGATGCGAACGCGCAGCGTGGCGGCGCTGGTGCCCACGGAATTCGTGAAGGCGCGCGAGGGCGTCGCGAACCGAGCGCCCGCTTCCGTGTAGGCTATGCGGTACCAGTAGGTGAGACCGCGTTCCGCCGGTGGCGTCGCGAGCACCCAGGAATAGGCGGTGAGGTTCGTCGAGGCGAGCGAGGAATCTCCGGTGGCAGCGGCGGAGTCGATGGCCGCGAAGGCGCCGGGCGTACCGCCCAGGTCATTGGCGCGCTCCAGCACAAAGTGCGCGGCGCCGCGTTCCCGCTGCGTCCACGCCGTGACGGTCACGCTCGCCACATCCTTCGTGAGGGCGAGACGGCGGACCTGCGAGCGCTGCGACTGCAGCAGCTCGAGCCGGGCCGCATAGAGATCGAGGGCGCCCCAACCCATCGCGGATTGCCACCGCGGGTCGGCGCCCTGCGTTCCCGCGGGCAGGCCGCCGACATCGCGGCGCGCGGTCACGCGAAGCACCTGGGTGATGTCGCCTGGCGTCAATGCCGGGAACTCCGAGCGAAGCGCCGCCACAGCGCCGCTCACCACCGCCGCCGCCATGCTCGTGCCGCTGAGCCGCTGGTAATGCGTTCCGTCACTGTTGAGGTCGCCGTCGGCGGACAGCACTGCCACGCCGGGTGCTACGAGATCCGGCTTGAGCTCGTCCAGCGCGTCAGCGTCCCCGTCACCGGCGCGCGGGCCCTGGTCGCTGAACGGGGCAAACCGATCGTCGCTCGCTCGTGGCGTGCGCTGGGAGTCGTAGGCGCCGATGGCAAGCACGCCATCCCCGGCCGCGGGGGAGGGGATGTGATGCGCCATGCCGGCGTTGCCGACCGAGGCGACGACGGAAATCCCCAGTGCCACCGCGCGCGCGGCGAGGTGGGACTGCACGTCGTTGCCGTCACTCTCATCCACGCTCGAGAGCGACAGGTTGATCACGTCGATCCCCTGCCACGTCGCCCCCACGCCCCAATCGCGGGCGCGGTTGTGGATGCACCAGTCGAGCGCCTCGGCCACGCCCAGTCCGTACCCCGCGTCGCCGAGCACCTTCACGTCGACGAATCGGGCTTGCGGCGCGACCCCGGGCGCGTAACCGCTGGATCCGCCACTGCCCAGCACAATCCCGGCAATGTGCGTGCCGTGGTCGTGGGTGAGTGCGCCGCCACGGTCCTCGGGATCTGCGCTGCCGTTCATGGGTGTATCGAGGGCTGAATCACCAGCGGTAAAGCTCGCGCCGCCCACGCGCCGGCCGCTCAGCGACTCGTGTCCGGGGTAGGCGCCATCGGGGCTGTCGTTCACGCCCGTGTCGAGCAACGCCACGATCACGCCACCGCCGCTGCCGCCGCCGGTTCCCTGCCACGTCGGGAAGATTTCCTGCGTCGCATCGGCGACACCAGCGCTGCCCAGGTCCTCGCGGGACTCAGGGTAGAGCAGCGTCACCACTTCGAGCCGCTCGACGGAGGGCAGTGCCTTGGCGGCCTGCGCCTGGGCGAAGGTGGCGAGGCTGCGCACCACGGGGACGGCTTCGAAGCGATGCAGGACCGGCATGCCGATCGCGGACAATGCCGCGATGTCGGAGGCGCCCGGAGGCGCCTTGAACACCACGTAGACACCGTAGACGAGATCGGTCGCCACGCGTGTCACCTGGAAGCGTTGACGGCCCAGCGAATCCCCGCCGACGAACGAGTAGGAGTAGCCGAGCAGGTGCACTGACTCCATCCGGTCGTCCAACCCGTCGCTGTCGTCGTCCCAGATGAATGGCTGGGAGGCGCGCGCCATGACAGCAGTGCCCGCGAGCAGGAGGCACACCAGGGCGGTCGCGAACATGCGGGTACCGCGGGCCGCGCGTGACCAGTAGGGGCGAGTAGGCTGGGATGGGAGGTTCACGGGCTCATCCTGCAGTATGGGTCTTGAGCCGGACTTGAGCGGAGATGGTAACGTGCTGCGGCACAGCGGTTTCTGAGTTTCTCGCCCGTCGCGGTTCGGTGTCCGACCCGAGCGCCCGCGCGACGCGCGCAGCAGTCTCCGGCAGCGGGTCGACGGCGAGTTCCTCGTGGAGCAGCGACTTCAGGCGTTCCCATTCGACCCATGCCGCGCGGCGGTTCCCCAGGCGCACGAGGCACTCGATGATTGCCGCGCGCGTGGACTCACGATAAGCATCGAACTGCGCCGCAACGCGGTAGTTCGCGAGTGCTTCTTCAACGGCGCCACCAGCATCGAGCAGGGCTCCCAGCTCGAGATGCGCGCGCTCAAGCCGGTCCCGCATGGACGATTGCGCCTCGGACGCCCAGTCCTCGTAGCACCCATCGAGGTAGGGCTGGCGCGCGAGGGCCAGCGCCCGCGAGAGCGCGGCGTGCCGCGCGGTGTCATCGGCAGCGAGCCGCGCCTGCTCGAACGCGCGCTGGACATCCCACGCGTCGCAGCTCATCGGGTACTCCGGATTCAGCCGGTAGGTCTCGTTCTCCCGCAACAGCGGCGGGACTAAGGCGGAGGGCAGGACGCTGCGGATGTACGACAGCGTCGGATGGAAGTTCTTGCGCGCCGCCGCGAGCCGGCGCGGCGGCCAGAACGCGTCGAGCAGTTGGTCGCGGTTCGCGCCGTGCGGATGGATCGCCAGGTGCACGAGGATCAGGAATGCGCGTTGCGAGCGCCACGTCGACGCCGGTACCGGGCGCCCATCGATCAGCAGCCGCGGCGCGCCGAACAACTCGAGCCGGGCGGAAGTGCTCCGTGCCGGGGTCGCATCGCCGCGCGTCAACCGCGCCTCAATGTGACGCTGAGCGGTGCGTGTCGCCGCCTGCAGGAAGCGCCGCGAGCGCACGATCGCGCCGAGCTTTTCGGCGGTCGGAGTGCCACCCACTTCGCCGAGGATCGCCACGATCGCCTCGGCGCTGGCGGGCGGAGCCTTGGCGAGCATCGCGAGCAGGGGCGCCTCGATCGCGGCGCCCGCTTCGACGAGGGCCGCGGAGACGGTGTCGATCTCGATACCTGCCTCCAGCGCGCTCAGCAGGGGGGCGGCGTCCTCGCGCGCCTGCAGCTCGAGGAAGTAGCCGTAGCCGCGCTCGCGCACCAATCGCAGCGCGGTCGCCAAATGCCCGGGCACCTCGCCCTTGTTCCCCAGCGCGATCAGTGACTCGGCCAACCAGTAGTGCACGCGCATGCGCTGGAACTCGTTCTCCTCGGCGTCGGCGCGCCCGACCAGCGGCAGCAAACGGTCATGCGCCACCTGTGCCCTGCCTGCGCGCAGTTCACACCATGCGAGAGTCGCGGTGAACTCGGTGAAGCGTGGCTGGTCGGTGTGTTCGCCCAAACGCGCCAACGCTTCTTCGAGGAACCCAACGGCGCGCCGGTACTGGCCCCTGATGCAAAAAATGCGGCCGCGCAGCGCCAGCAGGTCGCCCGCGATCACGTCCATGCGCTGTTCGCGATTGAGCCCATCCGCCGTGCGCAACTCCGCCAGTGCGCCGTCCAGGTCCCCGCCCTGCGCCAGCACCTGCGCCAGCGCTTCGCGGCAAGTGATCTCCTGCGCCCGGTTCGAGAACGCCTGCGCGGCGCGCAGGCCCTCTTCAGCCGCGGCGCGGGCCTCGGCAAGTTCGCCCAGCTCTGCGAGCAGGAACGCGAGGTTCGACAGGTACAGCGGCGCGCGAGGCGATGGCGCGCCGCGCACGCACGCGAGCGCTGCGCCAAACTCATTGGCGGCCTCGCGGAACTTACCGCTCGCGGCGAGCGCCATGGCTAGATTGTGGATCGTCGGCACGACGAGTTCCTGGTCGGCCGAGCCCGGCAGCTTGCGCCGCACCTCATCGAGGATCCGCACCGAGGCGGCGTATTGCCCGAGGTAAAAGTGCGCACCGGCCTTGCGCTGCAGCAGCCGGATCTGCGTCTCGAGGTCCAGCCCGGCAGCCATCGCCAGGCCGCGTTCGGCGAGCCCCAGCACCTGCGCGTGATGACCGCGCATGTTGAGCACCTTGGTCTGGCCGAGTAGCACCCGGCACTCGAGCGCGCGCGCGCCGGCTGAGCGGCAGCGTTCGATGGCCTGCTCGTACAGGCGCTCGGCATCGTCCCACTGGCCGAGCAGTTGGCGGCAGTCGGCGAGCGTGACCAACAACTCGAGATTCGATTCCACCACCGCTGCGGGAAGGTCGAGCAGGCACTGCAACAAAGTTCCGGCGCGTCCCTGGCGCAGCATTGGGCGCGCCAGCCGGACCACCAAGTCGGTGGCCTCTTCCGCGGCTCCGGCGAGCAGGAAGTGGCGCAGTGCCCGCTCCGTTTCTCCGCGCGCCGCAAGTGCGACCGCCGTGTCACGCTCGAGCGCCTGCCACACCCCGTGGCCGCGATCCGCGACGAGGCGGCGCTGGAGGAAGTTCCGCACCAGGTCCTGCATCTGGTAGGTCGTCTCGCCGCTCGAGCCGAACGAACGCAGCACGCCGCGCTGGGCCAGCCGCTGCAGGGCCGGGCGGACCTCACGCATGCCGCTCAACGTCACGGCGAGCGAGGCATCGAACCGGTCGGGGGCCACCAGTCGCTCCAGTAGTCTTCGCTCCTCCGGCTCGAAGCGGGAGTATAGCTCGTTCGAAAGATAGTCCTGCAGCTCGAGCGCCGAGGTGCGGAATTCGGACAGGATGCTGTCGAGCGCGCGGTCGGGAGCACGGCGCCTGGCTTCACGCACCAGATGCACGGCCGTCGGCCAGCCTTGCGTTGCCGTTTCGAGCGCGATCACCTCGGCTTCGTCGAGCGGCATGCCATAGGTCTCGCGAAACAACTCGGTGAGTTCCTCGCGACTATAACGCAGGTGACTCGAATCGAGGTCGAACACCTCATCGCGCGTGCGCATCCGGTCGAGCGCGAGCGGCGGAACGGTGCGCGAACTGATCAGGACGCGCGCCGAAGGCGGCAGATGGCGCAGCAGCGAGTCG
>JANLOX010000192.1:0-1576 GCA_031366795.1 Candidatus Eiseniibacteriota bacterium | reverse complement strand
TGACTCGGACTCCGTGTGATCGTACGGCCGCACGAGCAATTGGTCGCCCAGGATGGCGCCGAGGGCAAACCCGCCCGTAAGCGCGGCATACACCGCCTTTTCGTTCGGACTGTCCGGCAGCAGCGCAGCGGCCGCGGACATACCAAGCAACTCGGTGGTCACGAGCGTCCCGACGTCGCCAGCCGTGACGCGATACGGCGACGAGCGCGCATACTTGAGCCCCAACGGGTAGCCCAGTGCCCCAGCTCCCACGATGAGCGCGGTCCCGAGGCGCCCCGACCCATTGCTTTCGAACATTCCGCTCGCACCCATCAGCCCGAGCGCGAGCGCTGCCGTCACGGTGGACCCGTGCGACGTTCCGTGCGCCTCCGCGTCCGTCATCGGCTCGCCGAGCGTGAAGCCCAGCACGTCGCCCGCGACTCCGCCCACCAATGATGCTGCCGCGTAACCACGGCCTCCGTCATTTCCGGTCATCGAGTACAGCAGCAGGTCCGCGGCAATTGCACCGCGCCGGGCACTGTGCCAGGACAGGTGATTCTGTGCGCGCGACACCGAGCTTCCCGTCGTCATGTTCGCGGCAAGGAAGAACGCCCCGCCGGTGACTGCCAGATAGGCCGCGGCGCCTCCGGTGGGATCGTTCACGAGCGCGCTGGCCGCTGGTCCGAAGATGATCGCTCCCAGCAACGTCTGGTTCAAGACGAAGGAGCCCCGTACGGGTTCGGAGATGAATGTGGGAACCGCGTCGGGGCCACCGCGCGCAAGATCTGTCGTGGTGCCGCGGTCGATTGCCGCAGCGAGGTCGCGCCGCTTGGCAGAATCGATCGCATATCGCTCGAGCACCTCACGCTGGCGGCGTACGACGAGCACATACGCCCCGCTGGCGTCATCGATCGCATACAGTCGTGCATCGAGGTAATCACCGCTGACTGGCCACACGGGCGCCGACAGCCCCAGTCGCGCGGCAAGCGGGGGTGTCACCACGGTCACCCGGCCTGCACTGTCGAAGGCGACTGGCCTTTCGCGCGCCTGCGCGCCGGCGCGCTGGCCTGCCGTTAGCAGGCCAGCGAGGAGCGGGAGAACGCGCAGGAACGTATTGCCGAGGGATCGCATGAGAAGCGGGAAGGACATGAATGGAGTGCTACGCAAATGGTCTCGCGAATAGCGCCGACTACAGGCTGAACTGAAGGCGTGTCATCACCAGCCGGCCGATATCCGGCACGCCGGCGAACATCGGCACGCGGTTGTTCAACAGGTTCGTGGCACTCAGCGAAATGAGGGCGCCATTTGCCGCCGCCAGCGGGAGTCGCCAGGCAATCTGTGCATCCAGGAACATGGCGGTGGGCGGCTGCCGGTACTGGTAGGTACTGCCATCCGGTCCCCTCAGATTCGTACCCGTGATGAACACGGCGGAATTCACGCGGAAGGTGTTCTGGTAGCGGCCCCGCAACTCGGTGGTGATGCCGTGCGGACTGTCGCTGTGCCGGAGCGCCAGTGACGCCTTGTGATTGGGGGCGTTCAAGGTGAGCGGCGGCTGTCCCGGCTCGATGTCGAACTCGGTGCGGCTCATCCACGAATA
>JANLOX010000176.1:0-6244 GCA_031366795.1 Candidatus Eiseniibacteriota bacterium | reverse complement strand
CCGATGCGGGTGCCGGGGGAAAGAGTCATGTCGGGCAGATTACCGCAGCGGGCGCACGGGCGTCAGCGCGACTGCACGGCCTGCGGCCAGTTCATCACGACCGTCAGCGATTGAATCGGCGACTTGCCGGCCGGCATGATGGCCAAAAGGCGCTGGCCATCGATGGTCGTCGAAGCGACAAATGCTGCCTCGGGGACACGTCCGTAGGGTCGCGGCGGACCCAAGCGGAACTCAGCGCCCGGGATGACATCCGCGATGCTCAACTGGCGCGGCTGGCGGGGATCGAGGTAGCCCAACTGCTTGCCATCCGAGCTCCATCGCGCGTAGGTGCCACCGCCGTTGGTCACCTGGTACTTGGAACCGCCGCCGGGGAACGCCTGCACATAGACCTCGGGCTTTCCGGATTCATCGGAGGAATAGCTGAACCACTTGCCATCCGGCGAAACCGCTATGCCCTGTTCGGAGTAAGGCGATACGAGCAACGGATGCGGCGTGTGATCGCCGTCGACCGAAACCGTCCACAGGTCCCATCGCGTCGTGGGATCCTGGCGTGAATACACCAGCGTGTGCCCATCCGGCGTCCAACCTTCGAACTGCTTGAAAGCATGGTCATCCTCGAGCAACGAAATCGCGGGTGAACTACCGGTGACGGAACGGATGAGGAAGTGCTGGGGGCCGCCCTTCCCTGCCATGTAGGCGACGCGCGATCCATCCGGCGACCAGCGTGGCGAGCCCAAGGTTCCGTTCTCCTCCGAGAGTCGCGTCGAGACACCGCGCTCGAGGTCGTAGATCCAAATCTCGGACTGGCCATCGTCGATGATCCGGCTCAGGACCGCGCGCCGGCTATCGGGTGCGACGTCCAATTCATAGGCCGCGACCGGCGGCATGGGAACATGACCCGTCTGATGCTCCCCGAGGTCGTACCAGACCAGTGTCCCCAGTGGGAGCTTGAAGGTGCGGAAGGCGAGCGTTCCGTTCGTGGACGCGCTGAACCCGGCGGCACCCGAGCGATTGGTTGGAGTGCTGTTCGCGCGGAGGCTCCCCGGACTCCCCTTGATTTTCAGGGCGGCCGGGTCAAACGGCTGGACGACGACGTTCCCGCTTTTGCGGTACAGCAGGACACCCGGAGGCGCGTAGACCGCGCCGCTGTTGGCCTGGAGCACGTGAGTGGGCTTCCCGCCATCCACGGATCCGGCGTAGATCTCGTAGTGACCTTCCTTGGGTGGAAGTGCCGCGTACAGGAAATGCTTGTGGTCCGGCAGGAACAGCGGGAAGCGGTGCCCGGTCTCGCCGTGCGTCGAATCGACCTGCGTGACCTGGCGCGCGTCGCCGCCGCCCGCGGGGACCGCGAACAGCGGACCATCGGAGGTCGGCGAATACACGATCACGTCCTTGCTGCTCCACGAGCCGCCGCGCGCGCGCTTCACCTCGCAGATGTCCTCGACCTCGCCGCCGGCAGCCGCGACCCGCTTGAGCTTCGTGTCGGTGAAGAAGGCGATGTTCTTGCTGTCCGGCGACCAGAACGGCTGGAGCGCGTCCTCGGTCCCCGCGAGGGCGTGGGACGCGGTCGACCCCATGGGACGCAGCCAGATCATGCTGCGCGCCGAGTCGCCGGCGACGAAGGCCAGCGTGCGGCCATCGGGCGAGATCGCCATGTTCACGCCGTCAGCGTCGATCACCATGCCGTCGGCATCCGGCACCTCGAATTGCACGAGCGCCGGCGGCGCCACACGATGCAGGCTCCCCCACGCGAACACCGCGATCGCGGCGCTGGCCAGCGCGACAGCAGCGACAACGAGTGGCGGGGTCCCGCGCTTGCGGGATGCGGCAGCCGCGGCGCTCACCGTGGTACCCGAGGTGCGCTGCGCGATCACTTCTTCGAGTTCGATCCGCGCATCGCCGATATCGCGCAGGCGGTGACGCGCGTCCTTGTCGAGACAGCGCCGCATCAACTCGCGCACGCGATTCGGCGTTTGCGCGGGCAGCGCGTTCCAGTCGGGCTCCCCCTGCAGGATGCGGGCGATCATGTCCGAGACCGTCTCGCCCTCGAAGCAACGCCGCCCGGTGAGGCACTCGTACAGCACGCAGCCGAACGACCAGATATCGGTGCGTTTGTCGACGGGCTTGCCGCGCGCCTGCTCGGGCGACATGTAGGCGGCAGTACCGAGGATCGCGCCGACGCCGGTCATCGCATAGGTCATGGTCGGCGAAGCGCTCAGCTTCATGTCGGAGCTTGCACTTGGGTCCGCGGCCTTCGCGAGACCGAAGTCGAGCACCTTCACCACGCCCGAAGGCGTGAGCATGACGTTGCCGGGCTTCAGGTCGCGATGCACCACACCGCTCTCGTGCGCGGCCTCGACCGCCGCGGCGATCTGGCGGCAGACGTCGAGCGAATCGGCCAGTGGCAAGGGGCCGCGCGACAGGCGCTGGTCGAGCGTCTCGCCCTCGACGAACTCGAGCACCAGGTAGCGGTGGCCCTCGACTTCCTCGAGCCCGTGAATGGCGCCGATGTTCGGGTGACTCAGCGAGGCCAGCAACTTCGCTTCGCGCTCGAACCGGGCCACGCGCTCGGGGTCCTGCGCGAACGCCGGCGGCAGCGCCTTGATGGCGACGTCGCGGCCCAGCCGGGAGTCCTTGGCACGGAACACCTCGCCCATGCCGCCGGCGCCCAGGGCGCCAACGATTTCGAAGTTGCCGATGCGGGATCCGGGGACGAGGGCCATACGCGGGACTCTAAGCGAACAGCGCCATGGGTGTCAGCCTAGGCCACACCGTTCGACCGCACTTCGAGCATCGCCTTGACCACCGGCAGCGTCAGCATCCGACCGCCCGCCACGCGCTCGCGCGCTTCGGTGTAGAGCAGGTCGTAGCGCTCGGCGCTCTTGCGCCACGAGAAGTCGCAGCGCATACCATTGAGCTGGACGTGGCGCCACAGTTCGGGATGCTTCCAGATCGAGATGGCGTGGCGCAGCGCCCCCGCCATCTCGTGCCCGCTGTAGGACTGGAACAGGAATCCCGTGCCCTGGTGGGTCAGCGGATCGAATTCCTGGACGCTGTCGGCCAGGCCGCCCACCGCGCGAACGAGCGGCGGGGTGCCGTAGCGCAGGCTGTACATCTGGTTCAAGCCGCACGGCTCGTAGCGCGACGGCATGAGGAATAAATCGGCGCCGGCTTCGATGCGGTGCGCCAGCGCTTCGTCATAACCCGGACGGAAGCACACGCGTTCCGGATGCTGCGCCGCGAGTTGGCGGAAGAACTCGACATAGCGCGGCTGCCCGCTGCCGAGCACCACGAAGCGCGCATCGAGCTTGAGCAGCACGTGCGCCGCCTGCTCGATCAGGTCGATGCCCTTTTGCTCCACGAGCCGCGTCACCATGCCGACCAGCAGCTTGTCGCGCTCGACCGGCATGCCGCATTCCGCGGCGAGGCTCGCACGATTCAGCTCCTTCGTGTCGAGCTTCGTGGCGTCGTAGCGGTGCGGCAGGTAACGGTCGGTCGCCGGGTTCCAGTAGCCATCGTCGATGCCGTTCAGGATGCCGCGCAAATCGTGGCTGCGCATCGCCAGCACGCCTTCAAGGCCAAAGCCGAACTCGCCGCTCTCCTGGATCTCGACCGCGTAACGCGGGCTGACCGTGGACAACATGTCGGAGAACGACAACCCCACCTTCAGCGAGTTCACGCGGCCCCAGTACTCGAACGGGCCGCCGATGGTGAACTGCTCACCGCCGAATCCCGCCAGCGCCAGCACCCACGCATCCGTGATGCCCTGGTAGCCGAGGTTGTGGATCGTGAACACCGTGGCGGCACTGCTGAACGCCAGCTCGGTCTGCAAATGCGTTCGAATGAAACACGGCACCCAGCCCGACTGGTGATCGTGCGCGTGCACGATGTCGAAGCGCTCACCCAGCCGCCCCAGTCCCTCGAGTGCCGCGCGACAGAAGAACAGGAAGCGCTCGGCGTTGTCGGGGTAGCCCTCGTTGGTACGCGGATCGTCGTAGATGCCCGGGCGGTCGAAGAACTTGCGCTCTCCCGCGTGATGCACCAGCAGCACGCGCAGCCCCGATTCGGGGTCCTCGCACAGGTCGAAGCCCACCGGCTCGCGACGCAGGCCCCATGCCACTTCGGTGATGGCCTGCGGCGTCACGTGCCAGCTGTCGGGAATCGCGATGCCGCGATAGCCCGGCAGTGCGACGGTCACCCGGTGCCCATTGCGCGCCTGTTCCATGGCCAGCGCGCCGACCATATCGGCGAGCCCGCCCACCTTGGCGAGCGGGGCCATTTCGCTGGCGACATGCGCGACCGACCACCGCGCACGGTTCGGGGTGTTTCCTGCGGGCGTCGGCAACTAGATCTCGACAGCGATCTCGCGCAAGTACTGGGCCGCGTCTTCGGGCGGCGTCGGGTTGATGTAGAACCCCGAACCGATCTCGAAGCCGGCAACGCGTGTGAGCTTCGGCATGATCTCGAGGTGCCAATGGTAGTGCTCGAGCTCGGTGTCGCTCACCGGTGCCGTGTGGATGACGAAGTTGTAGGGCGGGCGGTCCAGCGCGCGGTTCAGCCGCTGCAGCGTCTCGCGCAGCACACTGGCGAACTCGAGCAACTCAGCCGGGTCGGACATCGCCTGGAACGAGTCGCTGTGCTTGAGCGGCAGGATCCACGTCTCGAATGGGAAGCGCGGCGCGAATGGCTCGAGCACCACGAAACGGTCGGAGGTCTGGACCACACGGCGGCCATTCTGTTCGGACGTCTCCTGCTGGATGATGTCGCAGAACACGCAGCGCTCTTTGAGCTCGAAGTAGCGGCGCGAGCCATCGAGTTCTTCCTGGATGCTCTTGGGGATGATCGGCGTGGCGATCAACTGCGTGTGCGTATGCTCGAGCGTCGCACCGGCGCCGGCGCCGTGGTTCTTGAAGATCAGCACGTAGCGGAAGCGGCGGTCGCGGTGCAGGTCGGCAACGCGCGCGCGATAGGCGGTCAGCACCTTGGCCAGGTGCTCGAGCGACAGGTCGGCGAGATCGGTGCCATGATCCGGGCCCTCGATCACGACTTCGTGCGCGCCCACGCCGTTCATGCGGTCGTAGAGGCCTTCGCCACGGCGGTCCAGCGTGCCCTCGATCTGGAGTGCTGGGAACTTGTTGGGCACCACGCGGACCTGCCAGTCCGGCGTGTTCGGCAGGCTACCGGTGCCCGCGCGATCGACCCACACTTCAGGCGGCGTGCTGTCTTCATGCCCCGGGCAGAACGGACAGAAGGAACTCGTCCGTGCCGGCGCGTCCTGCGCGAAACTGGTGGGCCGGAGGCTGCGTTCGGTCGAAATGATGACCCAGCGGCCTACGACCGGATCCTTGCGAAGTTCAGGCATGAATGGTCCCCAAAAGAAGTGCGCGGCGGAACGTTCAGGTGGTAGAGGGCCCGCGTTGCCTGCCCGCGATCAAGAGGGAGTGCTCGCGGGCCGTGGAGTCTAGTAACCCGCCAGATCGAGGGTCAAGTGGCCCGCTCCTGGCGCGTGGAATCGTAGAGTCGCTGCCATGCCTGCTCATCCTCCGCCCCCGCCTGCTCCGCCCTGCGCGACATGGCGATGCGCGCGGTGCGCGTGAATGCGTCGGGACGGTGTTCGAGCATCTGCTGGCCATCCCACCAGCCGAAGCTCGGGACCGACTTGGGAGCGAATACGCCTCCTCCGAATAAATTGGCGCCGGATCCAACGACGGCGCCCGTGGGCAGCAGCGTGCCGATACCGGTCTTCACGTGCGCGCCGATCAGCGAGCCGACCTTGGGATTGCCGCTGTCATACTCGCGCCCATCGACGGTCACACGCACGTTGCCGTAGTTGTTCTTCAAGTCACTGGTGGTCGTCAGGGCGCCCAAGTTGACCCACTCGCCGATGACACTGTGGCCGAGGAAACCGTGGTGGCGCTTGTTGCCGAAGCCCTGCCACACGCACTCCTCGACCTCGCCCGCGATGCGGCACTGGCGGCCGAAGCTCGAACGCGATACCGAACCACCGAGCAATTGCGTGCCCTCGCCGATGACGCAGGGCCCGGTGACGAGCGTATGCGCGGCTATCGAGGCGCCCTTGCGCACGAGCACCGGGCCGCCACGCGCATCGAGCATACAGAACGGATCGATACGTGCGCCGGATTCGACCGAGACGCGATGGTCGCCCAGCACCACGACCGAGGCGTGAACATCGCCCCGCAGGCCGGGGATCATGGTGCCAAGGTCGGCGGCGATCGCGGCGGCG
>JANLOX010000155.1:0-11035 GCA_031366795.1 Candidatus Eiseniibacteriota bacterium | reverse complement strand
GATTCCCATGGTGGCGCCACGCAAGGCAGCGTCGAGATCGGCGTCGGCGAAGATGATGTTCGGCGACTTACCGCCCAGCTCGAGCGTCAGCTTCTTCATGGTGTCCGCGGCGCTCTTCATGATGTGGCGGCCGACCTGCGTCGAGCCGGTGAAGGAGATCTTGTCGATCATCGGGTGCTTTACCATCGCCTCGCCGGCGATCGAACCCTTGCCCGGCACCACGTTGAACACGCCCGGCGGCAGCCCGGCTTCGATCGCAAGTTCACCAATACGAATCGCCGATAGCGGCGTCAGCTCAGCAGGCTTGAGCACGACCGTGTTGCCCGCGGCCAGTGCGGGCGCCGTCTTCCAGCCGGTCATGATCATCGGGAAGTTCCACGGGATGATCGCACCGATCACGCCGATCGGCTCGCGCAGCGTGTAGGTGAAGTACGCCGGATTCACCGGCAACGTCTCGCCCGCGATCTTCGTGGCCCAACCCGCGAAATACTGGAAGGTGTTGACCACCATCGGAATGTCGACCAGACGCGATTCGAAAATCGGCTTGCCGTTGTCGAGGGTCTCGAGGCGCGCGATCTCGTCGGCGTTCTTCTCGATCAACTCGGACCACTTCCACAGCAGGCGCTGGCGCTCGGACGTCTTCATCTTCGACCACGGGCCCGAATCGAACGCCGCGCGCGCCGCCTTCACCGCGCGATCGACGTCTTCAGCGCCGGCTTCCGCAACCGCGCAGATCGGCTCCTCGGTGGCGGGATTGACGGTGGTGAACGTCTTGCCTGAGGCGGCGTCGACCGCCTCGCCGTTGATGATGAGCTTTCCCGGGCGCACCGGGGCGAGGGTGTCAGTCATGGGCGTAGGGCCTCCAAAAAGCAGCGTGTATTCAGGGATCGTCGCGAATTGTGCGGAAGCCCGCAGCGCGGGCATGGATCTGTGGGCGACATGATGCCGCCTTAGCGCACGGGTTGTCGAGGGCGCGGGCGGGCGGGCGCGGGCACCGCAGCGACCGCGCGCAACTCGCATCGATCGGCCCTCATTGTTAAGTATGTGTGCCAACACGTATTTTTTGAAACCGTGCCCCCCCGGCCGCATCCAAGGGTCGTCGGTTCACCGCAGCAACCCTAATTTACGGAGGTTTTCATGAAATTCCTCGTCCTTGGAGCAACCGGTACGGTCGGATCACAGGTCGCCCGCGAGCTGCTTTCCCGCGGCCATCAGGTCAAGGCGCTGACGCGCAATCCCGAGAAGCTCGCGGGCCTGGGTGCCGGCGTCGAGGCGCACAAGGGTGACCTGCTTGAGCCGAAGTCGCTCGCGGGGCTCTACGACGGCGTCGATGGCGCTTTCATCATCAACGCCGTCAGCGTCACGGAGTCGCAGGAAGGGTTGACCGCGCTCACCGCGGCGAAGCTCGCGGGGCTCAAGAAGATCGTCTACCTGTCGGTCCAGCACGTCGATCGCGCGCCGTACCTGCCGCACTTTGGATCGAAGCTCGGCATCGAGATGGCGATCAAGCAGTCCGGCATCCCCTACACCATCCTGCGCCCTAGCAACTTCCACCAGAACGAGACCTGGTTCCGCGAGGTCATGCTCAAGTATGGCGTCTATCCGCAGCCGTTGGGCGGCGTGGGCGTGTCGCGCGTCGACGTGCGTGACATTGCGGAAGCCGCGGCGATCGCGCTGACACAGCCAGGCCACGAGGGCAAGACCTACGACCTGATCGGGCCGCGCCCGGTCACCGGCACCGACACGGCGGAGATCTGGAGCAAGGCGCTCGGCCGCACCATCACCTACGCAGGCGACGACCTCGAAGCGTGGGAAAAGGGCAGCGAGCCCTATTTCCCCGCGGCGGTGCTCTACGACTTCAAGCACATGTACGGGCACTTCCAGAAGCACGGCCTCAAGGGCACGCCCGAGGAACTCGCGACACTGACGAAACTGCTCGGTCACGCCCCGCGATCACTCGAGGCCTATGCGGCTGAGACGGCGAAGCAGTGGAACGAACAGGCTGCGTCGGCGACGGTCTAGTTTCGCTAGTCGCTGAGCTATCAGCAGTCCACGAACGGCGGGTCGCCCCATGGCGGCCCGCCTTCGCATTTACGTCCGGGGCGCATGGCGCTACGCTGCGCGGGTCGTTACACGGACGCGAGCCAAGCGGAGTCGCGCCCCAAGCCCCGGACTTAGGCGTGTGGCAGGTTGCGCGCGCCAGTGGGAGCGCCAAGATGGCCTACACGATTCGGCGGGTGGACTACTTCTACACCACGGTTCAGGACGAGCCCGGTGCCGCCTACGAGCTGCTGACGCAACTCGCGGACCTGGGCGTCAACCTGCTCGGGCTCAATGCCATTCCAATGGGTCCTGACGCCACGCAGCTGACGCTGTTCCCGCACGACACCAACGCGCTCACGCACGCTGCCTTGCACGCACACCTCGTGCTCAACGGCCCGCATCGCGCCTTCCTGGTGCAGGGCGACGACGAGATGGGTTCGCTCGCTCGCGTGCTGGCGCGGCTCGCCGAGGACGAAGTGAACGTCTACGCGTCCTACGCAGTCGCGGACGGCAACGGTCACTACGGCAACATCATCTACGTGCGCCCGGAGCATCACGACCTGGCGGCGAAAGCGCTGGGGATCTAGCGGTTGGCTGGAGCGCTGGACATCGCGCCGGGATCGATCGCGCGATTGCTTCGTCGCGCTTGCGATCGCGGACCAATCGTCAGGGCACGGCCGCGGCGCGCGTGCTGTCGGCCGCTTTGCTCCCCTTCGTCGCCCGCGCCAGCGTGGCGAGACTGTCCGCGGCGCGCTTCTCGAACTTCGCCAGCCAGTCGGCGGTGTGGTCGAGCGCGCAGGTATCACGCGGCGCCATGCCCGGCAGGAACGGCACGCGCATGTTGTAGGGGCAGTTGGCGGTGTGCAGCGCGCCGCCAAAGGGATCGATCCACGCCAGCTCGACATGCTGGTCGGACTCGAACTCCGTGGCGGGGAATCCCGTGAGCAGCCGCGTCATCACGTTCGCCCACACCGGCAGCGCCATCTCCGCCGCAGGCGCCCCGAGCGTCTTCGGCGTGTCGTAGCCCACCCAGACGCCGGCGATCACCTCGGGCGTGAAGCCGACGAACCACGCGTCATAATAGTCGTTGGTGGTTCCTGTCTTGCCGGCGACCGGGCGCGTGAAGCCATGCTTCTTGCGCAACGGGTTCGAGATGCCGAACGTCACGACATCCTCGAGCAGCCCCGTCATCAGCGCGGCCGTCTCGGTGGGCACGACGCGCACGGGCGTGTTCTGCAGCTTGTAGTACGGGCGGCCATTCACGTTCATCACCGCGCGCAGCGGGCAGGCATCGCCACGCATGCCGCCATTGGGGAAGGTCGTGTAGGCATCGGTGATCCCCACGAGCGTCACTTCGCTGGTGCCGAGGCCGACGCTGGGCAGCGGCTTCAAGCCGTGCAGGCCGAAGCGATCGGCGTAACGTGTCACGACATGCGGATCGATCGCCTCGACGAGGTTCGCGGTCGCCACGTTCAGTGACTTGGCGAGCGCCTTTGCCAGGGTGACCTGCCGATGGTATTCGCCGTCGTCATTCTTCGGGTGCCACGGACCCTGCGCCGTCGCGAAGTCGCGGCTCATGTCGGGAATCGTCGATGCCGGATTGAAGCGGCGGCCCACGCGCTCGGAGTCGAGGGCTGCCGCGTAGACGACCGGCTTCATCGCCGAGCCCGGCTGGCGCAGCGCCTGGAACGCGCGATTGAAGCCGCCCGGAATATCGTTGCGCCCGCCGACCATCGCGAGCACAGCGCCGGTCTTGTCGAGCGCCACGAACGCGCCTTCGAGCGAATCGCCTTTGGGCTCGCGGCCGATTCCCGCCAACGCTCCGGGCAACGCGGCCTCGGCCTGCGCCTGCCAGATGGGATCGAGCGTCGTGTAAATCGTCAACCCCGCATGCTCGGCTGCGCCCTCCGGCAAACGGCTGCGGAGGTATTCATGCACATAGCCCGTGAACGAGGGATAGCGGCCCGGCTTGGGGCTACCCGCCACCACCACGATCGGGCGCGCGCGCTCCACCGCGGCTTGTTCCGCGTCGATCTTTCCGGTCTCGGCCATCGCGCCCAGCACGAGGTTACGACGCTCCAGCGCGGCCTTCGGATTGCGGAACGGAGAATACAGGTTGGGCGCCGGGATCAATCCCACCAGCACGGCCGCCTGGCTCAGGTCGAGCGCTTCGACGGGCGTATCGAAATATCGCCGCGCGCCCTCGCCCACTCCTGCAACGCCACCCGAGGCTTCCTGCCCGAGATAGATGGAGTTCAAGTACATCTCGAGAATCTCGTCCTTCGACAACAACATCTCGAGCCCGAGTGCGAGGAACACCTCGCGCACCTTGCGGAACACATTGCGCTCGCTGGTGAGGAACAGGCCGCGCGCCAACTGTTGCGTGATGGTGCTGGCGCCCTGGCGCACACCGCCGGACTTGCTGTTGACGACGAGAGCCCGCAGGTTGGAGCGCAGGTCGATGCCGCGATGCTGGTAGAAGCGCCGGTCCTCCGACGCCACGACGGCATCGCGCAGGGACTTTGGAATCGACACGAGCGGCACCCAGTTGCGGCGCACATCGTGATCGTCCGAGAACTGCGCCACTTGAATCGGCTCGAGCCGCGCGGGTTTACTGGTGTCGGCGATCGCGATGCCGGCCAATCCACCGAGTCGCGCGATGCGGACCACCTGGCTATCGGCGATGGCGACGAAGAAATGTTCAGGCCCGCGGATGCCGAGTGGATCGTCGGCGTCGCGAATGCCCCGCGTGAACACCTCGAACCCCGCGCGAGTCAGCGCGTAAGTGCCCGGCTTCGTGATCGGCGGAGGTGCCATGCGGTAACCGCGCAGCGCGAGATGGCTCTTGAGGTATTCGAGCGGCATTGCCCGGCCCGGCGTGAATGTCAGCGCGTCCGAATAAACGCGTGACGGGAACGCCCACTGAGGGCCAGACGAGAAGTGATCCCGCAGCGCGCGCACCGAGACCCAGAACTGGACGAAACTGAGCACGACCAAGACCGCCGTGGCGATGGCGGCGATCTTGAGGATTCGCCGCGACTTCGCAGCGGGCTTGGGCGGATGGGGAGATGGCTTCACCCCCTCGTTATCGGCGCATTCCCGCGAAAACTAAGCCCCAGAACCCCGGTGTTTTGCGCGATCTTCCGGCCATGTGCGGCGAGCGCCCTCGCGGGCGGATCGCGCACGCGAGTGGCCTTTAGCTCGCGGGGTACTCGTACACGCCGCGCCCGCTCTTGCGGCCGAGCCGTCCGGCGGCGACGTACTGTTCCATCAGCGGGCAGGGACGGAACTTCTCGCCCAGCGTGCGGTGCAGGAAGCGCAAGATCGACAGCCGCGTGTCGAGCCCGACCAGGTCCACCAGTTCGAACGGACCCATCGGATGGTTGAGCCCGAGCTTGAGCGCCTTGTCGATGTCGGCAGCACTCGCCACGCCCTCCTGCAGCATGTAGAACGCCTCGTTGCCGATCATGGCATTGATGCGGCTCGTCACGAAACCCGGCGACTCGCGCACCACCACGCTCTCCTTGCCCATGCGCACACCCACGGCACTCACGGCGGCAATCGTCGCCTCGCTCGTCTCGAGCGCCTTCACCACTTCGAGCAGCTTCATGCGGTGCACGGGATTGAAGAAGTGCATGCCCACCACCTGCTGCGCGCGATTGGTGGCGGCCGCCATCTCGGTAATCGACAGCGAAGACGTGTTGCTGGCGAGGAGCGCGTGCTTGGGGGCAACTTCGTCGAGCTTCGCGAACAACTCGACCTTAAGATCGATCTTCTCGGGCGCGGCCTCGATGACGAGATCCGCCTCGCGCGCCGCGTCCTCGATCGACCGCACGGTCTTGAGCGCCTTGTTCGCGTGCGCCGCGACTTCGCTCGTCACCTTGCCGGTGACCACGCCCTTCTCGAACGTGGCCCAGATCTCGGCAACGCCCTTCTCGAGCGCCTCTTCATTCGGGTCCTGCAACAGAGTGCGATAACCGCCGAGCAGTGATGCGTAGGCGATTCCGCGGCCCATGATGCCGGCGCCGAGCACCGCGATGGTATTGACGGTCATGGAATCAGCGTCCCTGTCGCGCATGCTCACGCGCGGTCGTTGCGGTTGGCGATGCGCCATGCCGCGGGGAACGCGAGTGCTGCGAGCGCCGACTTGATCAGGTCGCCCGGCAGGAACGGCAGCAACCCTTGCGCGAGCAGCGTCGATCCGGGCACGAAGCGCGACAACTGCGCGAGGCCCGCCGCGAAGATCACGCTCGAACCTAGCAACAAGGCCGCGAACATGGTGAGGAAGCGGCGATCCCAGCCGCGCTCGCACAGCGCGCCGGTCACGGCGGCGGCGAACGGGAACGCCATCAGGTAACCACCGCTGGGTCCCATGAGCTTGAGCACCCCGGCAGCACCGCCCGCGAACACCGGCAGGCCGATGGCGCCCTCGAGCAGGTACAGCGCCTGGGCCAGCATGGCGCGGCGCGTTCCCAGGACTGCGCCGGTGAGTAGCACGGCGAACGTCTGCCCGGTGATCGGCACGGGAGTCCAGGGCAGCGGGATCGCGATCTGGGCCGCTAGCCCTGTCACGACGCTGGCGCCGACAATCAACGCAACGTTGTGGAGCGCGCCGGCGCGCGGGATCGCGACATCGGCCAGTGTGAGCGTGCGCGTGGCGGACATGAATACCTCTAATGAGTCGGTGGTTTCACGATTGATTCGTCCGCGCGGTACGCGCAGCGCGGACGGTTGCGTGTGGCGGGTGAGCGACGGCGGGACGCTAGCATGCTGGCGAAAGCCTCGGCAACAATTGCGGGCGGCGCGTAAGCTGTCATCATCCGTACGGACCAAGCCACGTCGCATGCTCTGGAGAATACGCCCCATGCACCCCCGCGCCCTCGAGCTGATCACCTCACTTGAGCTTAAGCCCCACCCGGAGGGTGGGCGGTTCCATGAGGCTTTTCGAGGGACGAAGCACGTGACCAGCGCCCAGGGCGAGCGCCGGCCCGCGGCGACCCACATCTACTTCCTGCTCGCCGACGGCGAACACAGCGTCTGGCACCGGGTCGCCCACGATGAAATCTGGAACGCCTACGAGGGCGATGCGCTCGAATTGGCGTGGATTAGCCCCGCCTGGGACCGGATCGAGCGTCGGCGGCTCGGGCCCGTAGCGCCCGGGCAGTCGCCGATGGCCGTCGTCCCCGGCGGCTGCTGGCAGCGGGCACGCACGCTGGGCGCGTATTCATTGGCCGGATGCACCGTGGCGCCCGGTTTCGACTTCGCCGATTTCGCGCTGATCAACGACGATCCGGAGGCTGAATCCCGCTTGCGCGAGGCCTTTCCCGACGAGGCGAGGTTCCTGGCCGGTGGCTCAAGCTGAAACACCTGGGGCAGGAATTTGGCGATTCGGGCGAACCCTGCTGCAACTGGAAGCCCTGATTGAAGTACAATCGTCCGTCCCTCGCGCACCAGTGCCTCGCGCACCTCGCTTAAACCCTGTCAGGACGAACTGCCCACATGAACGACGTGACCGCCTCAACGCCGCCCGAAGTCCCTGCCGAACCCGAACGCGACGACGAAATTCCTTCGACGGAGTTCGCCAACGCACTCGCCGATTACGAACACACCAAGCCGACCGCCGAAGCCGGCGTGGCCGCCGTGGCGAAGGTCGCCCCGGGCGCCAAGCTGAAGTCGACCGTGGTCAGCATTGGCGATGAAAACGTACTCGTCGATTTTGGCGGACGCAGCGAAGGCCTCGTCGAGACGCGTCACTACCGTAATGACGACGGCACGCTGAAGGTTGCGGTCGGCGATGTGCTCGAACTCTACGTCATCGAATCCGGTGACTCGGTGATGCTCGCGCCCTCGATCAAGGTTACGCCCAAGGCGGGATCCAAGCCCGGAGCCAAGCCTGCCAAGACGAAGGCCGACCTCAAGCCGATGCGCGAGGCGCACGCCGCGCAGGTGCCGGTGTCCGGCAAGGTGACGGCGGTCAATTCCGGCGGACTCACGCTCGATATCGGTGGCGTGCGCGGGTTCTGCCCGATGTCGCAGATCGAACTGGGCTTCTGCTCCGATCCGTCCAAGTACATCGGCCAGACGCTGGAGTTCCTGGTCACCGCACTTGAAGAGGGCCGCGGCAGTGTCGTGGTCTCGCGCCGCGCGCTGCTCAAGACGAAGGATGACGTCGGGGCGCAGGCGGTGATCGCCACGCTGCAGGTCGGCGATGAGCGTGAGGGCACCGTGGTGCGGCTCGAGCCGTTCGGCGCCTTCGTCGATCTCGGCGGGATCGACGGCATGGTGCACGTTTCCGAGATCAGCCACGAGCGCATCGGGCACCCGAACCAGGCGCTCAAGGAAGGCCAGAAGGTCTCGGCCCGCGTGTTGCGCATCGACCAGGGCAAGGACGGACGTCCGCGCATCGCGCTGTCCATGAAGGCGACGGCGGCGGATCCGTGGTCGGGCGTCACGCAGCAGTTCACCGTGGGCGCGCGCGTCAGCGGCACCGTGGCGCGGCTGACCGACTTCGGCGCGTTCGTGAACATCGCTCCCGGAATCGATGGCCTCGTTCATGTCTCCGAGATCGCTTACGAGCGCGTGGCGCAGCCGAAGGACGTGCTCACCGTCGGCCAGAAGGTCGACGCCATCGTGCAGAGCGTCGAGCCTGACAAGAAGCGCGTCTCGCTGTCGATCAAGAAGACGCTCGAAGTGCCTGAGGGCTATCTCGCAGCGCCCGAGCGCCCGCGCGGCGGCAGTGACCGTCCGCGCAGTGGCGGCGGCGGTGCGGGTGGTGGCGCGGGCGGCCCGCGTGGCGGTGGTGCGGGCGGACCTCGCGGCGGTGGCGGGGGCGATCGCGGATCGCGCAGTGAGCGTGGCGATCGTGGACCGCGTGGTGGTGGCGCCGGTGGCTCGCGCGAGCCGCGGTTCGTGCAGGTGCCGACGCAGCAGACGGGCCCCGAGGAGCCGACCACGATGGCGTTGGCGCTCCGCAAGGCGATGGAAGCAGCCAAGCAGCGGGAACAGGGCAAGAGCTGACGCATCCGGAGGTTTCGCAGATGAACCAGAGCATGGTCACCACGGCACTCGAGATTCCCGGCTATCGCATCGTCCAGAATCTCGGCGTCGTGCGCGGCATCACGGTCCGTTCGCGCAGCGTGCTTGGCAATCTCGCCGGCAGCATCCAGTCGTTGTTCGGCGGCAACATCACCATCTACACCGAGCTGTGCGAGAAGGCGCGGGGCGAAGCGTTCGAGTTGCTGACGCAGCATGCGGGAGCAATCGGCGCCGACGCCATCGTGGCGATGCGCTACGACGCGAACGAAGTGATGGAGGGGATCACCGAAGTGCTGGCGTACGGCACGGCGGTGAAGCTCGAGAAGGCTTAACAGCCCCCGCAACAGCGGCCAAGCGCGCGCGGTGTGCTAGGCTCGGCAGCACCTGCGCGCGTTCGTGCGCGCCTCACGGCTGCGCACCCTTCTAAAGATGCGATCCCTCATGCCCAAGTCCATTCGTATCGCCAACGCCGGTGGCTACTGGGGTGACGATCTCACCCAGTTCAAGCGCCAACTCGAGCTCGGGCCGATCGACTACCTGACCCTCGACTTTCTCGCCGAGGTCACCATGTCGATCATGCAGAAGCAACGCTCGCGCGATCCGCGGGCGGGCTTCGCGCGTGACTTCGTGAAGCAGGTCGAGGACTCACTGGACCTGCTCGCCAAGACCGGTACTCGTGTCATCACCAACGCCGGCGGCGTGAACCCGCTGTCCTGCCGCGGCGCGCTGCTCGAGACCACGCAAGCCCTCGGCAAGCCGCTCGATGTCGCGGCGGTGATCGGCGACGACCTGATGGAGCGCCTGGGCGAGATGAACGGCGCCGGCGTGTCGCTCAACAACATGGAGGACGGCGCGGCGTTCGCGCCGATTCGCGATCGCGTTTCTTCCGCGAACGCCTACTACGGCGCCTGGCCGGTCGTCGAAGCGCTCAAGAGCGGCGCGCAAATCGTCGTCACCGGCCGCTGCACCGACACGGGCATCACTCTCGCGCCGATGATCCATGCGTTCGACTGGGCGCCCAACGATTGGAACCGCCTCGCGGCGGGCATCGTGGCGGGGCACATCGTCGAATGCGGTGCGCAGAGCACGGGCGGCAACTTCACGGACTGGCGTGAGATTCGCGACTTCCCGGGGATCGGCTACCCGATTCTCGAAGTATTCCCCGACGGCTCGTTCATCGTCACCAAGCACGCGCGCACCGGCGGCGCCGTCACTGTGCGCACGGTGAAGGAGCAGTTGCTCTACGAGATGGGCGACCCGCGTGGTTACATCACGCCGGACGTCGTCGCCGACTTCGCGACGATCCAACTCGAGCAGGCCGGTCGCGACCGCGTGCGCGTGTGGGGCATCAAGGGCCGCCCGGCACCACCGTCACTCAAGGTCAGTGCCGCCTACTTCGATGGCTGGAAGGCGAACGGCACGCTCATCATCTCGGCGCCCGATGCGGCGGCCAAGGCCAAGGCGTTCGCGGCGTTGTTCTGGAAGCGCCTGGGGCTGACTTTCACCGCCACGCACACTGAACAGATCGGGCACTCCGCCTGCTGGGGCCCGTTGGCGCCGGCGAGCGATCCGCCCGAGATCCTGTTGCGCCTGTCGGTGCGCGACGCCGACAAGTCGAAGATCGAAGCGTTCTCCAAGCTGATCCCCGCGGTGATCCTGTCGGGACCTCCCGGCGTCGCCGTGACGGGCGGCCGCCCGCAGGCGCAGGAAGTCGTGGCCTACTGGCCGGCGCTGGTGCCACGCGACCGCGTCAAGCCGCGGCTGGTCACGCGCGACGGCGAACGCGAGCTCGATTGGCCGACACCGTTGTTGCCGCCGGGGTCCCCCGAACGCCTGCCGCGCGAGAATTGGCCTGCCCTCAAGGGCTCCGCCAAGCGCGTCACGGTGCCGCTGTCGCGCATCGCCCATGGCCGCAGCGGCGACAAGGGCGACACCTGCAACATCGGCATCATCGCGC
>JANLOX010000134.1:0-1718 GCA_031366795.1 Candidatus Eiseniibacteriota bacterium | reverse complement strand
GGTGGGCCGACTAAAACCCCCCCCCGCTCTGGGTGGCAAAGGCCCCGTGGCCCCCGCACACTAAGGCCCCCGGTTTTCTTGCGATCAACCCCGACGCGCCTACGGCGCGCGGCGCGGTGATCGTGGCGCACGGGCGCGGCTGGAGCCCCGACTACGAGTTGTACGGGACGCTGCGCACGAAGCTCGCCGACGCCGGCTACACCACCCTTGCAATCCAGCTGCCGGTGCTCGACGGCACGGCCAAACTCGTCGACTACATCGCGACCTATCCCGACGCGCGCGAGCGTTTCCAGCTTGCGGTGGATCTGCTGAAATCGAAGGGCTACGCAAACATCGCCATCGTCTCCCACAGCCTGGGCGCATCGATGGCCAACCAGTACCTGATCAAGACCGATGACGGCAGCGTGAAGGCGTGGGTTTTCGTCGGCATCATCAACGGGCTGGAGGAGATGTTCCGCATCACGATTCCGGTGCTGGACGTATTCGGCAGCCAGGACTGGGACGTGACCCGGTGGGGCGCGGAGGAGCGCCGCGCGCAGATCCTGAAAATTGCGGGTTCCGGGCAGGTCGTCGTTCCCGGAGCGGAGCACTTCTTCGAGGGAAAGGAAGACGTACTGGTGCAGGCCATCGACGCGTTTCTCGGCCGGGTCCTCCGCTAGCGGCGGCTGCGGTTAAGATCGCGTAGTCGTCCCACTCTCGACCATCTGAGCGTAGCGAATCGTCATGCCCCACAGCGTTGCCCTGATCTCCACGCTCGCCGCGGCCTTCGGGCTCGCGCTGCCGCTGGGTTTTCTCGCAGTGCGCCTGAAGTTGCCGGCGCTGGTCGGCTACATGGTCGCCGGCATCCTCGTCGGGCCGGCCACGCCGGGATTCGTCGCCGACGCCGAACTCGCGCGCCAGCTGGCCGAAGTCGGCGTGATGCTGCTGATGTTCGGGGTAGGTCTGCACCTTTCGGTCGATGATCTCCTGCAGGTGCGCCGGATCGCGCTGCCCGGTGCCGTGGTGCAGATCGCGGTCGCGAGCGCACTCGGCGCGGGCATCGCGGCGCTGTGGGGATGGACTCTGGGCGCGGGGATCGTGTTCGGGCTGGCGCTTTCGGTCGCGAGCACGGTGGTGGTGCTCAAGACGCTCGAGGCGCGCGGCGTGCTCGAGTCGGTGAACGGCCGGATCGCGGTGGGATGGCTGGTCGTGCAGGACCTCGTGATGGTGCTGGTCCTCGTGCTTTTGCCGCCGCTTGCGGGCTGGTTCGGAGGCAATTCCCCGGACGGCGGGCGCAACCTCGCCTACACGCTTCTCGTCACGCTCGGGCAGGTCGCGGCTTTCGTGGGCCTCATGCTCGTCGTGGGCCGCCGCGTGTTTCCCTGGATTCTGTGGCAGGTCGCCCGCACGAACTCGCGCGAGCTCTTTACGCTCAGTGTCGTAGCCGCGGCGGTAGGCATCGCCTACGGGTCCGCGGTGATGTTCGGCGTGTCGTTCGCCCTGGGTGCGTTTTTCGCCGGCCTGATGCTGAGCGAATCGCATCTCTCGCAGCGCGCGGCCGAGGAATCCCTGCCGCTGAGGGACGCGTTCTCGGTCCTGTTTTTCGTCTCGGTCGGCATGCTGTTCGATCCGCAGATCCTGATGCTCGAACCGATGCGCGTGCTGGCCGTCGTCGCGATCATCATTCTCGGCAATTCGCTGGCGGCTTTTGCGATCGTGCTCGTGTTCCGCTATCCGCT
>JANLOX010000131.1:0-1580 GCA_031366795.1 Candidatus Eiseniibacteriota bacterium | reverse complement strand
ACCGGCGTTGCGTGGTGCCATCTACTCAATCGCTCCATGGTTGGTCGCGCAGCTTGCCGTCATGCCGATGATGGGCATGCCAGTGTTCTCCGGGTCGATGATGCTCGCGATGGGAAGCCTGATCGGGCATCTCGTATATGGTGCGGTCGTGGGCAGTATCGTGGGCAGGGATGACGTCGTAACGACAGCCTGACCGAAGCTGCGGCAGCCATGATCGCATTGCGTCGTGCCGTCGACACGATGCTGCGTCGCGTGCGTGGTCACGGTGCTGATCAAATCCGGTGACACCGGCACTTGGTACCGCTCTTCCAGGTACGCCTGCAAATGAGCGCTGGACCACAGTGTCCGGTGTGCGGCCGCTCACTGCGCCCACTTCGCGACCGCCCCTTGCAGCTTCACGCGCGTCAGGATCTCGTCGCGAAATCGCGGCGTGTTCCACAACGGCGCCAGATGCGGATCCCAGAGGTCATACTGCACGCGAAACGGCATCGCATAGGCCTGCGCGTGAAGCGCGTCGATCGCACGATTCGGAAACCCGAGGAGCATCCACGTGACCGGGTGCACGCGCCCAGGCTTGCGCGGAAGTCGCGTCAAATCGTGCGCCGCCAGCGCTTCACCCTGCATGCGAAATGCGGCGGTGTCGGGTAAGAACTTCGGGAATCGCCGCAACGCCTCGCGATAGCGTCCGTCAAAGAGCATCTGGCGGCCGAGCACCGTGCGGAGGAAGTGCACGTCGCCTGCGGTGTCAAGCGCCAGCCCTTCTTCGAGCACGCGCTCCGCATCCGCGTATCGCTTGTTCATGTAGAGCGCGAAGCCCCATGTATCGAGTCGCACCGGCGCACGATCGAGCAATACAGCGCGCTCGCATTCCCGGAGCGACTCGTCGAGTCGCCCCATCGCCCACAGCAGCTCGCATAGCTGCATGTGCGCCTCGTGGCTGTCAGGATCAATGCCGATTGCACGACGATATTCGTCTTCGCCCGCTTTCCATGCCCACTGATCGCGATAGACGCCCCCGAGTGCGGTATGCGCGGCGGCGCTGTTCGAGTCGAGCGTCAGGGCGCGCCGGGCGGCTTTCTCTGAGCGGTGCAGGCTGACGTCCCAGATAGTGGAATCGCTCGACTCACCAACCGCGCTGATGTAAAACGGACTCACTCCGAGCGCCTCGGCCAACCCTCCCCACGCCGGCGCCCACGCCGAGTCCCGCGCGATCGATGCTTCGAACAGACGCACCGCCTCCTGCACGCCACTCCCCCGACGGCGCATCGCGGCCCGCGCGAGCAGGTACAGGTCGTGCGCGGTTGTGTCCATCGTAGGCCGTACGAGCTCGTGCGACGCGAGGCCCAGCGGGACGCGCAGCGCCTCGGCGATGGCGCCAGCGATGTCGCTCTGGATCGCGAAGACATTCTGCAGCTGGCGGTCGTACGAGTCGGCCCACACGCGGAAGCCGTCGGCAGCGTTAACCAATTCGGCGCTGATGCGCACACGGTTCCCTTCCTTGCGCACGCTGCCTGCCAGGAGATATCGCACTCCGAGCGCCTTGCCAACCTGGCGCAGGTCCTCCCCCTTCCCCTGATGGG
>JANLOX010000127.1:0-2900 GCA_031366795.1 Candidatus Eiseniibacteriota bacterium | reverse complement strand
CGCAATGGCGTCCTGCTCGGCACCGTGGCGGTGGCGGGTTGGGCCTACGCAGCACTCGGCGGGCGCATCGGGCTGTCGTGCTCGAACGCGACCGCGACCCGCTTCGATGACTTTGGCGGCGGCAACGTGACCCTGTCGCTGGCGCTGGCCTCGCCTTCGCCGGGCAGCGGGGCAAGCCTGGCGCTCGAGGCCTCAATTCCCGAAGGTATCGAGCTGTCGAACCCGTTCCCGAACCCGACCCGCGCAGGTGTCGCTATCGCACTCGCCTTGCCGCGCGCGGCGGATGTCGAGATGAGCATCCTCGATATCCAGGGCCGTGAAATCTGGAGCACCCCGCGCGAGTCGCGCGGCGCGGGCCGTGGATTGCTTGTGTGGAATGGCGAGGCATCTCGCGGCGCCGTCTCGGCGGGCGTGTATCTCGCGCGCGTGCGGGTGGGATCGCAGCTCTACCTGCGACGCTTCGCAATCATCCGCTGACCTGCTGAAGCGGCGCCGGTGGCTCCGGCATTCCCCCCAGGGCGTGGGTGCTGCGGCCCCAGGTGGGTGTCGGTAGACGTTACGACTCTTGCGCGCGCCACGAGTTCCTCCGGCGCCGCGCCAGCTCGTGGCGGGGAGCCGCGAAAGCCGCTGCGCAGAAACACCCAGCCAGCTACCCCTTCAAGCGCCACAATCCCAAGCGCTTGACTCCCCATGTTCACGTTTTGGGTGAGAGTTCGCTGGGGCTGGGGGAGATTATCCCTGATAAACTTGCACGCGCCAGCGGTTTGCCACGTTTCTTGCGAGATCGTGGGTGAGGCTTTCCGTGGGCCGCTTCAGTCATGCCCTAAGGAGGCCACAGGAGTTCTATCCCACACACCATGAACTGCACCGCGATCAAGGGAGAGCCAAGCATGGAATTCAAGACCGTCCACGGTGCCGAACGGATTCGGAGCCACCACCAGGACCATTGGCGAAATCGTTACGCTGTACTGTGCGGAGTGCTCGCAGCACTTTGCGTGTTGTGTGGACTCACTCCCGCCGCGACCGCGCAGCTCGGCGTCGATGCCCAGAACGCGATCGTCACCGAGAATGCGCTGGCGGGAAACCCCCCGTCCGAGTGGGACATCGCGGGCGCGGGCGACCTGACGATCCAGGGCTTCGCGACCCAGATCAGCGTGAACAAAGGAGAGACGGTTCACTTCAAGATCAAGACGAATGCCCCGGCCTACTCGATCAGCATTTACCGGCTGGGCTATTACAGCGGCAATGGCGCACGCCGCGTCGGCACCGGTGTCATCACCGCCGCATTGCCGCAGTCGCAACCCAATCCACTCACTGACGCCACGACGGGCCTGATCGATTGCGGCAACTGGATGGAGTCGGCGAGCTGGCCGGTGCCCGCAACCGCCGTCTCGGGCATCTACCTCGCCAAACTGATCCGCAGCGACAACCAGGGCGCGAGCCACATCGTATTCATCGTGCGCGACGATGCCAGCACTTCACCGATGTTCTTCCAGACGTCCGACGCCACCTGGCAGGCTTACAACGCCTATGGCGGCAACAGCCTTTATCTCGGCACCGCGCCTTTCGCGAACGGCCACGCCGCAAAGGTGAGCTACAACCGCCCGTTCATCACGCGCAACGGGGGTGGCGGCAGCGGCCAGGCAGCGCAGGACTGGCTGTTCAACTCCGAGTACCCGATGGTGCGCTTCCTCGAAGCGAACGGGTACGACCTGTCTTACACGACGAACGTCGACACCGATCGCCGCGGCAGCCTGATCAAGAACCACAAGGTATTCCTGTCAGTCGGCCACGACGAGTACTGGTCGGCGGCGCAGCGTGCCAATGTCGAATCCGCGCGCGATGCCGGCGTGCACTTAGGCTTCTTCAGCGGCAACGAGGTGTACTGGAAGACCCGATTCGAGAACAGCATCGATGGTTCGGGAACCGCCTACCGCACGCTAGTCTGCTACAAGGAAGGCACGCTGGGCGAAAACGTTTGCGGCGGGAAGTGCGACCCGCTGGCCAACGTTTGGACCGGCCTGTGGCGCGACGGCTGTTCGTTCGGCGGCGCCGATGGCTGCAAGCCTGAGAACGCGCTGACGGGGCAGATCAGCTGGAACGAATCCGACGGCGGCATCGTCGTGCCCGCGGCCTACAAGAACCTGCGCTTCTGGCGGAATACCTCCGTGGCATCGCTCGCCAGCGGCCAGTCGGTCACCCTGCCGGCCGGAACACTGGGTTACGAGTGGGACCAGCAGCAATACGCCGCGAGCTACCCGACGGGACGCATCCTGCTGTCCAACACGGTGCAGAATGGCGGCACGCACCAGCTCACCCTGGTGCGTAAGCCCAGCGGCGCGCTGGTGTTCGGCGCCGGCACCATCCAGTGGACATGGGGCCTCGACAGCAATCACGACCGTGGCAACACTGCCCCCTCGCTCGCCATGCAGCAGGCGACCGTCAACCTGTTCGCGGACATGGGCGCCCAGCCGGTGACGCTGCAGTCAGGGCTGGTCGCGGCCACGGCATCGACCGACGTCACCGCACCCGTCTCCACCATCGCCGCTCCCTTGAATGGCGCGAACGTGACGGTGGGTTCAAACGTGACGGTCAGCGGCACCGCGTCGGATACGGGCGGCACGCTTGCGGGCATCGAAGTGTCCACCGATGGCGGCACGACGTGGAAGCCCGCCACCGGCACCACCACTTGGAGCTACACCTGGGTGCCGGCCACGGCAGGCAACGGGGTGATCAAGTGTCGCGGCTACGACGACAGCGGCAACATGCAGGTGGCCGGAACGGCACCTTCCGCCAGCGCCATCACCGTCACGGCCGGAGTGACCGTGAACTGCCCGTGCTCGGCGTTCCTGCCGACGGACGCGCCGGCCCTCGACGCGGCCTCCGACGGCGCGCCGATC
>JANLOX010000101.1:0-3414 GCA_031366795.1 Candidatus Eiseniibacteriota bacterium | reverse complement strand
GTGGATTTGATGGCGACGGACACGGTGTCCGTGGTCAACGGTGTGGCCCGGTTCACCTACGACTCGGGGGATACCGGCTACCACGAGTTCGATGCCTTCTATGGCGGTGACTCGCGGCACCTGCCCAGTTCATCGAGGTGGTTCTTCAGCTTCCAGCGGCTCGACACGTGGATCCTTCAAGCGCTGTCGGGCAATCCGGCGGGAGGGAAGCGGGTGACTGTCGAGGCGAGCGTCGGATCTCCGGGCGGGTCGGGCTTGCTTTCCGGTTTGCTCGAGGTGCTCGTCGACAACGTGCCGTGGGCCTCCCTCGCGCTCGAGAACAACCGGACGCGATTCACCTACATCTCGAACGACTACGGCACGCACGATTTTCTGCTGCGCTATTCCGGCGATCGGCTGAACCTGCCCAGCTCGGTGAGCTGGGTGCAGAGTTTTGCGCGTGCCCCTGCGCAATTGGCGCTCGTGCCCTCGACGACGATATGCCACCAGGGCGGCGAGCTGACGCTCACGGCGACCCTTTCACCGGTGGACATCCATGGCTCGGTGGAATTCTTCGTCCAGGGCGCTTCTGTCGGAAGAGTGACGCTGCAGGACGGCCGGGCGGCCATCACCGTGCGCCTGAACAATCCCGGCTCGCATGCAGTCGAGGCACGGTTCGACGGCGACACACTCATCAGCCCCGCCGCCGCTCTCACTATCGTGGACGTCTTGAATGACCAGACGAACACCACGCTGACGGTGTTCTCTCCCATTGTTGCGGAGGGTTCCTATGCGCGCCTCGGGGCGGTCGTGGGTCCTGCGGGGGTTCGCGGGCAGGTGGAATTCATCCAGGATGGCGCATCGCTCGGTCGCGGCGGGCTCGTCGACGGCAACGCGGGATTCGACCTGTTGGCGACGGGGATTGGACGCCATGTCATCACGGCGCAGTACCTGAGCACCGCCTCCTACTACAAGAGCACATCGGCATCGCAGTCGATTCGAGTCGTCGCCTCGCCGCATATCGTGGCCACGTTCGTGGCCGGGTCCGGCGTCCATCTCAGGTGGGGGGCGCTCGATCCCTCCGTGATCACCGAGGTCGATCTCGAGCGCTCGCCAGCCGTCACGGGTCCCTGGAGCTCCCTCGGCGCCGCACCGCGATCCGAGGATGGCGGTTTCGTCGTGAACGATACGACCGCTACCGCGGGATCGACGTCGTGGTACAGGCTGAGGGTCAAGGATATCGACGGCGTGGTCGCCGGTTTGTACGCGACCTCGGCCTATGTTCCCAAACGTTCATTCTCGTTGGCGCCCGTCACGCCCAATCCCGCCCGGGCTGCGGTCTCCATCGAGTTTGATGTGCCGCAGGAGATCGCGGTGCGCGTGGTGATCCTCGACATCCAGGGTCGCGAGGTCGCGCGGCTCGCCGAAGGGCCGCAATCGCTCGGCCACCACGCCATCCTCTGGGATGGCCGTACGAAGAACGGTGTTGCCCCGTCCGGAATGTACTCGGTGCGATGTTCATTGCCCGGCGTACAGGCCGAGCGGCGCTTTGTGCTGCTGCGCTGATCTCAACGCAACACCGGAGGTGCCGCATGCCGCAGACTCCTCACATCGAGCAACACTTCACCGCCGGTGAATCCGTTCGCGATGTCGTCATCGGAATGTCGGACGGACTGACGGTTCCCTTTGCGCTCGCCGCCGGGCTCACCGGCGCCGTCGCGGCCTCGAAGATTGTCGTCACCGCCGGACTCGCCGAAATCGCCGCAGGCTCGATCGCCATGGGACTCGGCGGCTATCTCGCCGCCCGCAGTGACGCCGAGCACTTCGCCAGCGAACTCAAGCGCGAGCACGAAGAGGTCAAGCTCAAGCCCGACGCCGAGCGCGAGGAAGTCGCCGAGGTATTTCGCGGCTATGGGCTCACCGATGCCGAGATCGCGCCGGTGCTGCGCGTGTTCGAAGCACGCCCGAAGGCGTGGGTCGACTTCATGATGAAGTTCGAACTGGGGCTCGAGGAGCCGAATCCCAAACGCGCGCTGACCAGCGCCCTGACCATCGCCTTCGCCTACATGGCCGGTGGCCTCGTGCCGTTGTCGCCGTACTTCTTCGTGCACTCGGCGCAGCAGGGATTGCTGCCTTCGGTGGCGATGACGCTCGTGGCGCTTGCCGCATTCGGCTACGCGAAGGGCCGCTTCACCGGTGCGCGGCCCTGGAAGAGCGCGGGGCAGACGGTGTTCGTCGGCGGGCTCGCGGCGGCTGCGGCGTTCGGCCTGGCGCGTCTGTTCGGGTAGGCGGGGACGGCGCACCGCGCCGTCGTCCACAGGCCATGGTGTAGATCCGGTGGCTAACTCGCGCCGCGCCCGGGACGCCGTATATCCTTACTTCACTGAACGCTCCGGGCGGCGGCGTTGACGCGGCAGGGCCAGTGGCCTAACTTCCCTGTTCACCCGCGTTTTCGCGGGGCTCTCGAGGCCCGGTCACCTGTTGCCCCCTGCGCTTATTTGAGGGAGTCCGCCCAGGTCGACTCGGGGGCCGGGACGGCATGCCAACCGCCCTGCTGCGAGAGCCTTGCGCGCCGCCCCGCGCTGACGACCCGCTGGAGGACCGAATGATTCGGAGCATGACCGGTTACGGTTCGATCGAGGTCGAACGCAACGGCCAGCGCGTCACGGGCGAGATCCGCTCGGTGAACCATCGTTATTGCGAAGTCTCCGTCCGCGCGCCGCGGCAGGTCGCGGCATTCGAAGACCAGATCCGCCAGCTCGTGCAGGAACGCTATTCGCGCGGCAAGTTCAACCTGTCCATCACCTGGGCGGGTGCGGGCGAAGCGGGCGAGATGCTGAAGCTCAACGAAGGGGTCGCGGACCGCTACGTCGCCCTGCTGCAGCAGCTGCGCCAGCGCTATAACATCGACACCGCGATCGACGTGCACGCGCTCGCCTCGCTGCCGGACCTGTTCACCTGGGAGCACAGCGCGATGTCCGACGAGGACACGTGGGCGTTGCTCAAGCAAGTGATCCTCGGCTCGTGCGACAACATGGAAGCGATGAAGGCGCGCGAGGGCCAGGCGTTGGCGCGCGACTTCGAGCACCGGCTCAAGCTGGTGCGCACGCAGCTCGATCTGGTGTCGGCGCGCGGGCCGCTCAAGCCGCTCGAGGCCAAGGTGCGCATGATGAACCGGCTGCAGCCGTTGCTCGATGACGTCGAGATCGACCCCATCCGCATCGCGCAGGAAGTAGCGCTGTTGGCGGACCGCCTTGATACGACCGAAGAGTGCGTGCGTCTCGCCGCCCACCTCGACCAGTTCCGTTCGCTCATCGAGGGCACCGAACTGGCGGGCCGCAAGCTCAACTTCCTGCTGCAGGAAATGAATCGCGAGGCGAACACGATCGGTTCCAAGTCCAACGACGTCGACACGACGCGGGGGGTGATCGTGAT
>JANLOX010000082.1:0-7679 GCA_031366795.1 Candidatus Eiseniibacteriota bacterium | reverse complement strand
TAGAGCGGCAGCGACATCAACTCGAGCCCGAGGAAGATGGTGATCAGGTCGTTGGACGCGGCCATCACGATCATGCCGATGATCGAGAACAGCATCAGCGCGTAGTACTCGGTCAGGTTGGTGCGGATGCGCTTCAAGTAGTCCCACGACAACAGCACGCTGATCACGCCGATGGCGCAGAACAGCAGCGTGAAGAACACCGTCAGCCCGTCGTGTACGAACATGCCTTCGAACAACAAGCGGCGGTCGTCGCGCACATGGAACACCGCATAGCCCGCGGCGAGCAGCGTCACGAGCGACAACGCGGCGGCACGGCTGCTGCGCGGTCCGGACGGCAGGAATTCCGTGAGCAGCAGCAGGCAGGCGCCAATGGTCAGCGCCAGGATGGGACCGAGCGCCCACCAGTCGACATTCAGGAACGCAGGCGGCGGGATGACGTTCACCGTGCCCCTCCACCCTGCGGGGACGCGGCAAGCACCACGGCGTCATGCAGCGGCGACGCGGGCGGAACGAGCGCGCCCTGCGTGACGACGCTGCGCTGGCGCGCGATGTCGAGCATGTGGTCGAGCGAAGGCTGCATGCGGTCGAGCAATGGCTGCGGGAAGGCGCCCATCCAGAAAATCAGGATCAGCAAGGGCGCGAACACCAGCCGCTCGCGCCACGATAGGTCGCTCAACTGCTCGTTCTCAGGGTGCGTGATGGGACCGAACATGACGCGCTGGAACATCCACAGCATGTAGCACGCCGACAGGATGACGCCGGTCGCGGCGATCATGGCCCACAGATTTCCCCACGTGGGATGCAGATTGAGCAGCGGGATCGTCACCTGCGCCGTGGTCGAGCGGAACGCGCCGAGCAGCACGAGGAACTCACCCACGAAGCCGTTGGTGCCGGGCAGGCCTATCGACGACAGCATGACGATCAGGAACACGGTGGCGTAGACCGGCAGCTGCTTCCACAGCCCGCCGAAGTCGGCGATCAGGCGCGTGTGACGGCGCTCGTACACGACGCCGACCAAGAGGAACAAGGCTCCGGTCGAGACGCCGTGGCTGAGCATCTGCATCATCGAGCCCGCGAGGCCCTGCGAGTTCATGGCGTACAGGCCGAGCATGCAGAACCCGAGATGGCTCACCGACGAATACGCCACGAGCTTCTTCAAGTCCGGCTGCACCATGGCGACCAACGCGCCGTAGACGATGCCGATCAATGCCAGCGAGACGATCCACGGCGTCATCTGGTGCGAGGCATCCGGGAACAACGGAATGGCGAAGCGCACGAAGCCGTAGGTGCCCATCTTGAGCAGCACGGCCGCGAGGATCACCGAGCCCGCGGTCGGCGCTTCGACGTGGGCGTCGGGCAGCCACGTGTGGAACGGGAACATCGGCACCTTGATGGCGAACGCCACGGCGAAGGCGAGGAACAACCACAGTTGGACCGGTGCCGCCAGCGGCATGGCCAAGAAGGCATCGAGTGCGAATGTGGGTACCCCAGTGAGCGCCTTGTGGTGGAAGTACAGCCACAGGATCGCCGTCAGCATCAGCACACTGCCGGCCATGGTGTAGAGGAAGAACTTGACCGCAGCATAGATGCGGCGCTGGCCGCCCCATACGCCGATCAGCAGGTACATGGGAACGAGCATGGCTTCCCAGAACACATAGAACAGCAGCAGGTCGATGGCGAAGAACGTCCCGATCATGCCGGCCTCGAGCGCCAGCAGGGCGGCGTAGAACTCCTTCTGCTTCGTGTGCACGGCGCTGTAGGAGCCGATCACCGCGATGGCGGTGATGACGGTCGTCAGCAGCACCAGCAGCGTGCTGATGCCGTCGGCGCCCAGGTGCCACTCGGCGCCCCACATCGGCAGCCACGGCTTCTGCTCGACGAACTGCCAGCCGGTCTGCCCCGGGATGTACTTCCACCACAGCGGCAGCGAGACGGCGAGTTCCGCGAGGGCCACGGTCGTCGCCCAACGGCGAATCGCGCGATCGGCGCCCGAAGGGAACAGCAACAGCACGGCTGCCCCAACGAGCGGCAGGAAGATCAACAAACTCAGCCAGGGAATACCGTTCACGGCATGTGCCTCAGGAAGTGGAGCAGCAATGCCGCGACCCCAAGAGTAAAGAACAGCGCATAGGTGCCGACGAAACCGGTCTGGAACAGCCGCAGCAGCGCGGAGACGCCTTCGAGTGTGTGGCCGACACCGTTGACGATGCCATCGACGATGACGACGTCCCAGAATTTCCACAGCCCCATCGACGCCCAGTAGATGGGCCGCACCGCGATCGCATTGTAGAGCTCATCGACCCAGTACTTGTGCAGCAACACGCGGTGCACGCCGGCGAAGCGCTCCTGCAACCGCGTCGCGGTGCCCGGCGAGCGCAGGTAGAGCACGAACGAGACGAAGATGCCGAGCAGCGCAGCACCCACTGAGACGAAGATCAGCAGCCATTCGGTGTTGGCCGGCAACTCGTGCGCGACGTGTTCCATGCCGGGAGCGGGTGCAAACACCGGCGCCAGCCAACGCGCGAACAGGTGCCCACCTTCCTGGAACGGCAGTCCCACCCAGCCACCGATGACCGAAAGCACCGCCAGCACCACGAGCGGCGCGATCATTGAGGGCGGCGACTCGTGCAGGTGATGCTCGGCCTCGTGCGTGAGCCGCGATGGCCCCCGAAACGCCAGCAGGTAGAGCCGCGTCATGTAGAACGCCGTGATGATCGCGCCCACCAGGCCCGCGAGCCACACGATCATATGGCCTCTGCCGAAGGCTGAGCTAAGAATCTCGTCCTTGCTGAAGAATCCGGCGAACGGCGGGATGCCCGCGATCGCCAACGTCGCGATTAACATGACGCCGTGCGTCCAGGGCAGCCGTGAGGCGAGCCCGCCCATGCGCCGCAGGTCCTGCTCGTCCGACAGCGCGTGGATCACCGAACCGGCGCCGAGGAACAACAGCGCCTTGAAGAAGGCGTGCGTCATGAGGTGGAACACGCCGGCCGTGTAGGCGCCGACGCCGCAGGCCATGAACATGTAGCCCAGCTGGCTCACCGTGGAATAAGCAAGCACGCGCTTGATGTCGTTCTGGGCGATGCCGATCGTGGCGGCGAATAACGCGGTCGCCGCACCAATCACGGCGATGGTCTGCATGGTGTGCGGCGCGAGATCGAACAGCACGTGGCAGCGCGCCACCATGTAGACGCCAGCGGTAACCATCGTGGCGGCGTGGATCAAGGCCGAGACGGGGGTCGGGCCTTCCATGGCGTCGGGCAACCAGGTGTAGAGCGGGATCTGCGCGCTCTTGCCGGTGGCGCCCAGGAACAACAGCAAGGTTGCGGTGGTGATCACCACGCCGCCCGCCGCAAACACATGCGGGGCGATGGCGAACAGCGAGTCGAAGCGGACCTGGCCCGAGGCGGTGAACAGCGTAAGCACGCCGAGGATGAAACCGAAGTCGCCGATGCGATTGACGATGAACGCCTTCTTCCCCGCCTCGGCCGCCGCGGGGCGCTCGTACCAGAAACCGATCAGCAGGTAGGAGCACAACCCGACGCCTTCCCAGCCGACGAACATCAGCAGGAAGTTGTTCGCCAGCACCAGCGTCAGCATGGAGAACATGAACAGGTTCAAGTACAGGAAGAAGCGGCGGAACGACTTGTCGTGCGACATGTAACCGGTGGAATACACGTGGATCAGGAAGCCCACGCCGGTCACCACGAGGATCATCACCGACGACAGCGGGTCGAGCAGGAAGCCGACGTCGACCGAGAAGTCGCCGACCTTCATCCACGTCCAGGCGGTCTCGATGATCAGGCGGTTGGCTTCGGGCAGGCTCGCCAGGTGCAGCACCGCGCGCAGCGAGGCGAGGAACGCCAGGCCGATGGCCCCGCAGGCGAGCCATGCGGTGCCCCGCTTGCCGAGGCGGTCGCCAATCAACAGGTTGAGCGCCACGGCCGCGAGCGGCAGGGCGGGAATGATCCACAGAGCGTTCAAGGGGGCGGGCATCAGCCTTTCAGCAGGTTGATTTCATCCACGAACACGGATTCGCGGAGCCGGAACAAGTTCACGATGATCGCGAGCCCGACCGCCACTTCGGCCGCCGCCACCGCCATCACGAAGAACACGTAAATTTGGCCATCGATCGAATGCAAGGCACTCGCGAACGAGACGAACGCGAGGTTCGCGGCGTTCAGCATCAACTCGACGGACATGAAGATCACGATGGCGTTGCGGCGCACCAGCACGCCCACGATGCCGATCGTGAACAGAATGGCGCTGACAATCAGCGGCCAGCCGGCAGGGATCACTCTTGACCTCCTGGAGGCGGCGTCAGCGTGACGCCCGGTGGCAACTGGCGGCGCATGGATTCGAGCGTGGCCTTGGGTGAAGCGCCACGACCGGTTTTGCCCTTGCTGAGCACGATGGCGCCCACCATGGCGACGAGCAGGATCAACGAAGTGATCTCGAACGGGAACAGGAAGCGCGTGTACAGCACCTGCCCCAGCACCTGCGTGTTGCCGCCCGGCGGGGGTACCACCTGCGAGATGGGACCCAGCGCCCAGCGGCCGGCCATCACCAGCACCGCCTGCAGCAGCACGATCGCACCGGCAATCCAGCCGATCATGCGGCGCAACACGATGGTCGCCCCGCGTTCCAAATCGTGCGACAGGTTCAGGTACATGATGACGAACACAAACAGCACCATGATGGCGCCGGCGTAGACGATCACCTGCACCATGCCGATGAACTCGGCCTTCATCACGATGTAGATACCGGCGAGCGCGCAGAACGCCACCACCAGGAACAACGCGCTGGTGACGGGATTGCGGTGCAGCACCACCATCAATGCCGACAGCAGCAGCAACGCCGAAAAGCCCGCGAACAGGATCGGGATCATCGTGGGCTCCGCATGTAGTACGAGAGCGCCGCGGTCACCAGCACACTGCCGAAGGCGACCGGCAGCAGGAACTTCCAGCCAATGTTCATCAGCTGGTCGTAACGGTATCGCGGCAGCGTCCAGCGCGCCCAGACGAAGCAGAACACGAGGACCGCGAGCTTGCCGAAGAACCAGACGAACTTGATGGCATTGGGTCCTGGGCCATCCCAGCCACCGAGGAACAGGGTCACGGCGATGGCACAGATGGTGATGATGTTCGAGTACTCACCGAGGAAGAACAGGCCGAACTTCATGCTCGAGTATTCGGTGTGGAACCCGGCGACAAGCTCGGCTTCGGCTTCCGCCAAGTCGAACGGCGTGCGGTTCGTCTCGGCCAGGGCGGCGATCATGAACACGATGAAGGCGACCGGCTGGCGGAAGATGAACCAACCCGACATCGGCATGCCGAACACGTGAATCGGCACCGTCTGCATCTTCACGATGTCCACCATCGACAGCGATCCGGCCAGCAGCAGCACGCCGATCGTCGAGACGCCCATGGCCAGTTCGTAGGACACCATCTGTGCCGAGGCGCGCAGGCCCCCGATCAGCGCGTACTTGTTGTTCGAGGCCCAGCCGCCCAGCACGATGGCGTAGACGCCGATGCTGGACATGGCGAGGAACAACAGCAGGCCGACGTTGATGTCGGTGACCTGGAGCCCGGGGCCGAACGGCACCACGGAGAAGGTGATCAGCGCGGGCACGATCGCGAGGCCAGGGGCGATGCGGTAGATCACCTTGTTGGCGGTGCCCGGCATCATCTCCTCCTTGAACAGGAGCTTGACGACGTCCGCCCACGGCTGCAGCAGCCCGAAGATGCCCACGCGGTTGGGACCGAAGCGGCCCTGCATGCGGCTGCAGATCTTGCGCTCCGCCCACACCAGGTACGACACCGCGACGAGCGTGACGTTCAGGATGATGAAGATCTTCACGAACGCCCACAGGGCGAACTGAATGTCCGGCGGCAAGGCTTCGATTGGCGCCAGGACCTTGTGGAGCAATGCGTTCACGCGGACGTGTTCCAGTCGAGGGCTTTTTTCTTGAGCAAGTACAGGTACCCCACGAGCAGGATGACGATGAACAGCGCCATCTCGATGAGACCGTACAGCCCGAGCTGGTGGAATGCGACGGCCCACGGGTACATGAATACGGCTTCGATGTCGAACAGGATGAACAACACGGCGACGAGGTAGAACTTCACCTCGATACGCTGCCGCGCGTTGCCCACGGGCTCGAGACCGCATTCATAGGGGGCGAGCTTCCGCGAGTTGCGCGTCTGCGGAACGATGAACTCGGACAGGCCGAGCGTCACGCCGGCGAAGCCGATGCCGACGATGATGAACATCAGGACGGGCAGGTACTCACGCATGGGCGTTGATCTTTCGCACGGCCTCGGTCAGCGCCGGGACCACTTCGAACAGGTCACCCACCAGGCCATAGTCGGCGATCTTGAAGATGGGCGCTTCGGGATCCTTGTTGATGGCAACAATGCAGCGTGACGACGACATGCCGGCCAGGTGCTGGATGGCGCCCGAGATGCCGACGGCAACGTAGAGCTTGGGGCTCACCGTCTTGCCCGTCTGCCCCACTTGCTCCGAGTGCGGACGCCAGCCCGCGTCCACGACGGCGCGTGAGGCGCCCACCGTGGCGCCCAGGGCTTCGGCGAGATCCTCGATCAGCTTGAAGTGCTCAGGCCCCTTCAGCCCGCGGCCGCCGGAGACGATGATCTCGGACTCGGTGAGATCGGCCTTGCCGCCCGACTGCGCCACGACGTCGAGCACCGTAACGCGTGAAGCCGGAAGCGTCACTTCGAGTGCGGTGACGGGTGCGGTCTTGGCAGCACCCGTGACCGCGGCGAACACCTTGGGACGCAGCGTCGCCATCGCCGGAGTGCCCGGGAAGCGCAGGGTCTGGAATGCCTTGCCCGCGAACACAGGACGCCGCGCCTGCAGCGCACCACCCTCGATGCTCAGCGCGACGCAATCCGATGCGAGCCCGACACCCAGCCGGGCCGCAACCCGCGGTGCCAAGTCGCGGCCCATTGAGGACGCTGCGAACAACAAGGCCTTCGGCTTCACGAACTGCACGGCCTGCGCGACGGCCGCGGCGTAGGTGGCGCCTTCGTAGCGCGCGAAGCGCGCGTCGGTCGCGAGCAGCACGCGATCCGCGCCGGCATCGCCCAAGCCTGAGAGTCCGGGATCGGACGCCGCGAGGCACACGCCCACGACATCGCAGCCCCACTGCTTGGCCAGCCGCGACGCCTCACCGAGCGCCTCGCGTGAAACCGGGCGCAACTTGCCCTCGCGCTGCTCGATGAATACGAGGACGCTCATAGCAGCTTCGCCTCGTCGCGCAACAGGCGCACGAGTTCGGGCACGGCATCGGGGCCGGTTCCCACCATGCGGCCGGCCGCGCGCGGGGCGGGCAGCTCGAGTGCCACGAGTTCGAGGTTCGGCTCGCCCAACTCGGCGGCCTGCTCGTCGATCGGCTTCTTCTTCGCCGCCATGATGCCTTTAAGTGAGGCGTAGCGCGGCTCATTGAGGCCCTTGTCGGTGCTCAACAGCGCCGGCAGCGTCACGTCGCAGATCTCGCGGCCGCCTTCGATGTCGCGCTCGACCGTCGCGGTCTCACCGGCCAGCTCGAACTTGGCGACCGAGGTCACGCAGGGCAGCTCGAGCAACTCGGAGAGCATCGGCCCGACCTGGCCCGCGTCGTCATCGATCGCCTGGCGGCCGCACCACACGAGGCCCGC
>JANLOX010000423.1:0-3054 GCA_031366795.1 Candidatus Eiseniibacteriota bacterium | reverse complement strand
CGCGGCATGGCCTGGCTGCTCGAGCACGGCGCCGATCCCAACGTGCGCAGCTACAAGTCGCGCGAGACGCCGCTGCACCGCATCGCGGCCTCGAGCCACGGCGTGGAACTCGCGGACCTGTTCCTCGCCCACGGCGCGAACCCCGCTGCTGCGCGCGCGGATGGACGCACCCCGTTCGAGTTGGGTGTGCGCGCGGGCAACACTCCGGTTGCCGAGCGGTTGCGCGCGGTGGGCGCGGCGCACGAGTTGCGCGCCGGCGACGCATTTCTCGGCGCATGCGCAGCCGGGGACGTGGCCACGGCGTGCCGCCTGCGCGATGAACACCCCGGCCTGCTCGATACCCTCGGAGCGCACGGCCGCTCGGCGCTGTTCGACGCCGCCAGCAACGGGAAGGTGGAGGGGGTGCGGGCGTTCGTCGCGCTCGGCTTCGATGTGGCGCGCGAGGCGGATCATGGGGGAACGCCGTTGCATGCCGCAGCGTGGCACGGGCGCCTCGAGATGGTCAGGGTGCTGCTCGAGCTGGGCGCGCCCGTGAACGTGCGCGATGCGACTTACGGCAGCACGCCGCTGGCATGGGCAGCGCACGGATCGGTCAATTCCCGCAGCGCCGACGACGACTACATCGCGGTGATCGACATGCTGCTCGCGGCGGGAGCGCAGCGCGAGCCGTCGTTCAACCAATGGAACGAGCCGCCGGAGGCACTGGCGAGTGAAGCGGTCGCCGAGCACCTGCGAATGGTAGAGTTCGCGCCGGCAGAGGGGTGAGCGGTATTCTCGTCGCGGGACCTCAGCGCGCCCCGGCCGCAAGCTTCGCAACCCTCGGCTTCACGTCCACCAGGAGAGCACCATGATCGTCGTGAGGAATGTGTTCCAGCTCAAGTTCGGCCAGTCGAAGCCCGCGGTCGCCGCATTCAAGGAAGGCCGCGCCCTGATGCAGAAGCTCAGTGGCAACGCTACGGGCCGGTTGATGACGGATCTCGTGGGGAAGTCCTATACGCTCGTGCACGAGCTGCAGTTCGAGAACCTGACTGCATTCGAACAGGAAATGCGCAAGGTCATGGTCTCGCCGGATTGGCGGACGTGGTACGAGACCTTCCTGCCTTACTGCGAGTCGGGCTCACGTGAGATTTTCAACGTTGTCGAGTAGTCGCGGAAGCGGGCGGCGCGGCTACCGGTGGTCTGTGGGAGACGCCGGGGCCGCCGCCGAGTCGCTGCGGGGAACCCAGACAAAATCGGGCCGCGTGACGAAGCCTGACCTGGGCCAGAACAACCCGCTCTCGTTCGCGGCGAACATCTCGGCGGCGTGGCGGTAGTAGGGCGCGAATTCGTGGTGCACCCAGGTCTCATCGTCGAGCACCAGCAGATCGAAGCGCCGTGTTCGCGCGGCCGCCTGGATCTCCGCGCGCAGCGGAGCGCTTTGCTCGGACGACCCCGAACGCAGGACGTCCTGCAACGCGAGCTCGTGCGCGAGCGATGGCTTACCGGCCAGTTCGGCGAGATAGGGATGGCGCGGCACCCACACCGGTCCGGGCACACGCTTGAGGCTCTCGACGATCTGCGCGCCCGCGGCGCGATCCGCGGCGGAGGGGAGCAGTTGCCACGGTTTGTATGCGAGCAAGGCGAACTGGGCGAGTAGCAGCAGCGCCACGAACCGCTCGGCGCGGCGTGACGCCGGCGAGGGCGCCCGCCGCTGCGTCCACAGCGTGGCGAGCCCGAGGCCCAGCAGGACGCTCGCGCCGAGGTAGGCGGGGAGGGCGACATTGATGTAGCTACCGACGCGAATGCGCGTGGCGTAGCCGGTCAGCACCAGCGCCGCGATGAAGGCGAAGTCGAGCGCGAGCGCGCGCCAGCGTGGGCGAAACGGTGCGATGAAGAAGTGCGCGGCGCCGATCACCAGCGCCAGGCCAAGTGGGCCGACGAAGTCCTCGATCCAGAAGCCGCGCAACAACTGGCCGATGATGGGATGGTCGCGAGGCAGGTCGAACACGTAGAAATTGAACCATCCCCCCGACTGCCGGTTGAGCAGCCAGGCGCTTGCGCCAAAGCACGCCGCGAGCGTCGCGGAAAACGTGGCGCCGCGCCGCCAGTCGCTGACGAGTAACGCGACCGCGACGGGGATGGCGATTAATAACGCGGACTGTTTTGTCAGCGCCGCGAGCGCGAACAGCGCGCCGCCCGCGAGTCCCGCGAGCCACGCGGAACTCATGCGCCGCACCGCGACCGCGCCACCCAGCGTGAGGCAGAGGAACAACGCATCGACGCGGCCCATGTCGAGAAACGCGCCGCCCTGACGATAGGCCGCCCCGAACAGGCAGGCGCCGAGTACCGCCGGCCAGCGGCTCGCGGACTCGCGCCGCACGTAGGCGTAGACCAACACCATGGAGCAGAGTGAGGCCAGGATCGACACCAGCCGCAGCGGCACGAAGCCGGCTCCAGTGAGCCTGGCAAGCCACGAACTGACAATGAAATACAGCGGAGGGTAAGTAAACGGCGTGAAGTCGAGGGAGGGCTTCACGTACAGCGGCAAGCCGTGCAGCACGCGGTTCAGGTGCGCGATGCTCGAGCCTTCCATCCACTCGAGCTCGAATGGGTAGCCGAGCCGCATCACGGCGATGACGATGAACGTCGCGACGTAGGCGAGTCCGGTGACCACGGCGATGCGGGCGCCCCAGCCGAGCGGGGGCGACGGCGTTGCGGACTCGGGCGGGGCAGTGGGTCGGGGCGAGTTCATGTCAGCGCAGACTCTACCGTTTGGTGGCGATGATCTCGAGCACCGTCGGCGTCAGCTGGAATGCTCCGGGCGTGGACTGCGACTCGCGATAGGCGTCACGAATCGCCTCCGCGCGGGCGGCATCGACGCGGCCGAGGTCGACCAGCCGCTGCACGCCGACATCGACGAACGCATCGGGCCACTGCGCCACGAAGTCGTTGGGTCGCGCAACTTCGACGCACGGACGCGTCTCGCGCACCTCGAAGCCCAGCTGCTCGAGCCAGCGCGGCAGCTCGATCGCGATATCGGGCTCACCGCCATGTTCCCGCCACGACGCCATCACC
>JANLOX010000411.1:0-5231 GCA_031366795.1 Candidatus Eiseniibacteriota bacterium | reverse complement strand
GCTGGACCACTGCGGCACCCCTGCCCTGGCATGACGAGTGCGCGCGGTTTTTCGTGAAGCTCAAGGCGTTCGACGACTACCTTGCCTCGGACGCGCCGGTTCGCTACGAGATCAACCGATTGTTCCAGGGCCCTGTCGCCGACGCGCTGACACACACCGGCCAGCTCGCCATGCTGCGACGTATGCACGGCGCGCCAATAAAGAGCGAGAGCTACAACCGCGCGGAGATCGCGACCGGACGCATCGGGCTGGAGCAGCCTCCCGCCGACAAGCGCTTCGAGTTCGACTAGGCCGCTTCTGGGTGTCCCGACCCAACCCTGTCACTGAAAGCTAAAGCATTGCCCAGAATCCGGTTGGGCTCCTCTTGCGTTGCCGGTTCGCAGTTTTTCGCGAACTCGCGGCCGCCGCGCTCCAGTTTCCGCCAGCGCCGCCGATAATCCATGCAACGAAGTCGTCCGATCCCGCGCCGTGGCAAGAGCATAGGCGTTTGGGGCTGGGGTGGGTGCGGGCAATCACCACGTGGCGGAAGGGGCAGCATGCGACGATTGCTGGTCGTGGACGATGACCCGAAGGTCCTGCAGGCGCTCGAGGCGCAGTTCAATGCCCACCGTGATCACTGGGACATGGTCTTCGTGACCAGCGGCGAGGCGGCCCTGGCGGAGTTGCGTGGGCGACACGCCGACGTGATTATCACGGATGTCCGGATGCTTGGAATGGACGGCGCAGACCTGCTGCAGCGCGTGCAGGCGGAGTCGCCCGAGACGCTGCGGATCATCCATGCCAGCGATGCCGACCAGCAGGCGTCGATGCGCGCCGTGGGCTTCGCGCACCAGGTCCTCACCAGCCCGTGCACTCCGTCCGTGCTCGCCGAAACGCTCGATCGCGCGCGCGGCGTGATGGACATTGTGGCCTGCGACGAAGTCCGGAGCATGGTCGGCCGCCTGATGGCGCTGCCGGTGCGGCCCGAGATCCACAGCCAGATCGTGAAGTGCCTGCGCGACCCGAATGCGAGCAACGAAGCGGTCGCCGAGTTGATCGAGCGCGACATGGCGATGGTCGCCAAGATCCTACAGGTGGCGAATTCCGGATTCTTCGGGGCATCACGACGCATCACGCGGTTGTCCGAAGCGGTTGGGTTCCTCGGCTTCCGCATGGTCGAGAACCTGGCATTCTCGCTCGCCGTGTTCGACACTGGGCGCAAGGTGCGTGGCATCGACGTGGGTGCGCTGCAGCGTCATGCGCTGAACACCGGCCTCATCGCGCGCGAACTCGTGGGCAATGTGCGCGATGCCGATGACGCGTTTCTCGCAGGCGTCTTGCACGACATCGGCATTTACCTGATTGCGGCGAACCTGCCGGAATCGTTCAAGGAAGCAACCGACGCGCAGCGCGCGCAGAACTTACCTCTCCACACGGTGGAGACGAATCTGTGGGGCGGTTCACACGCCGCGGTGGGCGCCTACCTGCTGGGCCTGTGGAACATGCCGATGCACATCGTTGAAGCCGTAGCGCTTCATCATTCACTGCACGATGAGCGCGCGAACACCGAGCTGGTGGCCGTCGTTCACACGGCGGACGTGTTCGCCCATGAAATCGCGATGGCCCCGTGCCCGGCGGAACAGGATCCGGCGCCCACGCTCAACCTCGCATTCCTCGAGGCCGCGGGATTCCTCGGCCAGGTCGAAGCCTGGCGCGAGTTGGCACGCGAGCAATTCGAGGATGGCCTCAAAGAAACAGCCTGACCGCACGCGCCCCTCGCGGGCGCGTGGTCTTAAACAGCAGCGGGTGGATCAGGCCTGCGCGCTCGATTTTAGATCGATGCGCGGGAATAGGATCTGCGAAGCGGCAACCGCATGCGGTTCGCTCGCGCCATACTGCGGCGCGACCCCCTCGCCACGCTGATCGCCGGGACCTCCCGGCTGACCGAGCATGGTCCACAGTTGCTCGCACTTGACCGGCATCACGGGCCACGCCCAGATCGCGGTCAGTCGCAGCGTCTCGAGCAGCGCCGACAGTGTCGTCGCCAGTTCGGTGCGGCGCGCGGGATCCTTGCCCGACTCCCACGGCTTGGCGCGATCGGTGAACTCGTTGGCACGCTCCACCACGTTCCACACATGCTCGAGCGCATCGTTGAGCCGCAGTTCCTCGTAGGCTTTGGGCGTCTCGGCGGCCGTGCGTGAGGCGGTCTCGATCAGCGTGCCCAGCGCTTCACGCGCCGCGGGATCCGCGAACGAGTCCGGCGCCCACTCGGCGGGGCTCAAACCTTCGAAGTACTTGTGGACGAGCGTCACCGTGCGGCTCGCGAGGTTGCCGAGCTTGTTTGCGAGGTGTGTATTCACGTGCTCGACGAACTGCTCGGTGGTGAACTCGCCATCGCGGCCGGTCGCGATCGCGTCGATCAGGTAGAAGCGCACGGCGTCCGCGCCGAACTGCTGCACCATCTCGATGGGATCGATGACGTTCCCCGCCGACTTGGACAGGCGTTCACCGCCAAAGTTGATGAAGCCGTGCACGTAGACCTGTCGCGGCAGCGGCACACCGGCCGCGAGCAGTAGCGCCGGCCACAGCACACAGTGGAAGCGACTGATGTCCTTGCCGATCAGGTGGAACGCATTCGTGTACAACGGTTGCGCCATGCCCGCCCATGCGGCACCCGGACGGCCCTGGCCATCGAGGCGCTCGAACTCGTCCTGTCGCGCGGCGGCAACACCGCCGACATCGGCCTGCTTGGCCAGCCACCACAACGAGTACTTGCGCTCCGGCCAACCCAGCGCCGAGAGATAGTTGAGCAGCGCATCCGCCCACACATACGCAGTGTGGCCTTCGCTGTTCGGGATTTCGTCGGGCAGTGGTATTCCCCACGGCAAGTTCGGGCGCGAGACGCTGACGTCCTGCAGGCCCTCCTTGATCACGTTGACGACTTCGTTGCGGCGGTACTCCGGCTCGATGAACTTGGGGTGCGCCTCGAGGTGCTTGAGCAGCGCCTCGTCGTACTCCGAGAGGCGGAAGAAGAAATTGGACTCCTTGATCTTCTTCGGCTTCTTGTTGTGGATCGGGCAGGCGCCCGTTTCGTCGAGGTCCTTCTCCTGCTTGAACGCCTCGCAGCCCTCGCAGTAGAGACCCTCGTAATCGCCTTCATAGAGCACCGGCTCGCCGGTCTTGGGGCTACGAGCGTCCCACAACCTGCGGAACAGCTCCTGGACCGCGAGTTCGTGACGCTGGTCCGTGGTGCGGATGAACTGGTCGTAGGCGATGTCCAGCGACTTCCACGCATCCTTGAAGTACTGCGCGTACTGGTCGACGAACGCCTTGGGCTCGAGCCCGGCTTCCGCGGCGCTCTTGGCGACCTTCTGGCCGTGCTCGTCGGTGCCGGTGAGGAAGTGCGTCTGGTCGCCGCGCTGGCGGTGCACACGCGCGATCACGTCGGCGATGACCTTTTCATAGGCATGGCCCAGGTGCGGCCGGCCGTTGACGTAATCGATGGCGGTGGTGATGTAAAAGCGAGGCAGAACGTGCTCCTGTGTTCGGGTCGGCCCTGCAGCATATCGCGCTCGTCCAGCGCGATACTACCGGCTAGGTCGCTTCATTCTCCGGCGGCGGATCGGCTTTGCGCTTCTCCTTCTCGCCGCAATTGCAGTCCCCGCACTCGTGGTAGGGACCAGGCGGCAGCTCGGACATGGCGATCCTGTGCTCGGCGCCTTCGTCATCGCGCACCCAGACGGCTTCCTGGAAGATGTCCTGTCGCGTCACGGTCACGCCGCCCTTGCCGGTCTTGAGCTTGGCGCCCAGGGGCGGCAACTTGGTGACGCTGTCGCGGTACTGCGTGAGTTCGTACGACAGGCAGCACATCAGTCGGCCGCACGCCCCCGAGATCTTGGACGGGCTCAAGGACAGCTGCTGCTCGCGCGCCATCTTGAGCGTGACGGGATGGAAGTTCTTGAGCCACGTGGAACAGCAGAACGCGCGCCCGCACGGTCCGCAGCCATCGAGGCGCTTGGCCTGGTCGCGGAGGCCGATCTGGCGAAGCTCGATCCGGCAGTGGAACTTCGCCGCCAGGTCCTTGACCAACTCGCGGAAGTCGACGCGTTGCTCGGCAGTGAAGAAGAACGTGATGCGCGTGCCCGAGAATCCCATCTCGACTTCCGAGAGATCCATCTTGAGTTCACGCAGCTCGATCCGCTGCTTGCAGTACTCGAAAGCGTCACGCTCGTTCTGGCGATTGTGGTCGTCCTGGTCGAGGTCTTCCTCGGTGGCCTTGCGGATGATCTCGCGCGTGACCAGCCCTGGCTTCTTGAGCTCGACGAGCATGCCCTTCAAATGGATCTTGCCGAGCGACTCGCCGTGATCGGTTTGTACGATGACGGGATCACGCAGCTTCAGCCACAAGTTGCGCGAATTGAGGAAGAACTCCCTGCGGGAACCGCGCAGGGCCACCTGGACGATGTCGGACATTGGAATCCTTTTATGAGACGGCGGGTGCGCCCGCAAAGAGGCGACCCGGGAGCAAGCAAATGAAGTTCTGGTTGGGACTGCCCGGATGACGTGCTCTGGATCTCGGCCCGCGACTCACGCGGTGCGTGAACCGGGGCTGGGAGTGCCGTGCAATCACCGCTATTCAAGAACCTGCACCGTGACCCAAGGCACGGCGCCTTGGGGAGGCGTGCGGGACGAAGCCGTTAAGATACCGCAACCGAGGTCGCGTTTCAGCACACGAGTCGATAGCCCGCGAACGGAGAGGCAGGTAAAGTGTTAGCGTTGCGGGCGGGCGGCTGATCAGCCGAACGTATTCTAGGTGTCCTTGGAGGTGTTTGGCGATGCCGAGGGGGCTGGCAAAACCCAGGCAGTCAGCGTGGGTAAGCGCCCTGCTTGTTGCCGTCGTCGCATTCGTTGGCCTCTCTCGCACGCTCCGTGCGGGATTCGTGTGGGACGACCACGTGGTCATCGAGGCGAGCGAGCCACTTTCAAGTATTTCGCAGGCGATCGGACTGCTCTTCTCGCAGGCATTCTCGGGCGCTCGTGACGCACTCGCTGGAGAACGGACGGTCGAATACTACCGGCCGCTGTGGATCCTGATGCTGGGAATTCAGCGCGTGCTGTTCGATCTCCGGCCGTTTGGCTACCACCTGACGAGCCTCGTCCTCCACGCGGCAGCCTCCGTGGCGGTATTCGCGCTTGCACGGGAGTTGTTGGAGGAGGAATGGCCCGCCCTCTTTGCGGCGCTGCTGTTCGCC
>JANLOX010000049.1:0-8327 GCA_031366795.1 Candidatus Eiseniibacteriota bacterium | reverse complement strand
CCTCGCGGTTCCATTGCACGATGGCTGTGTGTTCGCTCATCGGGTACCCCCTGGCCACCGAACGGGATTCATCTGCTGTCGACGTAACGGTGGTAGATGTTGAACGGAACGCCCAGCTGGCTCGCGTTCATGTAGAACAATCGCGCCGGCGGATTGAAGCACTCGTATTGCGTCGCGGTGGCGGGCATCCACGACGGTTTCGCGCTGCTAAGCATCTGGGCCCTGAACGTCACACGCAGGCTGCGCACGCGAGGGCGCCCCACCGCCCCCGTCCGGCGAATGTACTCCTGCATCAACGGCGGCAGGGCCCTGAGGTCAGCCTCGGCCACCAACGGTGCCGGGAGCGCGGGATACGGCAGACAAGCTCGTGACCCTCAGGCAGGCGCCGCAGGCTCTCGACTGCGGCGTCGAAGGCGAGCAGAAACTCGAGGCCGAGGCCGCTGCGTTGGCGTTCATACCACCAGAATGCGTCCTCCAGCTCCCGCTCAGCCTCGGGGAGGAAATGGACCGCGCGCCTCATCGCTCCCTTTCTAGCCTGCGCCTGATGTCTTCCCACGCCGCGCTCTCTTGAGGCGCTTTCTCATGCGCAAGCAATCTGCGCTCGGCCTCCTCTCGTTGAGCTTCGGTGATCTCAACTTTGCCGGGCTCGCGAGCAATCTCGTCCCACATGTCCTGCACTTGGAGAATTCTCTCCGGCACCGAGAGTTTGTGGGGATCAGACTTTTCCGGTTGGCCACGCATTCTGCTGTCCTCACTTCCGCGATTGGAAGACCGATGGCGTTGAATACTCGTCCACCCGCTTCCCGAGAAGGAACATGAACGGGTTCCCACCACCGCCAACAAGTATCCAGCGGGATCCATCCCGCCGCCAGCAGAATCCGCCGGCGACCCGGCCCGCCACCACCTGGTCTCGATCCGCAGCTCGCTGCCGAGGAGCTTCGCAATGGTCTGCCCCACGTATTTGCGCCAGCCATCGAGTACTCGTGGGTCGGCGCCTCATCGGCTCCTCCCTGCCAGCTCGACGTACCGCGCGAGCAGTGGGCCGGCCTTTCGCTCGAGCAGTCCCACCAGACTCGATTCCATGTACTCGTAGTCGTCGGGGATGTTCAGCACGACGATACGCTTGCCTGCGAGGTACTGCTTGAACTTCTTCGTGACCTTGGTGCGATGGATTGCTTCCATCACATAGATGACGTCCGCCCACTCGATCAACTCCGGATCCAACGGGACATTCGCGGATTCGTGGACGCCGGCGGAGGCGCACTCGATCCCCGGCAGCCGCGAGAAGACCTCCTCGGCGGTCGGACTGCGTAGACGATTCTGGCTGCACACAAAGAGGGCGTGGTGCATTAGGGGCGCGCATCCCAAATGGGGGGGGCTAGAAACAGGTGCTGAGAAATTGGGCCGTGTTATCAGTAAGCCCCACGATCTTGTTCGTGGCCTGACGATAGAACTTGAAATTCAGCTCCGTCTCGGGCCTGCCATCTTTCCAGTCCGAGAACAACTTCAGCTCATTCCGCCCCAAGCGGCGCTTCGCGAGGGCAGTGCGGCGTACGGTGATGTTGACGCGTGGCGTCTGTCGAGCGATGCCGGATTTTCTTGGGGTCGCTCGAGCGGTGGCAACAACTCCGCTGGCCACGAGGCCCGCCCCGCCCTCGTTCTCGCTCGCGAAAATGAAGACCCGGTCTCCCTCGGCGATCGTCTTCCCGCCGTACATGGTCTTCTGGTTCTTGAACTCGAACACTTTGGCTCTTGGGTCGGCGACTTCAGTCTTGATCGCGTACATGGTCGACCTCCTTCAGCCACGGCGCGCGGTCACGCCGCGAACTTGCGGACGAGAAAGCGCTCAGCGGCTTGGAGCGCCTGTTCCTGATCGCTGACCGCTACGCTTTCGGTCTTCACGTGTTCCCACTCGCCCTGATGCCGCGAATCCGGAAACGTTGCTTGCTCGATCGTCAGGAAACCATCCCTCCCATCCCACGACAATCGGGCGCGCTCTTTCCGCCTTCCCGCCACGATCGTCCAGCTACCGAAAGCGAGCGCGTGAAATCGGTGCTCGAATATGGCGATGTCGGACTCCAACAGGCGCTGCGCCATTGCCAGCACTGCCTTCATGTAACTGACTGAGCTTTGCGCGTCGGATTCCATGTCGAGTGCCTCTATGGGTCTTCCTGCTGGCGCGAGAGGCGTGCGACTGCCCGAAGCGGCGCGCCCCTCTCGTCAGGCGCAGGCTTCGGTCAAGTGGCGACCTCAATCGGCACTGCACGCGGGTTCGGGATGACAAGGAACTCAACCACCAACAGGTTCGGCACCCAGCAGATCCACGAAATAACCTGGTAGGACACTCCAAACGGCAACCCGGCAATGAGACTGAGCGGCAGGTAGACTCGCAGCATGACGGCGGCAAACGTGAGCGCTTAGCTTCGCAGCATCCACCGCCGGTGCGAAGCCAGATCACGACGCCGAATCGCGCGATATGCTGCCATCGTGGTGCCGAACCACGCAATCGCGAGCAGGCCGAACCCGAGGTGCGTGTCGATTCCTTACTTGGGATCGCGGTGCCATGATACCGGCGCCAATGGCCCCTACGATGACAGCGGCCACGTACAGCCGCCCAAGCCAGCGATGGAACCAGAGTGCCCGAGCGCGCAAACCGGAGTGAAGCTGCCATGCGCCGGTCGCGAGTGCGACTGACCCGCCGCCCACGTGCATCCACAGCGGGATGGTCAGGTGAGCTTTGAGCCCAGCAACAAATGGCGCCCCGAAGTGAGGCAATAGCAGCACTGCTGCGGCATAAGCGGAGACGCCGGTGGCGAGGACGACGATGATGATCTACCAGGGAAGGCGCATGCTGGAAGCTCCAACTTGTTGCGACCAAATGGAATTTGGCGACCGTGGAACGAGGCCTCAGGGCCTGGGTAGTCTCGCAACTCGTTGGCGCTCAGCGGCCGATCTACTGGGGCGGCTTGCTAGGCGCCCTCCACATCCACCCGACGAATCGGCGAAGAGCGGGCGCGGTGCAAGTCGCGACGAAGTTCCCCGAGCAAGAGTGTCAACCGTACCAATGGACCATAGACTTCCGAGTACTCGAAGCCCGAGACGAAGAACCCGAGCTTTAGCTTTGCAACGATGACGGCATTGTTGTTCGCCGCGTGTCGCGACTGCACGCTGACATAGCCGCGCGAGCTCGCATGCTCGATGGTCCGCCGCACCAGTTCCGTGTAGATCCCCTTGCGCCTCTCTGACGTCGCGATCCCAGAATTGATCATGTGGAAGTGGCGCGATCCCTCAGGACGCGCGTAGGTCCATCCCACAAGGGCGCCGCCCCGGAAGGCGCCAATCCGCAGCGCGCTTGCTTCAGCCGTGTGGGAACCACCCGGGCTCGCAGCCGCCTCCTTGCTCAAGACTTCCGTGAGCAATGCCGATGGCTCGTAGTCCGAGAATGCCTCGCGCGCGAGCACTGAAAGCGCTGGCTCGGGGAATGCGTCCACGACGCGAAATTGCAGATCGGTCATCACGCCCAACGTGCAGGAGATGGTTTGGTTTGGTTTGGCCAGTCATGCCGGGAGCATGTTCACGGCAAGCCGACGCTCACCAGCCCAGCTTACCAAACCCCCGCTCCAACGCCGTAACTCTCCCCACGCACGCCTTCCGCGCCGCAGCTTCCGCGCGTCGCATCACGCGCCGTTCCGGCATGGTGTGATGATCGAGCCCGCACAGGTGCAACGCACCGTGCACGACGAGCCGCGCCAGCTCGTTGCCCACGCTCACGCGGTAACGCTTCGCCTGCGCCACGAGGCGGTCCAGCGAGATGATGAGGTCGCCGTCCACGCGGCCGCGTTCGTCCGCGTACGGGAACGACAGCACATCCGTCGTGCGGTCGATCTTGCGCCAGCGCTGGTTGAGCTCGCGCAGTTCGGCGTCGCGCGTCAGCACGATCGAGATCTCCCCGGCGCGGCGCCCCTCGACAGCCAGCGCTTCCCGCACGACTCCCCTCAGCGCGGCACGCAGCGCCACGGTGAGCCGAAACGCGCTATCGCGACTCGCGACGGAGATCGGCATCGGCGCGGCGACGCCGCGGATCCTCGGGGTAGGGTGCGCGGACGTGGAAGATGGCCGTCACCACCGGGAAGAACGCTTCACGAATGCCGGCGAGTTCCTGCAGCGTCAGCCCGCACTCGTCGAGCTGGCCCTGCTGGATGCGCTCCTCGAAGATGCGCGCGATCAGTCCGCGAATGCGGCTCGGGGTTGGCTCGGCGAGCGCTCGCGAGGAACCCTCGACGCCATCGGCGAGCATCAGGATCGCGGTCTCCTTCGAGCGCGGCCGGGGACCCGGGTAGCTGAATTCCTCGGCGCGCACGGTCGGGTCGGCCTCGAGCGCCTTGTGGAAGAAGAACGCCATCACCATGGTGCCATGGTGCTCGGGGATCGCCTCAAGCACCGCACTCGGCAGGCGATGCTTGCGCGCCATCTCGAGCCCGGCGGTGATGTGCGAGCGCACGATCAGCGCGCTCATGCTGGGCGCCAGGCGCTCGTGCAGGCTGCGCGGCGTGCCGAATTCGTTCTCGGCGAAGTACTCGGGCTTCGCCAGCTTGCCGATGTCGTGGTAGTAGGCCATCACGCGCGCGAGCAGCGAGTTGGCCCCGATCGCCTCGGCGGCGGCTTCGGCAAGGCTGCCCACGACCATGCTGTGGTGGTAGGTGCCGGGCGCTTCGAGCTGCATGCGCTTGAGCAATGGGCGGTTCAGGTCCGACAGTTCGAGCAGCGTGATGTCCGAGGTCAGCCCAAACATGTGCTCGATCGGCGGCAGGAGCAGGAACGCCAACGCTACGGCAACGAAGCCGTTGATCACGCCGAAACCGGAATCAACGAGCAGCGCATGCAACGGCGTGTTGCGCGCGAGGTCCCAGGCGAGGATCGCGGCGAAATTCGCGAGGCTGATGGTGATGAAGGCGCGCGCGAAGTGCCAGCGGTGGCGCAAGTGCGACACCGAGTACACTGCCGTGACACCGCCCATCGCGGCGACCGGCACGAACGGCGCGCGCAACCCGCTCACCGAGGTCGCCACCACGATCAGGATCATGGTGAACATCAGCGCGGGGCGTTTCTCGAGCAGCGAGGCGACGACCAGCGGCGCGAGCGCCAGCGGGATGACGAACTCCGAGATATCGAGCACGCCCACGGCGACTTCGGCCAGCCCCATCACCACGACGGTCAGCAGGGTGAACAGCGCCAGCATCGAGTTGTTGCGGAACACCTGTGGCAGCTCGATACGCAGGTAGACCGAGAACACCGCGATGAACAGCAGCATGAGCAGCATGCGCGCCACCGGCGGGTAGAGGAAGTCCGAGCGCACGCGGCGCGAGGCTTCGAGGTTGGCGAGCGAGCGCAGCTTGAGCAGGCTCTCGCGGGTAATGCGCTGGTTGGCATCGACGATCAGTTCGTCCTTCTGGACGTAGCCGATCTTGGGCGCCACCACACCCTGCGCCTGCACGCGGCGCCATTCGGTCTCGGCGCGGTCGTAGACGACATTCGGCTCGATGAACGTCTGCGCAATCTCGTCGACCATGTGGAGCCCGCGCGGGTCGCCCGTGAACAGGTCCTGGGCCTGCGCACCGACGTAGGCGAGTGCTTCGCGGCGGTCGTACATCTCGCGCGTGAACTTGCCCACTTCCCCATCGCCCTCTCGCACCGTGACGCGGTGGTAGCCGAGGACGAGGCCGTCGCGCTTCTCGAATGACACGGCTCCCACTTCGTAAACATGGTGCAACCACGAATTGAGCCCATCCAGCGCGCGGCGCGCCCGTCCAGGTGATGACAATGCGACGGCGGCCTCGGCGGTCAGCGGCACACCGAGGGCGCGCACCTTGGTGCGGCGGTCATCGGGGCTGATGCCGGGGTCCAACACGATCGCCAGTGCTTTGTCCTGGAAGGCGCTGAAGCGCGTGAACATTTCGCTTGAGACGCGGCCATCGACCACGAACACGGGTGGCACCGAGGACGCCGCCTCTTCCTGCTGGCGGCGCAGCGTCACCTCGTCCTTGTCGACGGGGAACGCATAGGGGGCGACAATGCGCTCACGGGCGATGTCGCCCTCGTGATAGCGATAGCGGTCGCCGGGTCCGCGCTCACGCGGCAGGAATGCCGCGGCCGCAAGCAGCACGGCCACCAGCAGGACCCGGATCGCGTAGTAGCCCCAACGAACGGGGCGCGCGCGATCTGGCAATGCCAGCGGGACGGATCCTTCCTGGACGCTCATGACTGCCGCAGTCTACACCCGTCCGTCCATGCGCGCAGGCCGCGAAACGCCGGGCTCCAGGGTGTCGCCGACGCCATCATCGACCTTGCCGTTCAAGCCGGCGTGGTAGTCGTCGAACGCCAGGATGATGTCGCGCACCAACCGGTGGCGCACCACGTCCTCGGGATGGAAGTAGACGAACTTGATGCCTGGAACGGTGCCCAGGATCGACTGGATGGCGACGAGGCCTGAGGAGGCCGGGTCCTTCAAGTCGATCTGCGTGACGTCACCGGTGATCACCGCGCGCGAATTCGCACCCATGCGAGTCAGGAACATCTTCATTTGGCGCACCGAGGTGTTCTGCGCCTCATCGAGAAGCACGTACGAGCTGCTCAGCGTGCGGCCGCGCATGAATGCCAGCGGGGCGATTTCGATCACGCCCAGCTCGAGGAAGCGGCGCATCTTCTCGTAGGTCATCAGGTCGGCGAGCGCGTCGTACATCGGGCGCAAGTACGGATCGACCTTCTCCTGCATGTCGCCGGGCAAGAAGCCGAGGTTTTCGCCGGCTTCGACGGCGGGGCGCACGAGGATGATGCGATCCACTTTCTTCTGGCGCAGCGCATGGACGGCGGCGGCCACGGCCAGGTAGGTCTTGCCCGTACCCGCGGGGCCGATGCCGAACACGATGTCGTGTTCCTCGAGCGCCTTGAGGTAAGCCGCTTGCGTCGGCGTGCGCGGACGGACCGTCTTGCGGTCGAACATGTAGCCCGGCGCCGCCTCGTAGGCGTCCGCCAGCTTGATGCTCGGCTGGCCATTGCGGCGGTTGAGCCCGAGTGCCGTGGTCACGTCGGCTTCCTCGACGATCTTGCCGCTCTCCGCGAGCTGGACGAGCTCCTTGATGGCGGTCGAGGCAGACGACACGGCTTCCTCATCGCCCGACACCGCGATCGCGCCCTCACGCAACGTTATGCGCACCGGCAGGGAACGTTCGATGTGGCGCAGGTTGGAGTCGTTCTGGCCCAACAGCATGATCGGGTCTAGATGCTCGATAGGGAACTTGCGAACGATCACGTCACACCTCGTCTGGGGCCGACAACACGAAAGCTCCCGGCCGCAAGGCCCCGCACAACGGGACCTGGCCAAGAGCCTGGACGTAGCAATCGGGAGAACGAACCGAGTATCGAGTGAGCGTGTTCGTAGCCGTCCTATGCCTCGTGTGATGCGCCCGGATCCGGTCGGAGCCAATTGCGCGGTGACGGTAGCATGGGCCCTGAAACAGGGTCAACGATCAACCTTTGTGCTGCCGGGATCGTGCGCGCCACCTGCATTCAGGCCTTCGCACCTTGATTCAGATGCGGGAGAGGACGGGCCGATCCCTGGCCTCTCCCGCACTTATCGGCAGGTGCAATCCGGCACTGAAGTACCGCCTTGCTACATCCGGCGGCGGCTGCGGCGGTCGCTGCTGCCCGAGCGCGGCCTGCGTCCCTGGAAGCCGTCGCCCGCGGGCGCGCCCCCAGAGCGTGGTCCGCTGCCCGAGCCGTCCTGGGCTCCCCGGTCGGCTCCACGGTCCGCCGAACGCGGCTCCGCTGAGCGGCCGTGATCGCGCGAACCGCCACGATCGTAGCCACCGCCACGGGACTCCCCGCCACGGCCATGACCGCGCGAGGCTTCCGGCCCACGCCGTCCGGCGACCGAACCCGGTTCGCGGTGCGGCGTCTCGGAACGCTGGCGTGTGTCGAACCCGGGAATAGTCTTGCGCGCGACGCGCTTGCCCAACACGTTCTCGATCGCCGCGAAGTCCTTTGCTTCTTCGGGAGCGACCAGCGTGATCGCTTCGCCCGATGCATCCATGCGGCCCGTGCGGCCGATGCGGTGGACGTAGTCCTCCGCGGCGCGCGGGACGTCGAAGTTGACCACGTGCGTCACGTCATCGACGTCGATGCCGCGCGAGGCGATATCGGTCGCCACCAGCACGCTGACACGGCCCGACTTGAAGTCGCGCAACGCCCGCTCGCGCTGGCCCTGGCTGCGGTCACCGTGAATCGGGGCCGCGGAGTAGCCGGCCGTCTTGAGACGCCGCGCCAGACGG
>JANLOX010000381.1:0-2845 GCA_031366795.1 Candidatus Eiseniibacteriota bacterium | reverse complement strand
TGGAAGGATTCATTAGATGGATGACGGTCGTTCGATGCGCGCAGTGAAGGACAGTCTGGCTAGGGCGTGACGTGCAAGATCAAACATTGATCCCAGAATTTCGCCCCACTTGCTCGCGTTGAAGTCTTGGCGCGGCCATCGCTCACAATCGGTCAAGTAAGTACCGCTCGTATTTTCGGATCACGCCTGCTACTAATTCAACTGCTGGCATGGAAGCTTTCGGCTGCCGCTGAACTTTTTCGGGGATGTGCCGCTTGCTGTTTGCAGCTGTCTTCGCCACCTTAAATGTTTCTCCAAGGGCAGCGATTGCCTTCACCTCACCACCGAATGCCATTTCCAGCACCTCCATAGCTTTGTACGCGGCGAAGTGCGCCCCTTCATCATTATGGAGGAGCATATATTCACGTGCTTCCTGAAGGTGGTCATAGCATCTCCGAAGCGTCTCATCTTCGGGAGCGAGCAGAGCAGTACGTGCTTCTCTGACTGCTCTCGCGACATGGTTCCGGTCTTCCCGATTGGTGGAGATCGTCATCATTCTCCCAAACGGTGGTGTCGTCCGCTTCAACCATTCCGCCTCTGTCATCAGATGAGGCGGCATTCCCAGACATTTCCCCAATGCCTCGACATACTTCTCAGCCAAGGCTTCCGCCGAGTCCTGAGAGCAGGTACCGGAGGCTTCGAAAGACAACTCAAGCACATTACCCCTCAATTGGACACGAAACCCGTTGGTGATGAAATTATCAAAGGCGGCGGAGAAGTGTCCGCCCGGAGACCAAAGCATCCACTTGAATGTCTTGCCTGTCGTTGTCATCTATCTTGGGTTTTCCACTCCACCAGTTCTGCCACTGCCAACGCCTTGGCGTGCGCGACTTGCCACACGACAGACCTCAGGTCATTGCTCACGTCGGTTTGTTTTGTCGATTTCCTCGCGTAGATGGTGGCGATCCTACGATCTCCTCATGCATGTGAATCTTTGTGACGCAGGACTGTAATCACGACTTGTGGCGAGACGTCGCGAAAGACTGTTTGAGTGACAACCTCATACCCCCACGTGTAATCTGGCAGCGCATGACCCGGCTCCACGAGAACCACTCCAACAGCGCCATGCCTCGGTCCCAGGACCCCGGATGGAACTTCGACAACGCCGGAGAAGGCTGCAGGATCACAGATGGCTCCAACTCCCTTCGGCGAATAGCCAGCCTCGATTCCGAGATCAACTGTTCCACGAAACGGACCGGTCAAGGGCTGGAGTTTTTGCGGTGTGAGGGACTTGCGACCATGACTCTTCATATGTCGAGTGCCATCGAGGTGATAGCTCGTGTGCGAGTTCCATTCTCGATCACCCATTGGCCTTATGACAAAAAACTCGCCCTTCGACGAACGCCGAACCCACAGCACGAGCCAGCGGTCAGCACCATCTCGAACCGCCACCGCGTACCGATGCTCATCGGGAACCGATCGGAGTTTCATCAGTCCGACTTTGGGGGTTGCCGGACACTGTCGCTGCGCTTTATCGAAAATACCCCGCCACGTCGCTAACTCCGCCTCCGTCAATGTTCCGACAGCCTGATACCTCAGCCATCCGCCGAATGTCTTAAGATCGTCCTCGCCGATGAACTCGTCCATTCATTTTTCCCTTATCAAACAAGCTTCGGTCAAAAATCCTGGGGCAGGCCTCGCGGGCAGACTTCACCCAAAGATCGCAACCTTCCCTGCTCGTTCCGTTCAAACCAACTCTGGATAGGCCCATGTTCCCCTCAACTATTCGTACCGAAGAATACGCTTAATAATAACGAGAAAATACCCCATCTGTCTCGCTCATTACGCCCATCCCGCGATTCATCATTCCCACCTGAGAGACTTCCAACTCAGTGCCCCAACAGTTGCGCCGGCTGTATCGGCCAGCCAGTCCAGCCAGCTTGATTCACGGAAGGGAACAAAGAATTGATGCACTTCGTCTGTGACGCCATAGATCGAAGCCGTGACAATCGCCAGCACGAGCGCCTGCCGAGCCGCAGAAGGCCCTGCCGCCCATCGAAAAGCGCGGCAGCACAGTACGGCCAGGCCGGCATACTCTACTGCATGCAAGACTTTGTCACTGATGTCTTTGAGCACGAACGCCGGCAGTTGCTCTTCGGGATGCGACTGGGACGACATGTAATAAATCATCCCGGCATACAGCACCGCCGGCAACCAGTACCAGAATACCTGAACGGTCACACCTTGCCGAATTGCGTCATGCATTAATTTCCTCTCGCTCAATTTCCTACCCTATGCCATACTTATATCCGACAAGTTGCGGAAAGACTATATAGCCATGCGAAAACTTCAACAATCCGCATTGGTGATTTGGCTACCAGAAAAACTATCCCGCAGGAGGCTCAAAAAGGCTGTCCAGCAAGGCCGCAGGCGAGTCGAAACCGGAGGCGTACCCTCAGGGGTACGGCGAGGATTTCGATGAACCGAGAACGAAGCTGGCGGACTTTTTCAGCCTCCTGCTAAAGCATTCGACTATGAAGACTGCCCGAATCTGTTTTCTCTGGCATATGCATCAACCCTATTACACGGACCCCGTCGCAGGGTCTGCCAGCATGCCCTGGGTGCGGCTGCATGCCACCAAAGCCTATTACGATATGGCCTATGGACTGGAAAAGTTTCCCTCGGTCAAAGCCACATTCAACTTTACACCGTCGCTCCTGCGACAGCTGCAAGAAATCGGATCAGGGGCAGTGCGCGACCTCTTTCTGGAATATGCCCAGCGTCCGGCGGCAGACCTTCGCCCGGAAGAGAAGGCCTTTCTCATTCGGCATTTTTTCTCCGCCAATTGGGCGACGATGGTGCGCCC
>JANLOX010000376.1:0-9282 GCA_031366795.1 Candidatus Eiseniibacteriota bacterium | reverse complement strand
GTCGAGCAACGTCAGCCTTTGCGTGGAAGCAAACGGGCGCAGCCTCCACGAGGCCGCGCCCGAAGTCTTGTGCCGCTGTTGCCGCGCCTGCGTCAGGGCATGTTCGATCGCGGGTCCGAAGGCGGCGAGTCCTGCTTGCCGTGTCCCAGCGCGTGCGTCACCGCGGTGCCGGCTTCTTCCCAGAACGAGTAGTCCGGGTACTTGCCGCCGTGCGGAACGCTCAGGCGGTCCTTCTCGTAGATCAGCCGGAGTCCGTCGGTCTCGGCCATCTCGAAGTCCTGCGACATCTGCAGCGCCAGCGTGGGGCAGGCTTCGGCGCACAGGCCGCAGAAGATGCAGCGGTTGAAGTTGATGCGGAAGGCTTCCGGGTAACGCCGCCCGTCTTCACGCTCGGCCGCCTGGATCGTGATGCAGTCGACCGGGCAGGCGGCGCTGCACAGGTGGCAGGCCACGCAGCGTTCTTCGCCGCTCGGGTCGCTGGTGAGGATGATCTTGCCACGGTAGCGCTCGGGGATCACCGGCTTGGTCTCGGGATATTGGACCGTCACCGGCTTCTCGAACATTTTGCGCCACGTCACGGCGAACCCGTCGATCAGGTCGCGAATCATCGGGCCACCTCTTCGGTCTGGAGCGCCACGGCGCGAACGGCCGCGCCCTGACGGGGAATGATCGGCCACTCGACATCGCGCGGCACCAGGACGACGCCATCGGGAACACCGGCCTGTGCCTGGCCCAAGATCTCGACGGACGAACCGTCGACCTCGAGCGAGACGCGGCCATTCAGTGTGAGCCGCGCGGCATCGGCGGGCGAGAACAGCGCGACCGGCGCGTTGGCTGTCTTGCGCATCGCCTCGGAGCGCCGCGACAGGACTTCCGAGCCCAGCGTGCGTTCGGTGCGGAACAGTTGCAGGGCGGCCTCGCGCGTGAAGGCGGGCACCGTGGCGCTCGCCGGGGCGAGTGCCGCGTGGTCGACGTAGCTGCCCTCATCCCCGGCCTTGAGATCATGCAGTGGCCGCCACAACGCGTGGCTCTGTTCGAGGTTTGCGCGCAGGCCTTCGAGATCGCGCACTTTTGGGCCGCCGACGGTCTGCTCGCGCAATGCATCGAGTACCCACCACGCCATCTGCGCCTCGCCATCGGCGGCGTCGCGCTGGTAGGTGCGGCGGAAGGAGTGATCCTGGATTTCTTCGATGGCCGAGCGGCCCGGGACGCGCACCGCAGCGAAGCCCTGCAGGCGGCCGGCGCGGTTGACGTAGGTGCCGTTCGATTCGTAGGTGGCGGTCGTCGGGTAGAACGCCTTGGCCTTGTCGGCGAGCGGACCGGCGAGGTAGTCGAGCACGATGAGCAGCGGCAACTGTTCGAGCGCCTGCCGCGCACGCGGGCTCCACGACGACCATTCGCTCTCGACGACCACGGCGGCCTGGAAGGCGCCGGACTCGAGGCCGGCGAGGATCTCGCCGAGGCCGGTGCCGGTCGACATTGCGGCTGCGCCAAATCCATTGGGTCCGCTGAACAGCGCGCCGAACCGCACCGCCTTGTCCGCGGTCTTCAGCGACTTCGCCAGTTCGCCCGCGGCTGCGAGCGAGGGGCCATCCACGAGATCGTGCCCGACGAGAATGCCGGGGCGCTGCGCGGCCTTGAGTGCTGCGGCCGCTTCGCCCAGCGCGCCATCACCCGTACCGCCCGCCAGCGACTTGAGCGCATCGGCCAACGCCGCGGGATGCGTCGGGATCACCGTGGCGCAATCATTGAGGTAACGCTCGAGCGCCGAGAGCACGAACACCTTGCCGCCCTGGCGCTGGCACTGCCGCGCGGCGAGGCCCGCGAGCGGCGCCTCATCTACCAGAGAAGTGCCGGCGACCAGCAGCACGTCGCAATGCGCGAGATCCGATTGCTCGAGCGGGGCTGCGCCCACATCGGCGAGGAGCTTGAGGCTGGCGATGGCGCGCAGTTCGCGCTCGGGATCATCGAAGTGGCTGACCTTGGCGCCGGCGAGCGGACCGCTCGCGAGTTGCCGCAGCGCGTAATGCGTCTCGAGCGAGGCGCGCGACGAAGTGATCAGCGCGATGCTCGCCGCGCCCTTCTCGCGCGCGGTTTCGAGTAGAGCTCCGCCGGTCAACGCCAGCGCGCTGGCCCAATCGGAGACCTCACCGTTCAGGCGCAACGTGCGCGGGCGGTTCGGGTCCATCACGTAGCCGTGGCCAAACTGGCCGCGATCGCACAAGAATGAGCCATTGACCTGCGGGTTCTCGCGCATGCGAATGCGTTGCAGCATGCGGTGGCGGGCACCCGGCATGATGTTGCAGCCGACCGGGCAATGCGGGCACACCGACGGCGCCATTTCGAGGTCCCACACGCGCGACTTGTAGCGGAACAATTTGTCGGTGAACACGCCGGTGGGGCAGAGTTCGACGAGGTTGCCCGAATACGGGCTTTCGAAGGCGCCGTCCTCGAAGCGGCCGAAGTACACGCGCTGCTGGCTACCGGTGACGCCGAAGTCGTTGCCGCCGGCGTAGTCCTGGTAGAAGCGCTGGCAGCGGTAGCAGGTGATACAGCGGTTCATCTCGTGCTGGATGAATTCGCCGAGGTACTGGTTCTGGAAGGTCCGCTTCTTCAGTTCGGTGTGGCGGATGCCGTGCTCGGCCGCAATGGTCAAATCCTGCAGCTGGCACTCGCCGCCCTCGTCACAGATCGGGCAATCGTGCGGATGGTTGATCATGATCCACTCGAGCACCTGCTTGCGCAGCGCGCGCGAGTGCTCATCCATGGTCGTGACTTCCATGCCCTCGAGCGCTTCGGTCATGCAGCCCATCACCGTCTTGCTCTTGCCGGCCTGCGTCACGGTCACGGCGCACACGCGGCACGAGCCGATGGCGCCGAGATCCTTGTGGTAGCAGAAAATCGGCACCGACACGTTGGCCGCCGCTCCGGCATCGACCAGGTTGGTGCCGGCCGGGACCGTGATTTTCTTTCCGTCGTAGGTAATCTCAGGCACGCACGGTCTCCTGTCCCGCGAGGCCGGGGTGTCGGTCGCGCGAGGCGTTAAGCATGAACGGCCTCCCGGCTGCTCTTCATCGGGCAGCACTTGCCCGAGATGTGTTCCTCGAGCAGGGGGCGGAAGTGACGAATCAGGCCCTTGATGGGTTCGGCGGCGCCGCCCGCAAGCGCACAGAATGAATTCGGCCCGATGAAGCCGTACAGCTCATCGAGGCGGTCGATGTCGGAGTGGGTGCCGCGTCCGCTCTCGATGCGCTGGAGGATCTCGACACCCATGGGCAGCCCGTCGCGGCACGGCGTGCAGAAGCCGCACGATTCGCGCGCGAAGAAGCGCTGCAGGTTGAGTGTGCCCTTGACCGGGCAATCGTCCTCACTGAACACGATGAAGGTGCCGGTGCCGAGACGGCTGCCGAGCTTTTCGACCGGCGTGAAGTCCATGGCCACGTCGATCTGGTCGGCGGGCAGGAACGCGGTCGAGGCGCCGCCGGGAATCACCGCCAGCAGCTTCTTGCCGTCCTTCACGCCACCCATCTCATCGATCATCTGCCGCAACGAGGTGCCGATCGGGCGCTCGAAGCACGCCGGCCGCTCGAGCGCGCCGCTGCCGCCGAACAGCTTGGTGCCGGCACCCTCGGGGTTGGCCGCGAGCTGCTTGAACCACTCCGCGCCATTGGCAATGATGCCCGGCACGCACGCCAACGTCTCGACGTTGTGCACCGTGGTCGGGCGGCCCCACAGGCCCTTGGTCGCGGGGAATGGCGGCTTGGCGCGCGGGGTGGCGCGCTTGCCTTCGAAGGCATTGATCAGCGCGGTCTCTTCGCCGCAGATGTAGCGGCCACCGCTGCGATGAACGTGGATGTCGAACGAGAACTTCGTGCCGCCTATGGTTTTGCCGAGCATTCCCGCGCGGCGCGCTTCATCGAGCGCCTTCTCGAAGTCGTCCGCCTGGCGGAAGTACTCGCGGCGGATGAACACGTAGCCTTCGGTCATCTCCATGCCGAAGGCGGCGAGCAGCATGCCCTCGATCAGGATGTGCGGGTTCTTGTCGAAGATCACGCGGTCCTTGAAGGTCCCGGGCTCCATCTCGTCGGCGTTGCACAGCAGGTACTTGGGCCCGCCGTCCCACTTATCCCCGCGGCCGACGAACGACCACTTCATGCCCGACGGGAATCCGGCGCCGCCGCGTCCGCGCAGCCCGGAGTCCTTGACGAGCTGGATCAGCTCGTCGGACTTCAAGTCCGTCAGCGTCTTCGTCAAAGCCGCATAGCCGCCCGCGGCCTTGTATTCGTCGATCGAGGCCGGCGCGCCATTGCGCCCCTGCGCCTTAAGGATTACGTCGGTCATTGCGAATCCCCTGGAGCATCTTGCGCACCGACTCGGGGTCGGTGGCGAGTGGTCCCTGTACTCTTTCGTTGGCGAGCAGGCATGGGGCCATTTCGCAGTGGCCGAGGCAGACGATCGGCAGCACGCCGAACTCGCCATCGGCCGTGACCTCACCCATTTTGGCGCCCAGTTGCTGGGTGATCTCGGCGATCAGGTTCTCGGCGCCGCGCAGCTCGCACGAGATGCTGTCGCAGATAAAGATCTGGCGGCGTCCGGCGGGCCGGCGCAGCAGCAGGTTGTAGAACGTCGCGACTTCATCGACTTCGAGCGGCGTCAGCGCGCATTCCGCGGCTGCCTGCTTCACCGCTTCGTCGTCGATGTAGCCGCGCTCCTGCTGTAGCGCCCACAGCACATCGACGATCTTCTCGCGCTTCAGCGCCTTGTCGTCAGGTCCCAGGACTTTGAGTTCGATCACTTGTCCACGTCTCCCAGAACGAAGTCGATGCCGCCGATCGTCAGCACGAGGTCGGAGAGCAGCTCGCCCTTCGACAGGTGCAGCAGCGATTGCATGTGCGGGAACGACGGCGTGCGTACATACACGCGGTAGGGCCGGTTGCTGCCGTTGCTGATGATGTAGAAGCCGTACTCGCCCTTGGGGGCTTCGGTCGCCACGTACGCTTCGCCCGCCGGCGGCACGAAGCCGCGCGACACGTTGACGAAGTGGTGAATCAGGCTCTCGATGTCGTGGAGCATGCGTTTCTGCTCGGGGATGCCGTAGCGGAATTCCTGCGCCACGTACGGCCCATCCGGCATGTTGCGCACGCACTGCTCGATGATGCGGTAGCTCTGGCGGATCTCGGCGACGTGCACGTTGTAGCGGTCGAGGTTGTCGCCGGTGGTGCCCGTCGGGATCTCAAAATCGTACTTCTCGTAGCCCATGTAGGGCTTATTTCTGCGCAGGTCCCACTTCACGCCGGCCGCGCGCAGGTTGGCGCCCGTGAAGCCCAGCGCGATCGCGTCCTCGGCCGTGATGGCGCCGGTGCCGCGGCAACGCGCCACGAAGATCGGGTTCTTGCTCACCAGCTTGTCGACTTCGCCGAACTGCGCGGGGAAGCGCTTGAGCCAGTCGTCCATGTCCGCGCGCCAGCCGTCGGGCAGGTCCTGCGCCGTGCCACCTGTGCGGAACCAGTTCGGGTGCATCCGGGCGCCCGTGACCTTGGCGATGAAGTCGAGCATCTGCTCGCGGATCTCGAAGGTGAGGAACACTGGCGTCATGGCACCGGCATCCTGCGCGAAGGTGCCGATCCACACCAGGTGGCTGATGATGCGGAACAACTCGACCATCATCACGCGGATCACCTGCGCGCGCTGCGGCACTTCGACGCCCAGGAGCGTTTCGACCGACAGGCAGTAGGGCAGGTTGTTCGATACGCCGCTCAGGTAATCGATGCGGTCGGTGTAGGGCAGGTAGCGGTGGTAGGTCTGGCGCTCGGCGATCTTTTCCTGACCGCGGTGGTGATAGCCGATGTCGATGTCCATGTCGTCGACGGTCTCGCCGTCGAGCCGCACGGAGATCTTGATGACGCCGTGCGTGCCGGGATGGTGCGGCCCGATCTGCAGGATCATCGTGCCGTCTTCGGCCTTGAGCCGCGTGTGGTCGATGATCGAACGTTCCCACACCAGTGAGTCCTCGGCCGTCATCTGGGGCATCTCGGAGCCGCGGTAGGGATGGTCCTTGCGCAGCGGGTGGCCTTCCCAACAGTCCGGCATGAAGATGCGGCGCAGGTCAGGGTGGCCATCGAAAGTGATTCCCATCAGGTCGTAAGCTTCGCGTTCATACCAATTTGCGACGGGATAGACGCTCGTCACCGAGGGCACGTGCGGCGCCGCTTCGTCGAGATCGACGGCCAGATGGATCTGCGGCTTGCCGGTGGTGATCGACGACAGGTGGTAGAGCACGCGGAAGCCGCCGTCGCGCGGCCGGTTGTCGATGCCGGCGCAGAACTCGAAGCGGTCGAAGCGCACCGGCGCTTCGGTGCGCAGGTAATCCATCGCCGCGACGAGCTGGTCGCCGCGCAACTTGAGCGTGAGGATGTTGCTCGGCGTCTCATCACGCGTGACGGCACCCACCTTGGCGACGAGGCCGGCTTCGACGCCGTCGAGACCCGTTTCATCGGGGCGCGCCGTTGAGGGCGGCGTCCACGGCGGGAAGTAGGCGGCCGGCATGTCGTGGTTCGGGCGCTCGATCGTGCCGCGGGGGCGCGTGCCTTCGAGGCCCGGGCCGCGCGGATCGGACGTCGTGGTGACGCCCTCGATGCGCGGCGCATGAACGGTGCCCGAGTGGCGGCCCGGCCGGCGCAACACATCGCGGCTCGGGTGCTCGGTCTTCGAAATCTTCTCCTGCAGCAGCATCAACGCCTGGATCAGCGATTCCGGGCGCGGCGGGCAGCCCTGCACGTAGGCGTCGACCGGCAGGATCGTGTCCACCCCTTGGAGCACGGAATAGACGTCGAACATGCCGCCCGAGTTCGAGCAGGAGCCCATCGAGATGACCCAGCGCGGCTCGGTCATTTGCTCGTAGAGGCGGATGATCGAGGGCACCATCTTCTTAAAAGGAGTGCCGGCGATGATCATGAGGTCGGATTGGCGCGGGGAACCGCGCATCACCTCGGCGCCGAAGCGGGCGATGTCATGCCGCCCGGTCAGCGAGGTGGCAGTCTCGACGAAGCAGCAGGAAAGGCCGAAGAACATGGGCCACAGGGAGTTGGAACGCCCCCAGTTGATCAGGTCGTCGAGCTTGCCCAGCAGGATCGAGTCGCGCAGACCCTCGGGGATCTGGTCGGCGACCTCGATGCGCGAAGGCCGGACGTCGATGGTCACGCGGGTCCTCGTGCCGGAAACACCGGCGGTTGCGGGTGTTCGGTCGCGGCGAACAGGGATGCTCGCCGGAAAATATGCCGGGAGGGAAGCTAACACACGACTTGCCGCGGGTCACGGCGGGCGGAACTCCTCTGCGTTCGGGTGGTGTTGACCCGCGATCGTCGGGAAGGAATCGCGGAGGTGGTGACGCCGGGTCCCGCGCGGGTAGACTAGCGATATCCCCGTGCCGCAATAGCGCGCGTCGGTTCCTTGATGGAAACCCGCCGCGCGATCCCCTCAGGAGGTCCGAAATGTCCATAAACGAACTGCAGCACTTCTTCGAAACTTGGGATTGGGAAACGCAGCAGACGGTCAAGGTGCTGAAATCGCTTCCCGAAGGCCAGTACGACTTCCGCCCGGATCCCAAGGGTCGCTCGCTGGGTGAGATGGCGTGGCACTTGGCCGAAGGCGATGCCTACATGACGTGGGGCATCGACCAGAACGGCTTCGGCATGCAGACCAAGCCGCCGGGCATCGAACGCCCCAAGACGATCGCTGAACTGGCGCCGGGCTTCGAGCGCATCCACCGTGACGCGGTGGCGCGCATCCAGAAGCTGAAGCCGGAGGATCTCGATCGCACGATCCCGTTCTTCCGCGACGAGCCGATGCCGATCCGCACGATCCTGTGGTCGACGGTGATCCACCACGGCATCCACCACCGCGCCCAGTTGATGCTGTTGGCGCGGCAGGCGGGGGGCGTCGTCCCCGGTATTTACGGGCCGAATCGTGAGGAAATGCTGAAGATGATGGAGGAGATGAAGGCGAAGGGGTAAGCCAAGGCCGCCGGAACTGTGGGGCCGCCGGAACTCAGGCGGCCTGGCCCTCGCGCCGTGACATCGCTTCTCGAATCGCTTCGAGTGCTGCGACGCAGGCGGACAGCCACTCACCCGGCCGTTCCTGCGCGCACACCGTGATGTTGGGGTACCAATGCGCCCAACGCCAGTCCCAGTCGGGGCTGGCGAGCACGCACGTCGGCACGCCCATCGCCGCGGACAGGTTGGGGATCGCGGTCTCGGTCGAGATGACCAGATCGAGGCCGCGAATCACCCGCGCCGTATCGAGGAAGTCCTCGCACTGCTGGAGCGGCTGGGGCAGCCCCATCGCTTCGGCTTCGTGCTCGAGATGGCCGCGATGCAGCGACACCCATTCGATGCCAGGCGCCTGCAGCAGCAGCGCGATCTGGTCCAGGTGCGTCGAGCGCACCGCGTCGAAGGCGAATTTCGGGTTGCCGGCCCAGTTGATACCGATGCGCAGGCGTTCGTCGCGCGGCGGCGCGTCCTGCGACGCTTCCGCCGAGCCTTCCGCTGCGGCCACGTTGATCCATGGCGTGCGCGGGATTTTGTCGAGTGCGTCGACGCCGAGCAGCCACGGCAGGCTCATCGTTGCGCACCATAGGTCGTAGCGCACGCCTTCGAGTGATGTGACGACCTGCACGCCGGGGAATGAGGCCTCCATCAGCCGCCCCAATGGCGGTTGCACCAGCGCCACGACGTATTCGAAGCGCTGCTGCAACTGCGGCCAGAAGCGGCACATCATCAGCGTGTCGCCGAGGCCCTGTTCATGAACCACGAGCAGCGTCCTGCGCTGCGCTTCCATGCCGTTCCACTCGCGTTTCTCGAGCCCGCGACCGATGCCGAGCAGCGGTTTGCGCGCCTCGAGCAGCGGCAGGCCATCGGCAATGTTGCCCTCGAGCATCTGCGTGTAGCCCAGGTTGAAGCGCGCGCGCGGATCGGTGCCGGCGCGGCGAAAGGCTTCTCGCGCCTCGGCGAGACGGCGTTGCGCCTTGAGGGCGAGCCCCAGGTTGATTAGTGCCGCGGGATGATTTGAGGCGATCTTCAGCGCTGAGCGCGACCACTCCTCGGCGCCGCGCCAGTCCCCTGAGCGGTTGAGCGCCACGGCCATGTTCGTCGTCGCTTCGAGGTTCGGCATCTCCAGCGAGCCCGCGCGCGCAAAGGTCTGCAGCGCGGTTTCGATGTCGCCGCGCTCAAGCGCCACGAGTCCCAGCAGGTTGACGGGTCGCGAGCGCATGGGCTCCGCCTGCTG
>JANLOX010000365.1:0-18058 GCA_031366795.1 Candidatus Eiseniibacteriota bacterium | reverse complement strand
TTTTTCAAACGCCTGTCCCTTCAACTGCTCCAGCCCTTGCATGGTCGGCATCATGGCCGAGGGCTCGTGGGTGCGCCCATACCACCGCTGGAGCCAATCCTGCATTTGCTGGATCTCGGCGGTCTGGGCCGCGGCGATGGTGTCGCCGAGGGCCCGGAGTTCGGGATGGGTGGCCTGCGTCCGTAAAAGCTCGCTCATGTGCACGGCCATCGCGTGATGGTCGATCATGCCTTCCAGGAACCGGGCGTCGAACGGGGCCGCCGCGCTCACCGGCGCGCTGCGCGTCGCGATGCGTTCGGGCGGCGTCTGAGCCAATGTGGGGGAATCCAAGAGCAGCATCGCCAGCACCGCGGGGATGCCGGCGCGAATGCGGGAAGCAGCAGACCAGTGCATCGGGAATACCTCCGCGAAAAACTCCCATCGGACGTGGTGGCCGGATTGCGCCATGGAAGCCGCAAGCCACGTGCCACGAGCATGCTTTTGCGGAGAGCTTTTCCAACTCACTACGGCGACGGGCGTTTGCTCCGGACCTCGGCATTTGAGCGCGCCAGTGAGCCGGGGTTCGACGCCGGCGGTCGGTCGTTTCTAACATTCGTGAGTGGCGCAAACTTCAAGGATGAGGCGGACAAATCGGGCTTGCCCAAGTGAGCCCGACCGGTGCGGCCCGCCGCCCAGGACATCCTCGCCCGGATCGCGGCCGAGCCGCGCTCATTGAAGATCCTCATTGAGTAGCTGCGTATTGATGGCGAATGCCGCTTCGGCGCCTTCGGCCGCCGCGACGATCGTGAGCTGCACGAAGCGTGAAGCGTCGCCGGCCACGAACACGCCCGGAATATTCGTGGCTTCATAGAGACCGGTGTCCACGGCACCTTTTTCGGTGAACGCGCAACCGAGTTTCCGCGCGAAGGCGGCACTCTGATGGTGACCGGTGCTGAAGAATAAACCTCGTCGCGCGAGCGTGTCCCCGGTTACGAAACGAATTTGGGCCAGCACACCTTCGGTACCCTCAAGCGCCGCAATCCGATCCTCGCGAACACCGATGCCATTGCGGGAAAGACGTTCGAGATCGGCCGGCGGGAGTTCCGCCGGACCGTCGGTGCAGAGGATTAGGTCCCCGCTCCATGCCGTGAGCTCAAGAGCCAAGCCGAGGCCTTGCTCGCCGCGCCCATAGATGGCCAGCGGCTGGTCGCGCAGCTCCCAGCCATCGCAGTAGGGGCAATGAAATACGCTCGTTCCGTAAAGCTCACGAAGCCCCTGAATTTCGGGAAGCTCATCAACGACCCCGGTGGCGATCAGCAGTTTTCGGGACGTGGCGCGCGTCCCGTCGGCCAGCGCCGCAACGAACCTACCCTCCGCGTGCTCGACATCCGACACCCCGATGTCGCGAATCTCGACGCTGGCATAGGCGCCGAGTTGTTCCCGCCCGATCCGGCGGAACTCGGCGGGCCTGATGCCGTCCCGCGACAGGAAGCCGTTCACCCCACCGGACACGGTGTTTCGCGGATGGCCGCTGTCGCAGATCAGGACGCGCCTGCGGCACCGCCCCAGGATGAGGCCTGCGCTCAAGCCCGCGGGTCCGGCGCCGATAATTACGACGTCGTACATGGTTCGCTCCGACTGCTTTTCTTTCTTCATTGGCTTCCACCGCGAATAGGGTCCATGCCGCGCTCGGGGGGGATGAGCGGCGCCGCTACCGGATGATAACTCGGCCGCCGAACATCTTCATGCCGCACTCGTAACTCACGGTCCCGCCTTCACTCGCCAGAATCGGGACGCGCACCGGCTCGTTGAGCGGCAGCGCGAAACGCTGGTGGAGGCTTGCGAATACAAGCATGTGCTGCCAGTGAATGATGGCTTTCATGTGGGTGCTGCGGTCATGGGTGCAAACCGTTATTGATGCCAGCCCTACTTCAGGCGACTGGGGGATCGACGACGACGGCTTCAGTAGGGATGGGGTTAAGCAAGCGACGACCATCGCAAATAGCTCTCGGGGTCCTGCCGGAACCGCTCGGCGCACAAGGGCGCGCAGAAGTAGTATTGCTTTCCGCCGTGGGTGTGCGTCTCGACGGCATCCGATTGACGAATCGTCATCCCGCATACGGGGTCCTTGACCAGCACCTGCTGCTGATACGGCGATGCCGGCTCCCGAATTCGTAGATAATGTTCCGCAAACGTGAGGATCTCTTGGTCCAGAAACTCCGTCAGGGATTGCGTATCGAGGGGCTCCAGATCGAATTCCCTGCTTGCCACGGGTGGGTGTCCTACGAGCATTGGAATCAGGCGGGGCTCAATCTGGACGCAAGCACGCTCGTTTGGGCCGCCGGGGACAATGGACACGGTCAAGGACGCGGAAACCGGAAGCTCTTTTGACCAGGCGAACGTCAGGCGCGCGCAACACCCGCCGTGGAACCGCTCAACTTCTCCGGCTTGCGGCAACGACTCGGCAAGCGCCTGAAGACGTGGCACAACGAGATCGGACGCCCAGGTGCCGGCCAGCTGCTCGAATCGGCTGCGTCGCGTCTCGAACTCCTGCATATCCTTCGCCCGGGTGGACTGCTCATCCGCCTGCCGCTTTGCTGCGTTATCGAGAAGCGTGGCTAGCTGCTGCCGGATCCCACTAAGATCGTCCATGGTTCTCTTTACCCCCCTTGCTTCAAGAATCCGGAGTCCCGCATGGCTCCGCATTGAGGATCGCATGATCAACTCGCCATCAGGTGTTCGCGCCGCTCAGTCTCAGGAACCTCATAGCGAGCTGCCCTCTGACTGGCGAAATGTCCACATCGCAACCCACTCATAGCCGGGCGAACTCAGTCGGATGCGCAGCCAGCGCGTCCGGCTGCTCGCAACGGTATCTCCAGATCGAGGATCACGCCGGGTGAAAAAGACGAAGTGCTCGGCCACAGTCAGATCTCGCCCCGATCCCGGGTCGTACTGGTCGGGGTAGAGGTGCTGTGATCCGCGCAGCCAAGGTGGGTGATAGTAAATCCGCTCGAGCTTGAGCCCGGTGGCGACCTGGACTGCCGGCCCTCGCCGGACTTCGATCGGTTTCCATTGCCGCCCACGGTCGTCCTCCAAGGTCACCGTGGTGAGCCGATCCAGCCGGACCAAGCCACTTGAGCGCGGGAAGGAAAAGGCGCGCAGATCAAGGCGGAAGATGAGCGCCGAGTCCTGACCAGCGCGAATCGCTCCCATCCGGTGCTCGCATTCCTCGCGGCTCAGATGCCGGGCCACCCGGTCGCGCTCCAGATTCGCCGTCTGGCACGCGAGCACCATGAGCGTCGCGTGTGATGCCGGGGCGAGCGCCGGGGCAGCGCCCTTCACCTGAACCCACGGCACGGTCCACGTGTCGTACGCCCATTCCATCTGGGCCATCGCGGTCGAATCCGGGGCGACCATTTCGGCCGCGGAGATCGCACTCGCCGCAATCAACCCCATTGCCGTCGTGACAGCAGCCAAGAACAAGACGGTCGCTTTCATGCCACCACCTTCAGTTGGCGCTGTTCCTTGCGCAGTTGCGCGTAGCGCCAGTAGGTATAGACGACCGGGATGATCTCGAGCGTCAGGAAGGCCGAGGTGAATAGTCCTCCCACCATCGGCGCGGCGACTCGCTTCATGACGTCTGCACCGGCGCCCTGCGACCACAATAGCGGCACGAGGCCGATCATCATCGTTGCCACGGTCATCAGTTTGGGCCGCACGCGCTGGACGGAGCCCTCGAGCGTAGCCTCGACGATGTCGTCGAGACTTCGGATGCGACCCTCGGCCTTGTACTTGTGATAGGAGCTGTCGCAGTACACCACCATCACGACGCCGGTCTGCGTCGCGAGTCCGACCAGGGCGATGATGCCCACCCATACGGCTGTGGATAGATTGTAATGCAGGATCGCCATGAGCCAGATGCTCCCCACCAGCGCGAACGGCACCGAGGCGAGCACGATGAGCGCCTCGGGCAGGTTCCCGAAGTTCATGTACAGCAGCAGCAGCACGATGACGAGCGTCAGCGGCACGAGGAATCGCATCCGGGCCTGCATTTGCTGCAGCAACTCGTATTGTCCGGTCCACTTGAGGAAGTACCCCGACGGCAGCCTGATTTCCTTCTCCACGGACTTCTTCGCCTCGTCCACGTACGAGCCGATGTCCTTCTTCGCAACATCCATGTCCACATAGACGTAGCCGGTGAGCATGCCGGCCTCGTCGCGAATCATGGGCGGCCCTGTGACGACGCGGACCTCGGCGACCTGCCCGAGCGGCACGTGGGGCCCGCTCGGCTCCGGCCACAAACCGACCCCAGAAGGACCCGAGGGGCCGGGCGGCAAGACGTTTCCCTGCCCGCCACCGCTCATCCCGCCGGAACCACCCATCCCACCGCCGGAGGTCGCTCCTCCCATGCCGGGACGGGTGCCAGGGCTTCGCTTTCCCCCCGAACTCTCCATCGACTGGGCGAGATAGTCGTCGCCGGCGTCGGAGATGCCCGCCGAAGCGAGCAGCACTTGGCCCGCTTCCGGAACAGTGCTCATCCCTCCGCCCATACCGGGGGCCGGCGCCGTGCCAGCCGCGCCGTGCAGCGGTACAAGCACATGCTTCAGCTGCTCGACGTCTTGCCGTAGCTCGCGCGGATAGCGGACATTGATGCTGAACCGATTTCGCCCTTCGACCGTTACGTCGATGGGCTGACCTCCCACCGCAGCTTCGATGACATCCTGCACCTCGCCCAGCGTCAGGCCGTAACGCGCGAGTGCCTCGCGATTGGGGATGATGTCGACATAGAACCCGCCGGTGCTGCGGTCTGAATACACGCTGCGCGTGTTCGGCACCTTCGAGATCGTGCGCTCGAGGTCCATCCCGATCCGCTCGATAGTGTCGAGGCTGGCGCCGAAGATCTTGACCCCGATCGGCGTGCGGATGCCCGTCGAGAGCATGTCGATGCGCGTCTTGATCGGCATGGTCCAAGCATTGGTCCAGCCGGGGATCTGCACCGTACGGTTGAGCTCCTCGGTCAGCTCCTGCCACGTGATGCGGCGGTGGTCTGGCCAGAATGGCCGGTACACGGGTTTGAGCCACGCGGGTGCCCAGCCCGAGTACCAGCGCTTTTGTTCGAGCATCCGCCACTGCTCGCGCGGCCGTAACTTCACCATGGTCTCGACCATCGACAGTGGCGCAGGATCGGTCGGGGTCTCGGAGCGACCCGCCTTGCCGAACACCGTCTCCACCTCCGGCACGGTCCGAATCAGGCGGTCCTGAACCTGCACATAGCGCTTCGCCTCCTCGATCGAGATGTTGGGAAACGTCGTCGGCATGTACAGCATGTCCCCCTCGTTCAACGGAGGCATGAACTCATTGCCCAGCCGCATCGCCATCGGCACGGTTGCAAGCACCGCGGCAAGCCCGATCGCGATTGTCGTCTTTGGGTTCTTGAGCGCCACCCACGCGAACGGCCGATACACCGAGATCATGGCGCGCGAGACGGGATGGTCCTTCTCGTGCCTGAGCTTGCCCCGGATGAAGAGTGCCATGAGCGCTGGGGAGAGCGTGATGGAGACCAAGGCGGCGAAGCCCATGGAGAACGTCTTGGTGAACGCGAGCGGCTTGAACAGCCGGCCCGCCTGGCCGTTGAGGCCGAAGATCGGCAGGAACGCCACGGTGATGATGAGCAGCGAGAAGAAGATGGGCGGGCCCACTTCCTTCGCCGCCTCGATGATCACTCGCTGCCGGTCGGCGCCGGGTGGCGCGGTCTCCAGGTGCTTGTGTGCGTTCTCGACCAGTACGATTGCGGCATCCACCATGGCGCCGATCGCGATCGCGATGCCGCCCAGGCTCATGATGTTCGAGTTGATGCCCAAGAAGTACATCGGCACGAACGCCAGCCCGACCGCCACCGGAAGCGAAAGCACCGGCACCAGCGTGCTGCGGAAATGCAGCAGAAAGATGAATATGATCACGCTCACGACAATGCCTTCTTCGAGCAGCGTGTGACGGAGCGTCTCGACGGCCCGGTCGATGAGCCCTGAGCGGTCGTACACCACCTTGATTTCGACACCCGTCGGAAACGACGGTTTGAGCTCCGCGAGTTTCGCCTTTACGCGCCCGATCACCTGGAGCGCGTTCTCGCCGTAGCGCATCACGATCGTGCCGCCGACCGCCTCACCCTCACCGTCCAGCTCGGTGACACCGCGGCGAATATCGGGACCGAACGTGACCGTGCCCACGTCGCCCACCCGGATGGGCGTGCCGGTGCGCTTGTCGGCGCCCAGCGCGACCTTGCGCAGGTCGTCGAGATCCTTCACGTAACCGCGACCGCGCACGAAATACTCGCGCCCCGACATCTCCATGACGCGGCCGCCAACATCGGAGTTGCTGCGGCGGATCGCGCCCGTGACATCGGCAAGCGAGAGGCCGTACGCATGCAACTTTTCAGGATTGACCTCAACCTGGTACTGCTTCTGGTAGCCCCCTACCGAGGCCACCTCGGCGACCCCGGGTACGCTTGCCAGTGCGTAGCGCAGGTTGAAGTCCTGGAACGTCCGGAGTTCGGACAGGTCGTGGCGGCCAGACTTGTCCACGAGCGCGTATTGGAATACCCAGCCCACGGACGTTGCGTCGGGCCCCAGCACGGGGTTGACGCCCTGCGGCAGCCGCGATCGAATGCTGCTCATATACTCAAGCACGCGACTGCGAGCCCAGTAGAGATTCGTTCCCTCTTTGAAGATCACGTAGACGAAGCTCATCCCGAACATCGACTGCCCGCGGACGGCTTCGACCTGAGGGGCGCCCAGCAGGGACGACACGATCGGATAGGTGACCTGATCCTCGACCAGATCCGGGCTCCTTCCCATCCACTCGGTGAACACGATTACCTGGGGATCCGAGAGATCCGGGATGGCGTCCAATGGAACGCTCTTGACGGCGATGATGGACCCGACGATTGCGAAGGCGGTGAAGATGAACACCAGCGCCCGATGGGTCGCGCAGTACTCGATGATACGGCCGATCATTTTGCGCCTCCCGCCGAATGGTCCATTCCCGGCATGCGGGCGGTGCCGCCCTGCGCGCCCAAGCCGGCTATCGCCGCCTTCAGTCGGCTCTCGGAATCGATCAAGAACGACGCGCTCGATACGACCGTGTCGCCCTCAGCCACACCCTTCAGGATCTGGACGCGATCGCCCTCGGGCATGCCTGTCCATACGAGGCGCGGCTCGAAATGTCCCCCACCGTGTGCGATGAACACGTAGGAGTGCTGGCCGGCGTTGACCACGGCCTCCGCCGGCACCGAGAGAGCGTGGACACCTCGCGCTGACACGCTGACCCGCCCGTACATGCCCGGGCGGAGCGCCCCATCGGTGTTCGCGAGAGCCAGCCGGACTTTCAACGTTCGCGTCTCGTTGGAGACTGTCGGGTAGATGAACTCCACCCGGCCCTCGAACACCCGCCCGAGCGTGGCATCGGTCGTGAATCGCGCCCGATCCCCGAGATGGACACGCGTCATGTCCATCTCGTAGAGATCCGCCATCACCCAGAGGTGCGAGAGGTCCGCGACCGTGAACAGCGGCGTATCCGCGCCCACATACTGGCCCTCGACGACCCCGCGCTCGAGCACAGTGCCAGTGACCGGCGAGCGCAGCACCAACTGAGTAGACGCCTTGCCCTCACGCTCGAGCCGGTGGATCTCGTCGTCCGGGACACCGAGCAACCGGAGCCGCTCCGCGGACGTCGGGTCCGGCATGCTGTGCGCCGTGTCCGGCCCGTGCGCCCCTCCTCCCCCGTTGATCAGGTATTCCTGTTCGCTCTGGAAGAGTTCCGGGCTGTAGATCGACATCAGCGGCTGGCCAGCACTCACGCGGATGCCGGTCTCGTTCACGTAGAGTTTGCGGATCCATCCGGAGACGCGGATCTGCACGCGCCGGAGTCGTGATTCGTTCGGCGTGACGAATCCGACCAGATCGAGCTGACCGCCCATTGCCGAGCGCTCGACCCGTGCGGTGCGCACCCCGATGAGCTGAAGGCGTTCGGGTGTAATGTCCACCGCGGTGAGCCCTGGGACGTCTCCCCGTTTACCCGTCACCCCGCGCCCCTCGTCCGAATAGACGGGAATGTAGTCCATTCCCATGTTGTCCTTCATCGGGACGGGTGACGTGGCCGACGGGTTCATCGGGTTCCGGTAGAGGAGGATCCGGCGCGGGCCGCCGGCCGCGGCTGGTGCGGGCCGCTTGGACATCACATAGCTGCCGATGCTGACTACCGCCAGCACCAGCAGAAATGCGAACAACACCCAGCGCACGATGTTCATCAGGTGCGCACCCGGCGGGGGCTGATGGACCGACGAGGGCGGAACTGCGCTCACCTGTCCCGGAGATTCGCCGCCGCGCGGCGTGGGTACATCACTTGTGTTCATCGTTCGCTCCTCTTGATCTCGGGCAGGGTCAGGCCGAACAGGTCTCCGCGAGCCGTGATGGCGAGCAGTCTGGCCTCATTGCGGGCGAGATCCTGGCGGGCGCGCATTAGCGCGACCTCCTCGCCGTAAAGTGCGTGGGTGGCCTCGAACACGCGCCACAGATCGGTGGCCCCCGCTTTGTATGCGCTCCACGATGCCGCGACCGCGCGGCGCTGGGTGGTGACGACCGTGTCGGCTAGCAGCGAGACGGTTCGCGAGTCCGCCCGCGCACTGGCATGCAGGCTGCGAGCCTGCTGATCCAGGTCCAGCGTGGCCGCGCGCAAATCGCTCTCGGACGCCCGGGCCATCGCGTCCATCTCGGACGCTTCCGAGAGCTCGCGTTGGTTGGCGAACACCGGCAGCATGAACCCGACTGTCGCCGACCACATGTTGTCCTGGGCGACCCCCATGATGGGCTGACGAATCCCGTACGACACGCTCATGTTTAGATCTGGCCAGATCATCCGGCGCGCTGCACGTGCGGCCAGCTGGTAGCGGTCCACCTGCGCACGCAGCGCACGCAGCCGTGGGTGGCTTTCATTGACCCATGCGATGATCGCGGCCGGGTCCTCTGGCGGAGACGACACCGGAGGAGTTTCGAGCGAGTCCGCCAGAGCGGCGGATTCGCGGCCCATCAGCGCCGCGAGTCGCGCCCGTGCGCCCTGCGCCTCCGATTCGAAGGCTGCGAGATCCGAGAGTATGCGGGCTTGCTCCGCTTCTGCCCGCAGCACATCCTCCAGTCGGCCGTTCCCCGAGTCATAGCGCGCCCGGGCGGAGCGGACCAACCGTTCCATCTCGCCGCGGTGGGCGAGGCTCGATTCGGCGAGTTGGCCAGCGTAGTACGCGTCGGCGTAGGCCTCCCACGCCATCGAGAACAGCTCATAGTTCGCCATCTCGAGACCGGCACCCTCGGCCTGCGCCGCGGCGCCCGCCGAACGCCGGCTGAGTCGATTGGCTCCAAAGACGGGCACGCGCTGCTCGATCCCGACCATCTTCATAGTCATGGGTTCCATGTCGAACCGCCCGTTGGTCGGCACGTTCAGCGCCCCGATCTCGACCATCGGGGACTGCCACGCACCTGCGGGCGCGACACGACGGCGAGCCGCCTCGACCATCGCGCGCCGACTTGCGAGCGTGGGATTCGTCGTTGCGACCTCACGTAGCGCGGCCTGGAGATCCAGTGCTATTGCCCCGTGGGGAACCACGGCAAGCAGCGCGGCCAAAGCGACGACGCCACGTGATACCACTGATCTCATGGGAGAATCCCTCGTTCCCGCGCACACGCTTGAGCGCTATCAATGCATCCGCTTGGCAGCCCGGCGACACGGTGCCGTCGGCGAAGGGGCTCCGCGAGCGAGTACGCGCCAAATGCGTGAACCTCGCTGCCAGCGGAGCTGAGGAGCTAAGCGGAAGCGGGCGGGGCGCGCAGACCGTGGGCGTCGGGGTCATCCGGGAGTAGGGAATTCCCTACATCAAGTGCCGGAACGATCTCCGTGACAAACGAGACCGGCGCGATGACCGAGGGGGCTGTGAGCACTACGAGCGATGACACCGAGGGGGCTTCACCACCGTACACAAAAGCCGTCGGCAGCTTGGCCAAGGGTATTTGAGCGCACCTGCAGGCCTGGGGAATGTGCTTCGGCTGCGAATGGTGCAGGGGCACACACGCCGTTGCCGACCCGCAGCACGCGTGCCCAGTAGTCGAGGTGGCGGAGACCGGTGCCGCATGCTTCTGCAATCCCATCCAAGCGCAGTGCGCCTGCTCGAGCGGCAATAGCAGCGCGAGCGTGGCGGCAAGCACGAGGTTCGGGATTCGCATGCGTCTCATCAGTCTCTCCGGCTCAGGCACTACTTGCCACCCTGAATCCACCAGACGCATTGGAAGTGAGGGCGGCCGCTGGGCGGTTGCGCAAGACTTGGGCCACGGGTCCGTGCACCGAGTCGACTGCTCGGGCTGAGCGTAGTTCCTGATTCCCCATGGCGTTACCTCGCACCCTTCTTCGAGGAGAGCTCAGCGATCTAGCGATCGGTATGACAACTTTGCAGAACGATCCGCTGATTTGGCAGTTCCGATGAGACGGCCGGTGAGCAACTCCCCACGAGAGACCCTCGTCGACCATCAGCCATCTGCCCAAGAAGCTGGGACCCGCGCCCGGATAATCTCCGCGCACCTGAGCATCTCTCGAAGAATGATCAGGTCCTCCCGCGCACGAACGATGAGGATTCGCACCTTAGAGTCGCGCCGCGCGATGTCTACGTCAGGAACCGCAGACCGGTTCTTCTCTTCGTCCAACTGTGCACCGGCGAATGAAAGCGAGGAGGCAACATCGCGACGCACGCGGTTGCTGTTTTCTCCGATGCCACCCGTGAACACCAGGACGTCCAATCCGGCGAGGACGCTCGTCATGGCCCCGACGGCGCGTCTCACACTCATGACAAAGAGTTCATACGCGAGGGCTGCGCGGGACGAGCCGGCCCCCGCAGCGGTGAGCACCTCCCGGAGATCCGCCGACACGCCCGAGACACCGAGCAAGCCGGAGCGTGTCGTGAGTGTTTCAAACATTTCGGTGGGAGTCACCCCGTGCTGGAGCTGGAGATGGAGGAGTAGTCCCGGATCGACTGAGCCGGAACGCGTCCCCATCACGAGTCCCTCGAGCGGGCTGAATCCCATGGTCGTATCGACGGAGCGTCCTTCAGCCACGGCCGACACGGAGCACCCGCTCCCCAAGTGGCATACGACCAGGCGCGGCACCACCCCTCCAGTCAGCTCACGCGCTCGCTGTGAGGAGTAGGCAACGCTCAGGCCGTGAAAACCTAGTCTCCTGAGATCCCATTTCTCAGTCCATTCGAAAGGTAGGGCATAACCCGCAGCCGCCGCGGGGAGCGTAGCGTGAAATGCCGTGTCGAACGCCACAAACTGCGGGACGCCGGGAAGTTGCGCCTGGACGGCATCTATCCCTTCCAGCGCCGATCGCATATGAATGGGATCCCGCTCGACCAACGATTCGAGGTCCGCTCGAACACGCGCATCTACGGCAATCGTCTCGTGATAACGTGTCCCGGCATCGACGATGCGATGGCCCACTGCGTCACACTCCGGAACGCCACGCAACACCGCCTGGATCTGCTCGATGCGTCGCGCCTCCCCCGCTACGGCCCATGACTCGACGCCTTCCGCCAGCGTGGACTCGTCCTTTGCATCCAGCAGCGTCCACTTGAGCGTGCTTGACCCGCTGTTGAAAACGAGGATCCGTTTCACCGCGACCATCTCCAGTTTTTTATCTCGGGCATGTCATCGCCGTGAGTCCTGATGTACGCACTATGCTCGGCGAGCCTCTCATGCATTGCTTGCCGTATCTGCGCGGCGCGCGTCGCGAGGCACGGCACGCGTTCGGCGACGTCGATCACGCGATGGAAGCGGTCGAGATCGTTGAGCACCGTCATATCGAATGGCGTCGTCGTCGTTCCCTCCTCCTTATATCCGCGGACGTGAAGGTTCCCATGGTTTGTACGTCGATAGGTCAAGCGATGAATCAGCCAGGGGTAGCCGTGAAACGCAAAGATGATCGGCTTGTCCGGTGTGAACAGCTCGTCGAACTCCTCGTCGCTGAGCCCATGCGGATGTTCACTCACTGGCTGGAGCCGCATGAGATCCACGACATTGACGACGCGCACTCTGAGATCGGGGGCAAGCGAGCTAAGAAGGTCGACGGCCGCGAGAGTCTCGAGCGTGGGGACGTCGCCGCAGCACGCCAACACGACATCGGGCTCGGAGCCCTTGTCGCTGCTGGCCCACTCCCAGATCCCAATGCCGAGGGCGCAGTGCCTGATGGCCTCTTCCATCGTCAGCCACTGGAGCTCGGGCTGCTTGCCGGCGACGATCACGTTCACGTAGTTGAGGCTGCGCAGACAGTGATTGGTCACCGAGAGAAGCGTATTGGCATCGGGTGGCAGGTAGACTCGAATGACCTCCGCCTTCTTGTTCACCACGTGGTCGATGAATCCTGGATCCTGATGGCTGAAGCCGTTGTGATCCTGTCGCCAGACGTGCGACGTCAGCAGGTAGTTGAGCGAGGCGATCGGACGCCGCCAGGGAATGTGGCGGGTGACCTTCAACCACTTCGCGTGTTGGTTGAACATCGAGTCGATGATGTGAATGAAGGCTTCGTAGCAGGAGAAGAACCCGTGGCGCCCCGTAAGCAGGTATCCCTCGAGCCATCCCTGGCACTGATTCTCGCTTAGCATTTCCATGATCCGGCCATCTTGTGCCACGTGCTCGTCGCTCTCGAGGATCTCGGCCATGGATGCGCGGTCGGTGACCTCGAATACGGCGGCCCAACGATTAGACGACGTCTCGTCGGGGCTGAATATCCGGAAGTTCGTTGGATTGTGCTTGATGACATCGCGCATAAGCTCGCCCTGTACCCGCGTGGCCTCCGCCAGTGTCGATCCAGGACTTGGCACTTCGACTGCGTAGCGACGGAAGTCCGGCACCTTGAGATCGCGTAAAAGCATGCCACCATTCGCATGCGGGTTTGCGCTCATGCGGCGTGCGCCCTTCGGCGCGCACTCGTTGAGCTCGGCGGTGGGTTGCCCCTTGGCGTCGAACAGCTCTTCCGGCCGGTAGCTCTTCATCCACGCTTCGAGCAGGCGGACGTTCTCAGGACGGTCCATATCGCTGATGGGAACTTGGTGCGCCCGGAATGTTCCCTCAACCGGATGGCCGTCGACTACTTTTGGGCCCGTCCAACCCTTCGGGCTGCGAAGGACGATCATCGGCCAGCGTGGGCGGGTAAGCACACCGCGGACACGCGCGTCCACCCGGATATTCTTCAATGTGTCGACAACACCGTCCAGGGTCGTGGCCATCTGCTGGTGCATTGCGAATGGTTCGGATCCCTCGACGAAATGGGGTTCGAACCCGTAGCCCCGGAGCAACTGTTCAAGCTCGAGGTGCGAGATGCGGGCGAGCACCGTTGGCCCTGCGATCTTGTAGCCATTCAGGTGCAGGATCGGCAGGACGGCACCATCGCGTGCTGGGTTCAAGAACTTGTTCGAGTGCCAGCTCGTCGCAAGCGCAGCAGTTTCCGCCTCGCCGTCACCGATGACGCACGAGACGGTGAGGTCGGGATTGTCGAACGCCGCACCATAGGCGTGCGACAGCGCATAGCCGAGCTCGCCGCCTTCGTGGATGGAACCGGGAGTCTCCGGTGCGACGTGGCTGGGGACGCCTCCCGGAAAAGAGAACTGCTTGAACAGTCGCTTCATTCCAAGTTCGTCCAGGGAGACGTCTGGATACACTTCGCTATAGGTCCCCTCGAGATAAGCGTTGGCGATCGCCGCAGGCCCGCCGTGGCCTGGCCCCAACAGGCAGATCATGTTCAGGTCGTGCCGTCGAATGACCCGGTTCAAGTGTGCGCAAATGAAGTTCAGGCCCGGGGTCGTTCCCCAATGGCCGAGCAACCGAGGCTTGAGATGCTGGTGCTGGAGTGGCTCCCGAAGAAGTGGGTTGTCGCGAAGATAAATCTGGCCTACCGAAAGGTAGTTCGCGGCTCGCCAATATGCGTCGAGTGGGCCGAGTGCCTCATGCAATCGCGCATCCTTCATGGGTAATTACTCTCCTCACGCTCTGCTTCCCAAATGGCGCCTGCGAATCATGAACGATGCTGCGGCTTCGGCATGATGCTCGAGAAGGTCGCCTCATCGCGCTTCTTACCGGGTTCTTTTCCGCCCTAGCCGGTCGCGACCCAACGCACCGATACGGTTGATGAGCATGCCAACAATCCCGCTGGTGACCATTATTTGGCCGAGAATATGATGCCAGCCGCCCAGCCGAGCAATCAACAGCATCGAGCCGCCGATCACGAGCGCCGCGGCAGCGATGGCACCGGCCAGACGCTCGACATTGCGGCTGATGCGATCCCCCAAGGCCTCCAACGCCGGAGCCTGTACTCGGCCCAGATTGCCTTCGGCGATACGTCGAAGGACGCGACGCGTGTCGCCGGGCGCGTCACTTACCAAGCGCTCCAGTTCGCGCGCAAGCGTGGTTGTCTTCTCCTTGATCCGCGCCGATGAGAAGTGTTTCGCGGTAAGGCGTGCGATCTCTTCGCGAAACGATTCCATGTAATCATGCTGGGGAGCGAGTTGGCGTGTCATCGACTCCAAGATGACGAAAGCGCGCGTCAGGAGGACAAACTCTGCCGGATTGTGTACCCCGTTCCGGCTTCCGGCACGCAGAAGCGAATCGAACACGTCCCCGATTGACACATCTGCCAGGTCGCCCCTGTTGATGTCATGGAACGCTGCCTTCATGTCCACCAATAGCGCCGCACGGTTGACGTCTTCGCTCGCCAGTGCCATTTCGAGATACGCTTCTGTGGCGGCCCGCGCATCGTCTTTGACGACCGCTTCGAGCAGGAGAATCAGCGATTCGCGCATCGGCTCGTCAAGCTCACCCGTATTCCCGAAATCAAGAAGGCTCAACCGCCCGTCGGGCAGAACGAACACATTGCCGGGATGCGGGTCGGCGTGAAACAGCCCTTCTTCGAAGATCGTCTGCAGCATCACCCTCATAAGGGTGTTGATCGACCGCGGCATTGCTTCCGGGTGCAGCTTGGCGTGGTGATCTATCCTTGTGCCGGCTGAAAACTCCATCGTCAGCACGGTTCTGCTCGAACACTCTGGCATGACATCCGGAATCCAGAGGTCGGGAACATCAGCAAGCGCTCTGCGAAAGAGCACCATTGAACGCGCCTCGCGACTGAAATCGGTTTCCCGGTTCAGAGTGATGGCAAACTCACGCACCACAACGGGCAGGTCGAATGCGCGTAGTCGCGGAAACAGCCTCTCTCCCAGCGTTACCAGGTAGGTCAGTGCCGCGATATCCGAGGAGATTATTGCTTTGAGACCGGGCCGCTGCACCTTCACTGCCACGTGACGGCCGTCCTGCATCGTTGCCTCATGCACCTGGGCGATGGTGGCGGCGGCTAGCGGTGTCTCGCCGAACGAAGAGAACACCTTTGTCAACGGGTTGCGCAGTTCGCCTTCGACTGTCACGCGCACCGCGTCAATGCCCATTGCCGGTAATTCGTCGTGCAGCAGTTCAAGCTCATCGATGTAGGCGGCCGGCAGCAGGTCTCGCCGCATCGCGAGCACTTGTCCGAACTTGAGAAAGACTAGCCCCAGTTCCTCGAAGGTGTCCCGTACCTCCTTCGGCGACGGCCAATGTCTCTTTCCGAGCAGCGCGCCCATGCAGTTGTGTCGGGCGAGCACGCGCAGGATGTGCATTAGTCGCGGCGCCGCTCGCAGCAGACTGCTTTTCTCCGCGTCGATCATTACGACCATGCGCTCCTCCCAACCGTCATACGCAGGACACGTCCTGGAGTCGCTCGATCCTGAACACCGCGAACACCAGTGTCGCCATGGTCCAGGGGGCGACGCCGGCTGAGCGATGGCTACCGGTCGTCACGCCGGCGCCTCCAATGGTACCGCGGTGGGCGAATGGATGGCACTTCGATTAATGTCGGTGAGCTTCGTACGCTTCAGCATCAACGCGTTGATCGCGACCAGCGCCGAGCTGCCAGACATGGCGAGCGCAGCGATACTGGGGCTTAGCAGCACCGGCGAGAGGACGCCTGCGGCGAGCGGGAACGCGATGACGTTATAACCGACGGCCCACCACAAATTCTGGTGCATCTTCCGCAACGTGGCATGGGAGATCTCGATGGCACCGACGACATCGAAAGGGTCGCTCTTCATCAAGACGATGTCGGCGCTCTCCATCGCGACATCCGTGCCGGCGCCAATTGCGATACCAACATCGGCCTGGGTCAACGCCGGAGCGTCGTTCACGCCATCACCCACCATGCCAACCTTCTTTCCTTGCGCCTGGAGTTCCTTGACCTTGCTCGCCTTGTCGCCGGGGAGCACATCAGCGAATACGAGATCAATACCGAGCCCGCTCGCGATGCGCTCGGCCGTGCCCCGATTGTCGCCGGTCAGCATCGCGACCTCCACGCCGCGCTCGCGCAGCGCCTTCACCGCCAATGCGGCCGTTGGCCGAGGCGCGTCGGCGATGGCGAAAAGTCCCAGGATCTGACCGGCCTGAGCCACATGAACGACGGTGCGGCCGGCACCCTGCAATTCGGCAGACTTGGAAGCAAGCCCCCCCAGGTCGATCTTTTGTACGCTCATGAGCCGCCCATTGCCCAGAAAGACGGCTTTGCCATCGACCTCAGCCTGCGCTCCCATGCCCTCGAGATTCGTGAAGCCGGTCGCCTTGGGTGTAGTCACGCTTGCGGCCCGGCGCAGGATCGCCTGGGCCAGCGGATGATCCGATCCCGCTTCGACGGCCGCGGCCGTGGACAGGAGTTGCTCCTCGGTGACGCCGGGTGCCGCCAACATCTCCACGACCTCGGGCTGGCCCATGGTCAGCGTTCCTGTCTTGTCGAAGATGATGATGTCGAGCTTGGTCGCGTCCTCCAAAGCAGAGGCGTTCTTGAAGAGGATGCCGTTCACCGCGCCAAGTCCCGTGCCGACCATGACCGCCATCGGCGTCGCGAGGCCGAGCGCATCTGGGCAAGCGATCACGAACACGGTGATGGTCAGACTCAGCGCGAACAGCAGGGGTTGACCGATCACCCAATACCAGACGACGAAGGTAATCACCCCAACGAGTACCGCTGCCCAGACCAGCCACTGCGATGCGCGATCCGCCAGAAGCTGGGCGGGGGCTTTCGAGTTCTGGGCTTCCTGGACCAGTTTGACGATCTGAGCAAGGGCGGTGTCTGCTCCGACCTTCGTTGCGCGATAACGGAAGGTGCCGCTCTTATTGATCGTCGCGCCGATGACGGTGTCGCCGACCTTCTTGGCAACGGGCATCGATTCGCCGGTCAGCATCGACTCGTCCACCAGGGACGATCCCTCGGTCACCGATCCGTCTACCGGGATTTTGTTGCCGGGACGGATCACCACGATGTCATCAGCGAGGACCTCGGCGGTCGGGACCTCGATCTCTCGGCCATCGCGCAGCACCATGGCTTTCGGCGGTGCCAGATCCATGAGCGCGCGAATCGCGGCGGAAGCACCGGCGCGGGCTCGCATCTCCAGCCAGTGCCCGAGCAGGATGAAGACCAGCAGGATGGCCGATGCCTCGTAGAACTGCGGTCCACCGAACCAGAACGTGGAGCCGACGCTAAACAGATACCCTGTGCCGACACTCAGAACGACCAGCACCGCCATGTTCGCGACCCCGCTCTTGAGCGCGCGATAGGCCGCGATGACGAATGGCCAAACCGGATAGAGGATTGCCGCGCTTGCCAGCACGAACAGGAAGACGTCGAGTCGCGCGCCGAACGGCGGAGCCAGACGAATGAACGTCAATCCCATGGGCGAGTACGCAAAGATAGGCAGGCTGAAAGCCAGCGCGATGAGGAAGCGATTGCGCATGTCGCGGGCCATGGCCTTCATATCCATGCCGGCGCCGTGACCCATCTCGTGCGCCATTGCATCCGCGTGGTGGGCGTGGGTACCGTGGGAGGTCCTAACGCTTTCATCGCGTGCAGTGCCCCGCGTCGGTGATTGGGCCGCGGGATGTTGAGCATGGCGACGATCATCGGCCGGTACGGCGTC
>JANLOX010000344.1:0-42080 GCA_031366795.1 Candidatus Eiseniibacteriota bacterium | reverse complement strand
TTGCAATACATTGCGCGACAATCGCTTCGTGCTGGCGGCGGTTGTTGTCTCATAATCAGTAGGTTCTTCGTTCGATTCCAAGGCGGCGCACCATTTTCCCGAGCGGCTACGACTCCACTTCCTCTGCGCGGCGTCCTGATCGGGAGAGCCGGAGGACGAACTCTTCGATCTCCTGGCCGCGCGCGTTCGCGAAGCCGATGTCCTCGCCGGTGACCTCGAAGCCACACTTTGCGAGGACGCGGAGCGAGCCGACGTTGTCCGTCGCCGCGCGTGGGTGGAGCGGGCGCTCCGTGTCGACCGCGAGAAACGCGCGGAGCGCCTCCGTCGCGAGGCCGCGGCCCCAGAGGTGCCGGGCGATCCTGTGGGTAATCTCGCGGTTTCCGTCGATCACGAAGCTCGCGATGTGTCCGGCGACCTGCCCCTCGAAGAGGATCGCCCGGTTCGCGAGCTCCGGGTTGGAGCGGATCTTCTTCCTGTGAGCGTCGAACGCGACGCGGTCGTCCGGGTCCTTTTGGGTGAACGCGGCCATGTGGTTGTAGGTGAAGTCGCGTTGCAGCCCGAAGAAGATCGGCAGGTCGGCGTCGGTCACATCGCGCAGGGTGATCGTCATGTGCTGATTACGCGACGAGGCAGGCGATCTCGAACGCTGGAACGCCTTCCGACTCGAGACACCCGATGCGTCCAATGAAACGACCTGTCGCGCGCTCCTCGACTGCCCATAGCCCATAACCGCGCAGGACCCAATGCCCGCTGGACATGGCCATCTGCCGCCATGCCTCGCTGCGCGCGAGAGGCCGCCCGTCCATGAAGAATCGCCCCACCTGGGGATCCGCCAACATCACGGTATATGGCTGTACGTCCACTGTCCCGCCGGCCGAATCGCCGACACAGACGACGGGAAAGTCTTTGGCAACACTCCTAACATTCACTGGCGATCGCTCCCACCTTGGATTGTCAATTCATCCCAACATCGACACCCTTCGTCGATAATCATGACCGAGCCTTGGTTGCCACGGCGCAATCGTGCCATCGTCTGGTCAGGTCCCTATGGGGCGCGGCGCGCTCGGACGCGCGCTTGATGCCGGGGTTGCCACGGGAGCGCGCGCTGATGTTCGTGAGCCCGGCCGCTGGCGCCTTCTGGGCCGCATGGCGGGCGAGCGGGCGGGCTGCGCCCGCGTTGGGTCGTGAAGACTAACGGCGCTTTTAGTGGCCCGTGTGCGCCCCGGTGCCCATATGGGACGCGGCGTCGGCCACCGCAGGCAGCGTAAACGCTACCGTCTGCACGGCCCCGCGATGCTGGAACTGAACGAACATGCGGTAACGACCGGGCTCCGCGAAATCAACCATGAACGGAATCTGGCCGGCCCTAATCGCAGCCGAGTCCTCGACCGCGTGGCTATGAATGAACGCCAGGTCTCCCTCGCGCAAGACCACGGCGTGGCCATGGGCTCCCAGATACGGTTCGAGATCGCTCACCACCGCACCGGCGCGACGAATCACAAACGTGAGACGCGACTCCACCCCCGCCTCGAGCGTATCGGGATGCGTGAGCCGCACTTCATAATCGCCAGCAATCGCGGAATCCGCGGGTTGGGCCAGGCTCTGCGGTTGGTAGCTCGCCTGTTCGCCGACCGTGTGGTCGATCGGCACGGTCACGGACATCGCCATTCCATCCGGGGCAGCCATGCCGCCGGCCGGCGCGAAGTCGGCGAAAAACCGGTAGGGCCCGGCACTCGGCAACACTAGTCCCCGCACGGTGAAACGTCCGTCCGCGGCAGAGAACACGGGGTGCACATGTTGGAACTGCGTGAGGTCGTGGCGGACGACAATGAAATGCAGGATCTTCTCGTGCACCGTCTTGAACTCTCGCAACGTCGCTCCGCGATCGTCGACGATATCGAACGCAAAGTCGGTGGGAACGCCGGGGCGCCAGCCCTGGACCGGCGTCAAGGCACGGACGCAGTAGCTGCGGTGGCTCTGGATGGAAGCCGTCCCGGTCAATTGGCCATCGGGCCCACAGTACACTTGGGCCGTGAGCTTCTGCTTCGCGCAGGACGTGGTCAGCCCTGTCATCACGACCACTGCCACGAGCCCAGCGGACGCGGCATGGTTCCAGAGATCTCGAGCAGTCATGGGCAGCGCCTTTCGGGATTGCTCGGTGAGTGTATCGCCAGAGCTGGCTTGAAGATAACATCAGAAGGGGCGCTGCCGGCACCATCGATCCGGTGCTGTTCGATCCCGTCAGCGGCACCAAGTCATTCCCGCCGGGCTCCAACTCCATTCAGGGTTGCCACATCCCCACCCTGATGGCGGACGGGCGTCTGCTGTTTATTGGCGGACAGGATACGGGGGATTTCCGCGATGCGACTCGTATGGTGAAGGCTTTCGATCCCTCGAACGGCACGTGGGAGGTGCTGCCGCAGCTGAATGAGCAACGGTGGTATCCGGGCATGGTGCGTCTGGGCGATGGACGCTTCCTGGTGATGGGCGGAGGCCAACGCCCCAACGCGCAGCGCACTGAAACCTGTGAAATATTCGACTCGCGCAATCGCACCTGGACCGTCGCTGCCTCGATGTCCAACCCGGCCGAATACACGCCCGCGGTATTATTGCATACGGGTAAAGTCTTGCGCAGTTGGTGGCCGCCGCAGCTCTACGACCCTGCGCTGGATCGCTGGGACGATACAGGGCCGATGGTCCAGGCCAATCGCTTCTGGCCGGGACACTGTGACCATTCGTTGTTTCGGCTCTCCGATGGCCGTGCCTGCGCGGTGGGGATCTATCGCGGCACGCTCACGTCGCCGAGCATGATCGAGTTCTACGATCCCGCAACGAATATATGGCACCGGTGCGCTGATATGGCCTGGTATCGCGAGTACCACGCAACGACCTTGCTGGTTCCCGACGGGCGGGTAATCACGACCGCGGGTACAGGTGGCCCGGCAAGTCCTGGGGTCAGCAACGATATCGAGGCATTCGAACCACCCTACCTCTTCCTCGGAATCCGTCCGCGCATCGAGGCGGTCTCGGCCACAAGTTTGCCGCATGGAAGCAACATCACCCTCTCCATCAGCCGAACGAATGCCCTGACGGATGTCGTCCTCGTCGGCACCGGCGCCGTGACGCACTGGGTCGACGGCGGCCTGCCGCTCATCGTGCCGCTCACGTTCATTCAGCAGGGCCAGACCGTGACGGCGACAATTCCGGCGAACGTCAACTTCGCGCCGGCTGGCCACTACATGCTGTTTGCGCTCGTCGATGGCATTCCTTCGAAGTCCATCGTCATAAGCGTCAAGGATTCCGTGACCGTGAGCGTCCCGCCGCAGCGTCCATCGACGGAGTTCATCGGATCGGTGAGTCCAAATCCATTCACGACGAGCGTTCAATTCCGCTGGTTCCAGCCCCAGAGCGGACGCGTGGCGCTCTCGATCCATGACTTGAGCGGCCGGCGGGTGATCGAACGCCCCATGACCCCGGGGGTTGGCTGGCACGACTTTGAGTGGGATGGGCGAAGTGACAGCGGAAAACGGCTGGCCGCCGGAGTCTACTTCCTGAGGTTCAACATGGGATCGAGATTCTGGACGAGTCGGATCGTCAGTCTCGGCAGGTGAGCCGTACCAGCGCCGTCTGTGCCCTGACTCCCCCGCCAGGCTGCCCGCAAGGGAATGTAGGTTTTTCCGTCCGGGATCAGGGAATTGCTCCTACGCCCTCGCCAGTTTGTGAGGAACGAGCACTGGCTTGAACAGCCGCATGAGGTTAGCGCCTTTTACTCAGCTCGTGGCTGTGGCACGAAACTGGCAGCCCCGTGCATGCTGACGTGCGTGGATGCGACGGTGACACAGGTCAGCAAGCGCTTTGTTGCACGCAAGTCTGCGATGCCCACCCCCGATTGAACCTCAAGGAGACCCGAGCCATGAACCACGAGATGTCTAAGAACGACCCGAAGATGAAGGCCTGTATCGACTCGTGCCGGTCGTGCGAGGACGCCTGCTCGTCATCGGTGCCTCACTGCGTTGACCTCGGCGGGCGCCACGCGACATCGGCACACATCTCGTTGCTCTTGGACTGCGCGCGGATCTGCGCCACGGCATCCGATTTCATGGTGCGCGGCTCGGAACACCACACTCAGGTTTGTGGAATCTGCGCCGATGTATGCGATGCCTGCGCGAAGGCGTGCGAACAGTTCGGGGACGATTCGAAAATGCGCCAGGTGGCTCACGCATGCCGCCAATGCTCCAAAAGCTGTCACGAGATGAGCGCTGCGATCACCAATTAGCGGGCGCCGACGGATTCAGGGCGAGAGTATGACGTCATCACCATCGGGGGCGGACCGGCCGGCATAAGCGCGGCCCTGCTGCTCGGGCGATCCCGCCGCCGTTCGCGATGCGGCGCGACGCCCAATCGCTGGTCTAAATCGAGTCGTCGACGCACTTGAGCCCAGCCTTCATGGTGCATGTTTCGATTTTCCCGGAGCGAGCCGGGGATTACTGACCGTAAACTTGCTACCGGAGCATCACGATACGCTGAGTGCCCACTGGCCGTCCGTCGATCAGGAGGCGCGCAAAATAGATTCCCGCGCCGCCGGCACCGCCTCCGTCCAAGCCATCCCACTGCACACGGTAATGGCCACCCTGCAGCCGGCTGTCGAGCATGGTGAGCACATGTCGCCCTTGAAGATCGAAGATGGCCAGAAGCACATTGGCCTCGCCGGGCAGGGCCAATTCGAAGCCGACTTGGTCGTGCGCAGGATTCGGTCGCGGCGCGCTGAACGACACCTTCGTGGGCAGCCCCAGGGTTCCCAGCGGCTCGACCGCCAAGACGCGCACGCCGCCGAAACACCAAAACCCATCGCAGACGGTACGCGCGGCGCTGCTCACACCGACCACCGATTGGCCGATGGTGCCATACATGACCCGCCCGGCGCCGGTGATTCCTGTCGCGGGCGTGCCGCCGGTCGCCATGATGTAACCACGCAACGTATAAGCGTCTGCGTTGATTGCTGTCACAGCCAAGGTCGCCGCGACGATCATGATCATCGAATGTCTCATCGGATGCCGGCCTTTCATGATGACGCGCATGTCGACGCTCATCGTCAGCGGGGAGCGAGGCCGTCCGAAGACGATTGCACACCGGCACCGTTCGAGGTGCCATACGCGGTTGGGAGGTACACGGCATTCAGTGAGGGGTACCGGATCACGACCGATTCGCCGCCACCGAAGCTGTCGCAAACAAGATTGAACGTGTACGTCCCGGCTGGTTTGGAATAGACAAAGCTCCTCGAGATTGTCGATCCATATACCGTGCCGGAAGCAACTTCGCGGCCTACCGTACTGAGGCTCCAGGTACTGTTGGGACCCAGTGCCGTGGTTTCTGAGATCGAGGCGCGCAGTTGACCCAACACGCCGGCCGTGTGTGAGCCGATATCCATGTACCCACTGAAGTTGACCATGACGTACCCGGCGGCCGGCGTCGTGATCGTGACGGTTCGTGCAACCACGTCGACGCCCGTGGCTGGAACGCTGTAGCTGACAGAACCCTGATCGAATGCGACGCCCGGCTCATCGAGGATGTCGAGGCTCGTGACGCTCCCATCGGCTATCTTCGCACTGGTGATTGCGCCGTCGAGCACCGTCTCCGCCGTCTGGGCATACGGCGAGGAGACAAGTTGGATACGTGGCGAGAGCGGCGACGCGTCGGGCGCCACTTGGATCTCCAGCCAGTAGGGAACGGTGAACGGCAACAGCAAGGGGTCTCCCGGGACGCTGCCGATCAGCACGCTGAATCCACCCTTGGAGACCGGGACACCGACATGAGTTTCGACGTGAAGCGCCGACCCGCCTGCTGGTCGATCGCGACGGAGTCTCTGCGCCGCTCTCAGAGAGCGACCTCCGGCTCGCCATCGCGGCGGCCGAAGCCCTCATTCGACTCCTCACCGAGCGGCCCCGTCTGTTCACGACGCCCGTCGCGGCGCCCGTTGAGCGCGAGTATCACGTTGACCCACCCGGCGCGATCACGGTCCGCATCACGGCTCCGCACCCGGAGGACTCGTGGCTCGAAGACGACGCGGCTGACTCGAAAGACGCGATGGCTCTCGACCCCGCCGGAACAGAGGGATCTCACGACGAGGGAGAAGCAGCGCTGGAACAGGCGCTCAGCATGGTGGCTGGTTTCCTCGATTCACCTTATTCACGCACGGCGGCCGGCGACGGTCCGGCATGCGAAATGTTTCTGCGCTACAAGCTCCATTCGAGCGGAAGTCTCGATCGGTTCACGACGTTCGACGCGCTGGACTTCCTGCTGGACTACTTCCCCCGCAAAGTCACTGCGGACGAAGCGCTGATCCGGCGGATGCCCGAGGTGTTGCCCCGATTCTACGATTGGCTGGGCTCCACCGGCAGGATCCCGGTGGCATGCGCTGACGAGGCGCGCACCAGCATCGCCGCGGCGCAGAGGGAGTTTTTCGAAGTCGCGCGGGATCCCCGGCGGTTCGAAATGGCCAAGAGCTTCATGACCCTGATGCACGAAAGCGGGGTCGACTCCAGTGACGAGGTGGAGGTCGACCGATTCATGGCCGGGTACAACCTTGCATTATCCGCCGGGCGCGGCGGTCGCTTGCCCACTTCACCCGCGGTCGCGCTGAAGGAACCAAGAGAAGGAGAATCGGTCCTGGCCACCCGACGATGGAGGCCGGCGTCGGGCCAGCCCATTCCCGAGGCGAACGCCCCCTGCCCCTGCGGAACCGGGAAGAAGTTCAAGCGATGCTGCATGCCGAGGTGAACGGCGGGCCGCAAGTTCGGCAGGCCTGAAACCCACGGGAGCGCCCGGCTTCAGGGTGTCGCGAGCTGGCTCGCTCGATCGAGCCCTACCTGCTGCCAAAGGAAGTCGAACCGGACGGGATCGCGCTGTTCCGCCCGCGCCTTGCGGAACTCGCTGGATTCGTACTGCTTGAGAAGCTCGATCACGGCCACGCGTCCGGACTGCGTCGCGACGGCCTCGCGCGGGGTTCGATCACCCAGGGCGGGAATGGACTCGTTGGCCCAGTTGCGGTAGTGGCGCTCGTAGAACTCCTGATAAATCCGTGTCTGCTGCGCGGGGGGAATGGGCGATGCCGAAGCGCGGCGCTCCCCGCTGCCGGAACTCCGATCGCGTCCAGACATGATCGTCACGGGATCGACGGCTTCGCGATTGAGAAAACGAATCGAATTGCCGGCCAACTGCTGTAGCCACGCCTTGCCCTCGTCGGCGAACCGTAGCGTTCGGGCGAACGGTTCGATCCGGTTCTTGGTCTCGCCGATATTGATCGCAAGCAGCGACCTGCGCGTGTCCTCTCCCAGCGAGACGAATCGTGTCCATCCCTCCGTGCGGTCTCCATCCACATCGGGTTGCGATTCGAGCGCCTTCGCCAGCCCATTCCAGTCGAGGACTTCGTAATGATCGGTGATGAGCATGAGGGATTCACCGCTGCCCTGGTCCACCATCTGGGGCATCGGCGGCAGAGTTGTCACATATACCAGCCACCCGGCGATGACCGCACGTTCGACGAACCGGTCCAAGCGCGCTTCGTCGTCCGGAAACGCCTCGGCTAATTCATCGAGTGCTTCGCGAATATCCTGAACCAGCTCAGGTCCCTGGGTACCAAACGTATAGATCGATCCCGCGATCTCCCAGTGGTCGTCGACCGGAACCAGGCGGGCACCGAAAATGTCCCATTGCACGAGCTGCCGCGAGCCCGACCGTTCACGTACGGAATACTCGGGGAGTTCGGAATCGAGCGCATCCTTGAGAACGAAGCCATCCCCGGGACGGCTCTCGAGAACCTCGTAGAGTCGGATCGGACGACGGGCCATCTCTTCCAGGAAACAGCGTTGTCCCGGTGTGAGTAGCGGCCCTCCCGGGCCCAGCACCAGGTCACTTACGCGGAGTCGGCATGGCGTGCCCTGCCGGCGGATCAGGATCTCGCCTCTCGCCACCAGCCACTCCATGGCGTTGAGCTGGAACATCTGATGCAACCCGGAGGGGATCTCAGCCGGTTGCACGGGAGAGTCATCGTTCGCCATGGAAGAGAAATCCGAATTGATCGCCGCAAGACAGGCAGCCGAATAGCGGGCACCGAGCCAATCGAGGACCCGGGCTAACGACGTCGCATGCTGACCTGTCCGTTGAGCCTCGCGTTGTTCGCGACGCAGACAGCAGTTCTTGAACTTCTTGCCGCTTCCGCAAGCACAGGGGCCGTCGCGGTGCACACTCATAGGGGGTCCTCCTCTGCGGGGCAGACTATTCAGGGCGGCGGCGCGCGGTCAATCGACGCTTCGCCAGCCCGCCGTACTCATCCACTGAGTAATTTTGCTCAGTCATCGAGTATTCGCTACAATGCCCGCATGAAATTCGAGCGGGCAGTGGTGGGCGAGATCGAGGCCACCCTCAGACGAAGGCCGCCCTTGCTCCAAGTTGTCATCGGGCCCAGGCAGGTGGGGAAGACCACCGCCGCAAGTCAGGTCGAGAAGCGGCTCGGGTGGCCCAGTCATACCGCGTCCGCGGACGCGCCGCTGCCGCATCGTCCGGAATGGATCGAGACCCAGTGGCGGCTGGCCCGTGCCAAGGCGGTTTCGAGCAAGCATCGGGTGTTGCTCGTTCTGGATGAAATCCAAAAGGTTCGCGGCTGGAGCGAAGTCGTCAAGCGGCTTTGGGACGCGGAAGTTCGAACCGGCGTCAAAGTGTACCCAGTACTTCTCGGCTCCTCGGCCCTGCTGGTGCAACGTGGCCTGACCGAAAGCCTGGCCGGCCGTTTCTTCCTCCATCGTTGTACGCACTGGTCCTGGCCCGAATGTCGTGACGCGTTCGGTTGGGACGTGGACCGCTGGATCTACTTCGGAGGATATCCCGGCGCGGCGGCCCTGGCCGACGACGAGTTGCAATGGAAGCGCTACGTCGCCGATTCGCTGATCGAGACGGTTGTCTCGCGCGACGTCCTACAGATGCAGACGATCACGAAGCCCACGCTGCTCCGCCATCTGTTTACCTTGGCCGCCACGTACCCGGCACAGATCCTTTCCTACAATAAGATGCTCGGCCAGCTGCAGGACGCCGGGAATACGGTCACGCTCGCGAACTACCTGCGCCTGCTCGAGACCGCCTTCCTCGCGAGCGGCCTGGAGCTCTATTCGAGGGGCCAGGAGCGCAAGCGGGGAAGCAGTCCCAAGCTCATCCTCTGGAACAACGCACTGGTGAACGCCACATCGCTCAAGTCATTCGATCAAGCCTTCGCGGATGGCCCGTGGTGGGGAAGGCTGATCGAGAATGCCGTCGGGTCGCACTTGTTGAATCACCTGCAGGGGCCGCCGTGGAGCGTTACCTACTGGCGGCACGCGGGTGAGGAAGTGGACTTTGTCGTTAGCCACGGTGCACAGACCTGGGCGGTCGAGGTCAAGAGCGGGCGCAGTGACCGCGTGAGCGGGCTCGCGGCGTTTCGTAAGCGCTACCCAAAGTCCAAGGTATGGCTCGTGGGCGACACCGGAGTCCCGCTGCAGGACTTTCTCGGTCGCCCGGCGCAGGAGTGGTTCAGCTGAGAAGTCGGGAGGGATCCCTCAAACGGGACAGGTGGTCCCGTCAATAGTGTCTCTTGATCAGGCGACGAGAATTCACAGCGGGTGCGCCACTCGCTTTTCTTGTTCCCTGCTCTACCCACCCCCTAATATCAAGGTGTTATTCAAGACTCTGGACCGCGCCGGTCGCGTATTTCCTCTCTCCCGCCGTGCCCGACTGGAACGAAATCGACGCAGTGGGAATCGGCCGCTGTGCGTGCCAGACGTCGCTCGTCGACGTGCCTGCGCCAACGAGCGTGCGAGCGCGTGATATGATCGAAGCGGCGCGACCGAACCCGTTCCACGCCGCGATGGGATTGGCATTCGCGCTTTCGCGGGAGAGCCGCGTGAAGGTCGACGTGTTCAACGTGCTCGGCGAGCGCGTGACGAATAGCCTCGACACCACGTTGCCCGCGGGGCGGCACGATGCGCGCTGGAACGGCCTCGATGCGAACGGCCTCGATGCGAACGGCCGCTCGGTCGCGAGCGGGATCTACTACGTGCGCATCGCATCACCCACGCTCAATGGCACGCGCAGGATCGTGAAGGTCGAGTAGCGCTCGTATGACCGTAGTGCAGGTGTGCAGCGCGTCAGCGCTGGCTCCGGGAGCGCTACACTTCGATCTCGTCCGTCTCGTCGAGCACTTCTGCGAGCAGATCGGCCAGACCCAACTCACCGGCCGTCTGCTCCACCGTGCGAAGCTCGCCACGAGTCGCCCCCGCAAGAATCCTGCGCAGGTCGCGGCGGCTCCGGTGACTGCCGTGCCGAATCCAGATCAACTTCGAAAGAGCCGCATCCGCACGGGACGCGACCGGCAGCTCGACCCCGGGAAAGATCTCGGTTCGCACCGATCGATCGAGTTCCCCCGGAATGAGACAGCGCACGTAAAGATCGAGCTTGATGACCTGGTCGACGTCGAGAAGCTGAAACATCTGCTGCGATGCGATCGCCTGGCGAGCCGTCGGCTCGCCGAAATGGAATCCGGCCCGGGCCAGCGCGACGAGGAACTCGTCTTCCACCGCGAGCACCCGGTCCCGGTCGAGCACGAGGTCTACATCCTGCGTCATTCTAGGCTCGCCGTAGGCGATCGTCGCTATCCCGCCAGTCAGGTGGTATCTGATCCGAAGGTGGTCGAGCACGGCGGTCAGCTTTGACAGCGTCGGCTGAAACCCTTCAGTCGGGAACACGGACAGGCCAATCCTCGATCAGCCGCCGGGCGGCCGGATCCGAACCGTACTGCCGCATTGCGACTTCTCGCTTGAGGCGGGCCTCGGACATCGGCCCTTGCGTAGCAAGAATCGAACGAGCCAGATAGTCCCGGGACCAACGAAAAAGCGCTTCTGCCCGTCGGACGCGCTCGGCTGCAGACATCGCGTCAATCAACTTGCGGTATTCGTTCTCGACGTTCATCGAACCGAATTTCCTCGCGTATCCGAAAGACTGCGCTGGTCCATCGGTGATTCTACACCACTTCGCAAGAGACCGGAGATCCCTTAGGGGTCGAGGCCGCTACTTCTCCGGCAGTGCCGTGGGCCAGTTCATCACCACACCGATGCTCGCGCGCGGCGCCGCACCCACCGGGCGCAGGACCAGCGATCGGTTTGTCCCCGCCACGGACGAGACGTCGAGCCGGTCGCCCGGCACCGTCCCGAATGGGCGCCAGGGCCCGAGCCGGAATTCGGGCCCCGGCATCACGTCGGCGATCCGAACGGTCACATCGGACCGGCCGCTCGTTGCGGTGATGCGGTTCGAGCCGCGCAACACGCCGGCGCCGAGGTCGTCGCCGGTCGTCACCTGCGTCTTGGCACCCGGCACGGGGAATGCCAACACGTACCCCTCGTTCTTGCCGGTCTCGTCCGAGTTGAGCACCAGCCAGCGACCGTCGGCAGTCACAAGGCCGCCGTTATCGTTGTAGGGCGAGGCGTAATACCGCCGCGGCTTGTGGTCGCCGGTCATCGGCAGCAGCCATACGTCGTAGCGTGTGGCCGGTTCCTGTCGCGAGTACACGAGGTACTGGCCGTCCGGTGTCCAGCTGTTGAGAGTCTTGAACGCCGGATCATCAGCCAGGTACGTCTCGGGCGGCGTCGCGCCGTTCACCGCGCGCACGACGATGCTCTTCGAGCCGAGGAGGTACGCGACCTGGGAACCGTCCGGGGACCACACAGCGTTGATCGGATCGTCTTCGCCTTCGTCCGACAACCGCGATAGCGTTCCACGCTCGAGGTCGCCCAACCACAGCTGAGCCTGCCCACTGGTGTCGAGTTTCTCCATCACGGCCCGCTTGCCGTCGGGCGACAACTTGGCGGTGCGGTAGGGACCAGGTGGGACGGCGACCGCCCCGCCGGCGTGGCCTTCGGTTCCCAACCAGCTCAGGCGTGTCATCAGTGTGATGACGGGCCCGTAAGCGATCGTGCCGTTGCGTGCGACGGTGAAGCCGGGACTACCGGAGTAACCCGTCGGCTGCAACGCGTCGCGCAGCGACAGCGCGGTTCCGCGGGACCTGCGCCGTCCCGCGTCGAACCGCTGCGCGGTGATCACACCCTTGCGTTCGTACAGTAGCCAGCCTGGCGCCGCGTAGTGCGCGCCGCTCGGGAGCGATGCAACGTGCTCGCGGCGGCCCCCGTCGAGGCTCACGCAATCGATGCCGTATCGATCGTCCTTCTTCGGCAGCACCGAAAACAGCACATGCTTTCCGTCCGGCAGGAACTCGGGGAAGCGGTGCCCGCTCTCGTGCTTCGTGCTGTCGAGCGACGTCAACGGTTGCGGATCGCCACCGGTGGCGGCGATGCGGTAGAGGGGCCCATCGGATGTCGGCGCATAGACGATCACTCCGCCGTCGCTCCACGTGCCGCCTCGCGCGCCCTTCACGTCGCACAACTCCTGCACGTCGCCGCCGCTGGCGGGCACGCGCGGGAGCTTGGTGTCGGTGAAGAAACCGATCGACTGCCCGTCGGGTGACCAGAATGGCAGGACCGCGCGGTCGGTACCGGAGATAGGCCGCGCCGCCAGCGCATTCAGCGGCCGCACCCACAGCTGTGAGCGGGTCGAGTCTCCCGCGACGAACGCGAGCTGCGTGCCGTCGGGCGACAGCGCGACGTTCGCCGGGTCGTTCACGATGCGCATCGCATCGGTGCTCGCGATCTCGAACCGCGTGGCTCTCGCCGCGGGCGGGTGATGCGCCGCCTGCCACGCGAACGCCGCTGCCAGAGCGACCGCCGCGCCGACTGCAGCCCCCATCACCCACGCGCGCCGCGGTGCTGCCGTGCGCGCGTCCGCAGCCGCCGCGGCGGCCGCGATGCCGGTGGCGCTGGACGTGCGCTGCGCAATGGCCTCTTCGATCTCGATCCGCGCGTCGCCGATGTCGCGGAGCCTGCGGCGCGCGTTCTTGTCGAGGCAGCGGCGCAGCAACTCGCGCACACGCACCGGCGTCTGCCCCGGCAGCGCGTTCCAGTCGGGCTCGCCCTGCAGGATGCTCGCGATCAGGTCGGACGTTGTCTCGCCATCGAAGCAACGGCGGCCGGTGAGGCACTCGTACAGCACGCAGCCAAACGACCAGATGTCGGTGCGACGGTCGACCGCCTTGCCACGCGCCTGCTCGGGCGACATGTACGCCGCCGTGCCGAGGATCACGCCCGCCGCCGTCGCGGTGTACGTCATGGTCGGCGAAGCGGAAAGGTTGAGGTCCGACGGCGACCCGGGAGCAGCAGCCTTCGCAAGCCCGAAGTCGAGCACCTTCACCACGCCGGCCGCCGTGAGCATGACATTGCCGGGCTTCAAGTCGCGGTGCACGACACCACTCTCATGCGCGGCCTCGACCGCGGTCGCGATCTGGCGGCACGCGTCGAGCGCCTCGCCCACCGGCAGCGCGCCGCGCGACAGCCGGCGGTCGAGCGTTTCGCCGTCGATGAACTCGAGCACGAGGTAGCGGACGCCCTCGACCTCCTCGAGTCCGTGGATCGCACCGATATTCGGGTGGTTGAGCGACGCGAGCAGCTTCGCCTCGCGTTCGAACCGTGCCGAGCGCTCGGGGTCCAGCGCGAATGCTGCGGGGAGCGCCTTGATCGCGACATCGCGGCCAAGCCGGGTGTCGCGGGCGCGGAACACCTCGCCCATGCCGCCGGCGCCAAGAGGTGCCACGACTTCGAAGTGCCCGAGATGGGTGCCTGCGGCCAGGGTCATATGGGCAGAATACGCGATCCACGCGGCTGGCGGGAAGCGGGAGTGCGACTGATGTGCGACTCGTGCGAGGGCTTACCCGTCGCGGTATTCCTGGATGTCTCCCGGCTGACTTTACTCCGACCCTCCGCCATCCTTCGCGCGGAGCCGATCGCGTTGCATTCGGGTCCGCTCCTCGAGAGTGGCCACCATGCGGGCGAACGCTGGATCCTGTCGCGCTGGGTCCCAAATCGGTGAGTGCTCCAGCGTGAACCGCCAGTTTGCGATCCAACCAGAATCAACCAACCGGGACAGCAAGCGAAGCGCATCGGGATAGCGACCTTCGAGCATGGCAATCTCAGCGTCGGCAGTTCCGGGACCGAACAGGCGTAGGAATTGCATCGCCGGCTGGCGATCAAGGGTCGCGCGCACGAGCCGAACGAGCGCTGAGCTACCCGCTTCGTCTCCCGCCGCCACTCGCAGGTGCGCCAGGTCGAGTGCCGCTCCCACCACCTCGCCAAAGCCGCCGTATTGTGGATTCTCGAGCGGCGCCGCCAACAGGCTCTCGCCTCGCGCCACACTCGGGTAGGCGTCCTCGAAGGCTTTGACGGCCTCCAACACCCTTCCCTCCCGTAGCCAGCCCACCCGCAGAATGCGCAGCAATACCAGCCGGCTCCCGATGCGTTGCAGGATGGACGGCGCGAGCGCGTGGAGCGACAGTTCCAACGCCTCTGCCACTTCGCCCACTTGAAGATGTACGAGGGCCCGGGTGGACAACGCGAATCCATTTGATGGTCCGAGCTTTACCGCGCGCTGCGACGTTTCGATCGCCATCGCGTGCTCGCCCAGTGTGAGCAACACGTGGGCCAGCCACGCCAGCAGCTCGGGATCCGCAGGGTCGACTTCGGTGGAACGGCGGAGCAACTGCGACGCTTCCACCGCATCGCCTCGCATGTCGAAGACGAACATTCCACCCATGTAGTAGCCGGCGGGATTCAAGGGGTCGGTGGAACGAGCTCTCGCAAAGGCAGCCTCCGCATCGTCCAGTCGGCCCATGGTTTCCAATCCAAAACCGTAGAACCCGTGCAGAGTCGCGTCGAGTGGGTCGATCCGCAGCGCACGATCGTAGACCTCGCTCATCTCATCGAGTTGCCAGTGATGCCACAGGAAGGTTCCATAGAGATGGCTCGCGTGCGTGTTGCCGGGATTGAGTTCGAGCGCGCGGCGAAACGCCTGCCGCGCTCCCGCCGCGTCTCGCTTGACCGCCAGCAGACCGCCCAACGCCGCATGAGCCTCGCTCAGGCCTGGGTCGAGCCGCATCGCGACGTCGGCGGCAGGCTCGGCGACTCGGAGCAGTTCGTCCAGTGGAATGGCCGAGGTCTCGTAGCCGAACAGGTAGGCATTCGCGATCCCGGCATGGGCCTTTGCGAACTGCGGGTCGAGCTCGGTGGCACGCTGGAAGGACCGAGCGGCTTCGAGCACGGTCTCGACTCCGAACGTGGCCATCTGCTGGAGCCCACGGAGATACGCATCGTACGCCTCGGCATTCCGCGTATCGGGGCTGCGCAGACGCGCGGCGTCTGACTGCAACAGCGTCACGCGCAATGCGCTAGCGACCCGCTCGGCGATGTCCGCTTGGATCGCAAACACGTCGTCGAGCTGGCGGTCAAACGACTCTGACCACAATTGATAGCCATCGGACGCGTTCACCAACTGGGCGGTGATGCGGACGCGCTGACCCTGGCGACGCACACTGCCTTCCAGCAGCGCGCCGACGCCGAGACTGGCCGCGATGGTCCGCAGATCCGTCCCATGGTTCTTGAATGCAAACGAGGACGTGCGCGCCGCGACCTTGAGCCCGCGAAGCTGGGCCAGCGAATTGAGCAGTTCCTCGGTGATGCCGTCCGAGAAGTATTCGTTCTCGGGATCCGCGCTCAGGTTGCGAAAAGGAAGCACGGCTATTGATGGACTGCTGGAAGTAGAGGCCGGCGCCGAAACAGGAGTTGGCGTAACGGCGCGGACCTCGTGTCCCTGTTGCGCGGTCGCCCGCGGCACGTGCTCCAGCGCGGCACGGACATCACGCGCACTCTGGAAGCGGTCGTTCGCGGCCTTGGCCAGACAGCGCGCGACCAGTTTCGCGAACTCGGCGGGCAACGCGGGGTTAAGGTTCGTGACCAGAGGAGGATCGTCGCGCAGGATCGAGGAGATGAGCGAAGCCGGGTCGTCCCCCGTGAACGGTCGGCGCCCCGTGGCCAGTTCGTAGAGCATGATGCCGAGCGAGAATAAGTCGCTGCGCGCGTCCGCGGTTTCGCCGCGCACTTGCTCCGGCGCCATGTAGGGCATCGTGCCGAGGACCTGCCCCGGCACCGACAGCGGCGTGGTCATGGTCGGCGCCTGGGTCGTGTCGAGCGCGGGTCTTGGCTCCGCCGGTTTCGCGAGACCGAAGTCCAGCACCTTCACGCGGCCCTCGGTGGTCAGCATGACGTTGGCCGGTTTCAAGTCGCGGTGCACGACACCCTTCTCATGCGCGGCCGTGAGCGCGTCAGCGAGCGCAATACCTAACTCGACCACACGCGAGAGCGGGAGGCCCTCGCGCATAACGTGGCGGTCGAGACTTTGCCCCTCGATCAGCTCCATCGTGAGGAAGTGTGTGCCGTCCACGTTCTCCAAGGAGTAGAGGACGACGATGTTCGGGTGATTGAGGCTGGCAACGGTGCGGGCCTCGCGCTCGAAGCGGGCCAAGCGATCCGGGCTGTCGGCCACCTCCGCGGGGAGCACCTTGAGGGCCACCTCGCGACCGAGCCGCAGGTCGCGTGCCCTATACACCTCGCCCATGCCGCCCGCGCCGAGCGGGGCGATGACTTCGAAGGATCCAAGGCATGTCGCAGGGGTCAGGCGCATTCGGCCAATATAACGTGAAAGCCGGGCGACTCCGAGCGGAGTTGTTGGACGCTGTGATCGGGGCGGTCAACTTCGACAACGTCGGCTGAAATCCCTTAGTCGCGAACACGGGCGGATAGCGCTCTAATTGCTTTGCACCAAGGACCACCCGTTTTATTGGCCTTTCATGCATGCTTACTCTCGCCCACCCGGGCGAGTCGTAGCCCGGGCACGCCCGCGCCTGATCCCACATCTTGGAGCGTCCCCATGCTCACCCGCCGATTCTTTGCAGCACTCGCCATTGCAACTCTCTCGCTGGTCCCGACGCTCGCCTCCGCCGCCATGACCGAGAAGTGGCATACCACCGGCTCCGGCTACGACGTGATCTCCGTGATCGGCGACATCGATGGCGATGGAGTCTTCGACATGATCACCGGCGAGTTGGACGCAGGCGGCGAGAAGATCGCCATCCGCTCGGCCGCGACCGGGGCGATCGAGGCACTGACGGTTGCGGCTTACCAGCCGAGCAATTTCAATTTCGCCGACATCGACGGCGACGGCGACTTGGAGATCATTTTTCTGGACAACGTCACCTTCAAGCTCACCTGCCTCGACTACACGACAGGCTCGAGCACCCTGGCCGTGCGTTGGGCCTTTATCCCCCTTCCTGGACTAGCGTCGACCTGGTTCTTCGCTGACCTGGATGGCAACGGGCATCTCTACTTGGTCTTCTCCGAGGTCGGTCCCGGGGCCGGCCACAATTACGAAGTTCGCAATAGGAACGGCGCGCTGTTCGCGACGTTTAACCCGACCGGGCCGGGCTCCTCCTCGGTGAACGAGTCCAACACCGCAGCGGACTACGATAACGATGGCCGCCAGGAGTTGATGCTCACCTTCAGGGAAGGCTTTCCCAGCACCGCCCTAAACCGCATCATCTATGTGTTCGAGAACAGCGCGCCGCCGGTCTCGGTTGAGTCCGGAGACCAGGGTCCGCAGCGTTCGATCGCTCTGGGCTCGAGCTTCCCGAACCCTACGTCACGCGAATCACGCATCGAGTACAGCGTGCCCTCATCGGGACGCGCCTCGCTGCGCTTGTTCGACACGATGGGACGCGAGGTGCGTACGCTCGTGGATGGCACCGTGCAGGCCGGTCGGCACGAAGCGATCTGGGACGGTCGCGACACGAACGGGCGGGCGATGCCTGCAGGCGCCTACTTCTACGAGTTCAACGCCAACGGAGAGAGCGTCGGACGGCGGATTGTTCGGCTGCACTGATTTACCGAATCCGACCCCCTTCCATCGCGAGGAGCGGGACGGCGACCAACCTCGTCGCCGTCCCGCACTCGCTGCTCAGGATTCCAGTCGCCCCGCGACCCGGCGCTCAGCGAACCATCACCAGCTTGCCCGAAGCGGACCCGCCCGCGGCTGCGATCCTCAATAGATACATGCCCGGGCTCGTGCGCCCGCCCGCGCCGTCACGGCCGTCCCATCGCAGCTCATGCTTGCCCGCGGTCTCATCGCGGTCCACGAGCGTCACCACGCGCCGGCCCCGCACATCATAGAGCGCGAGCGTGGCGCGGCCTGGCGATGGCAGCGCGTACCACACCCGCGCCGTCCCGCTCGGCTCACCCAGCCCCGCGGTCCACATCGCGGGATCAGCGCGCTCCGCAATTGGCGGCTCGACGCCCGCGAGGTTCACGATGATCGAGCCGAGTGCCGCGCGCGCCCAGCACAACATGCGCCGCTCCTGCTGAGGTGTGAACTCGTTCACGCACAGTGCGGGCCCGTACCCCATGATGTTGTGTAGCGGTGTGGCGCCCCATGGTGTGCCGGCGCAATCGCATCCGCCGGGATCAGCACATGAGAAGTTGCGCGGCGTTGAACGGGTGTCCGAACACAAGTCACCACTCGCATCGGCGTTCGCACCGGTGGCTGGTTCGTAGCACGCAGCGGCACAACTCTTGACCTCATCCGTACCGTGGAACGTGTGGTAGAGCCCGAGGCAGTGGCCGAGTTCGTGGCTCGCCGAATGGTGGACGCCGTCCACGAGGTTGCTGTTGAGCCAGATTCCCCCTTGCGAAGCCAACGCATCCGGATCCCATGGCAGGGTGCCCACCCCGTCGAACGGGAGCGCAGCGGCTGAGATGAAGAGATTCAGGTTCTGGGACGGCGACTGCGAATACGCGTCCTTCATGGCGGCCAACTGGTCACGTGTGGCGAGCGTCGCGAACTGGCTGTCGTCATGGAATAGCGTCGCAACCTCGTCGACGCGAATCGCGTGAGGCGCAAAGTCGCGGTTCATTTGCGCGATCATGCTGTCGACGAGCGCGCCCGAAACGCCGCCCGAACCATCCGTCTCGCGCATGACGTGGACGAGTACTCGCACTGCGATCGGATTGCGTGGCGTTCCGTCGCGCGTGGCAGGCAGGTCGCATGTACCCGATACACAGGGTGGCAAGTCGCTCACGGAGAAACGGGCGAACAGGCTCGCACTCCGGTCGAACACCGCGCCGCACCAATCGGTCGACTTGGATTCAGCGTGGTCAAGCGACAGCTCCGATGGCGGCGATTCCGTGAGAGCCGATGGCGAACACGCGCGCGTCACCGCCTGTACCACGTTCGAAAACGATGAGGTTCCATTCGCATCAAACGCGCGAACGCGGAACCAGTAGGTCGTCCCCGGGGCCAGGCCCGCAACGGCTGCCACCGTGGTGCTGACCGAATCGACGACCGTGAATGTCGTCCCGTTGGTGCTGCGCTCCACGGCGAACGTGAGCGCCGTGAGACTGTCGGGGGTCGTCCAGCTGAGATCGACCTCACGCGTCCACACCTGGCCAGCCGCGAGGGCAGGCGGCGCAAGGGACAGAAATGCGTCACGGCCGGCTGCCGCAAGAGTGCTCGAAACTGTCGTCAGGGAGAGGACGGCGGCGAGCGCCATCCCCGAGCAGCGGGTGGTCACGGAGGAAACCTCTCAAGATGAAGGCATAATTGAACCACCGACGAGTGCGACAACCAAGGGGGAGCAGAGCGTCACGATTTCGCCCTGATTAACGATGGAAAGATTGCCCCACCAGTTCGCGTCGCCCCGCCCCCCTTTCTTGTTCCTCCGCTGGCGGGCACGCGTATACTCGTTAGAATCATGAACTCGCTCCGCCCCTCATTTCGCCCCGCGATGCTTGCGCTCGCGCCACTCGTGGCGGCGCTATTCGCCTGCACGCTCACCCGCACCGCTCATGCCGAGCCCACGCGCATGGCCGCGGGCTCGGCGTGGGGCGCGAGCGAGGGCGTGGACCCGTGTGCGTCCGAAGACCTGCTCGAGCGCCAACTCGCGTTGGACCCGGCGCTGCGCGAGCGCCGGGAGATGTACGAGCTGTTGGTGCGCGAGGCCGAGCGACAGGGGTTGCTGTCGTCGACGAACAAGCAGCGCAACAGCACCAGTTCGAGCGCGACGTCTTATGTCATCCCCGTCGTGGTGCACATCGTCGCCAGCGCGCCGAACGCGATCGAGGACATCAGCGACACTCAGGTCCTGAGCCAGCTCTATGCGCTCAATCGCGACTTCGCGAACTTGCCGGCCCACCCGGCGCCCGCGGTGAACACGAATATCAGCTTCTGCCTCGCCCTGGGCCTGCCGACGAACAGCACGATCACCTTCCCCGCGACCCCCGGCATCACGCGCGACTATTCGGCGCCACTGACGAATCACGTGTACGGCAACCCGGCGAGCGAGGCAGCGCTCAAGGCGCTGTCCTACCTGCCCTCGACGCAGTACCTGAACATCTGGGTGGTGAAGACGATCACTGCCGGAGTCGCGGGTTACGCGACTTTCCCCGCCACAGTGCAACCGGCGGTCGACGGCATCGTCATGCGCGCGGACTGCTTCGGCAGCAACTACACGCCCTACGGCAGCGGCTACAACTTGCTCGCGAGCAATCCCGACGGGAAGATCCTGACCCACGAGGCCGGCCACTTCTTGAACCTGCTCCACACGTTCCATGGCGGGTGTGCCACGCCGGGCGACCAGGTCTCGGATACGCCACCCGAGCAGGTGAACCGCAGCGGCTGCCCCTCGACTGCGCCCACCAGTTGCACCTCGGCCGCCGATCCGATCGAGAACTTCATGGACTACACCAACGACGCCTGCCGCTTCGCATTCACTGCGGGGCAGAAGATGCGCATGTTCACCGCGATCGCGTCCTACCGCACCCAATTGGTGGGTGGCGCGGCACTCGTGCAGGCGGGCTGCACGGCGGGTCTCAACGCCTACATCATCGCCACGCCCTCGCAGTTGTGTGCGGGCGGCACGGTGCAGTTCATCACGCCTGCATCGGGAACTGGCTATACATACGCGTGGTCGTTCCCCGGCGGCACTCCATCGAGCGATACCACCCAGAACCCTTCGGTGACCTATCCCACCGCTGGCGCCTGGCCGGTCTCGCTGAGCGTGAACGACGCTTATTCCCATACGAACAGCAATTTCTCCACGGTTTACGTCACAGCCTGCGCCCCGATCCAGAACCAGTGCACGAACTGGGTGTTCGGCAGCCACACGGCGGTGAGCTTCGCGACCGGCGTGCCCATCGCATTCAACGGCACGCAGGGAAATGGCGTGGAAGCCGCGACTTCGATCTCGGATGCGTCGGGCAACCTGCGCTTCTATAGCGATGGCGACCGCGTGCTCGATGCCTCGAACACGGTGATGCCCAACGGCACTGGCCTGCTCGCGGGCGGCAGTTCGCACAATGGAGTGATCGCCGTACAGCGCCCGGGGTCCACGAGCCAGTACTACCTGTTCACCGTAAAGATGATCGAGTACGCCGCGACCACAAACCTGCTCAACTACAGCGTCGTGGACATGACGCTGCACGCAGGGTTAGGGGACATTCCCGCGGGGCAGAAGAACTTGGCCATCAGCATACCCGGCAACCCGGACGGCATGATGGAAGCCCTGGCGCTGATCCCCAATTGCAACGGCACGGACTGGTGGCTCATCACCGAAGGGGCCACCGGCAATGTGGCGAAGGTGTTCGTCACGCCGGTCACTTCAGCGGGGCCAGGCGTGACGCAGGCCTACACGCCGAGCGGCGGCCACGGGACAGCCCCCGGCGCGATCGTGCCGAGCGCGGACGGCACGATGTTCAGCACGGTGGCCAACATCGGCGACGTGGCGATCTATAACTTCAACCGCGCCACGGGATCTGTGAGCGTATCGATGCCTTCGACGGTGATCGGCGCCTACTACGACGCGGTGTTGAGCCCCGACAAGAAGCTGCTCTACTACGGCTACTACATCTCGAGCGTGTTCGGCGTGCGGCAGCTCAACCTGACGACGATGCAGACGCGGGAGCTCGTCACCAACCAGGAATGCGTCATCCGGCCCGGCCCCGACGGGAAGCTCTACGTCGGCGGGGGGACCGCGTCGGCGCTGCACTGCATCAACTTCCCCAACCAGTTCAACACCAACAACCAGAACGAGTGCGGGCTGAACCTGCTGTGCATTCCGTTCCCTTACCCCTACTCCGAAACGCTGTTCGGCTCGCTGCCGAACATGCCGCTGGCATGCACAGGCGTGAACCCGCCCGCCCAGTTCGAGTACACCGTCAGCAATTGCACCACGGTGAACTTCCACTCCGTGAACTGCGCCGGTCCCTACAATTGGAGCTTCGGCGATAATACGTCTGGCAGTGGCGTGAGCGTGTCGCACACGTATGCCGGCCCCGGCACCTACTCGGTAACACTCACCGTACCGGCGGCGAGCCCGACCACCTCCACGCAGGGCGTGACGTTGGGCATGCAGCCGGTGACGCTCGCGGGCGCCAACACGGCGTGCTCGAATCCCAACAACTACTCGGCGATCGGACCTGCGAACTACACCTACCACTGGTCGGCTTCGGGTGGAACGCCGCCTACCGCCACCGGCAGCAACGTGGATATCACCTGGCTCAGCACCGGCGGCACGCTCACCCTGATCGCGACCGATTCGACGAGCGGCTGCACGACGGTCGTGACCAAGAACGTCGGGGCCTGCCCGAGTTGCACGAAGCCGCCGCTCGGCATGAGCGCCTGGTGGCCACTTGATGAACCCACGGGTCCCAATGCCATCGAGACCGTGCTCGGCAGCCATGGCGTGGACATCAATGCTCCATCGCACGTCACAGGAATGGTTAAGCGCGCGCGGCAGTTCAATGGGGTTAATAATTACGTGCGGGCCAACGACACACCCGGTATCAACTTCGGCACCGGCAACCTGACGATCGACGCGTGGGTGCGCACCCTCGCCACGACCGGGATCCGGTCGATCGTGGACAAGCGCTTCCCGGATCCCGAGGTCGGCTACGCGATGTACCTGAAGAACGGCCGGCTGGCGCTGCGCTTGAGCGATCCATCGAATGCGAGTGGCACGGAGAACTGGACGAGAACCAATCCGAACGTCGCCGACGGCCAATGGCACCACGTGGCGAGCGTGGAAGATCGCAGCGACGCCGCCACCGGATCGCGGCTCTACGTGGACGGCAACCTGGCGGCGAACTTCCCCGCGTTCAATCCCACGGGCAGCGTCACCACGACCGAGAAGTTGCTGATCGGGGCCGGCGCATCGACCACCGGGCCGTCCACGTTCTTCGACGGCGCCATCGACGAAGTGGAGTTGTTCCAACGCGCGCTTGCCACCTCCGACATCCTCGGCATCGTGCAATCCGACACGCTCGGCAAGTGCAAGGAGTTCGCGTGGGTGCCGGCCTACGCGAGCCTGTGCCGCGACCAGAGCGACATCACGCTCACCCTGCAGGTGTGCAACCACACCACCGCGACGCAGACCTACAACCTCGTGCTCACGGGCTTGCCGACGGGTGGCGCCTGCACCTGGCCAGGTCCCACCGCCTTCCAGGTGCTCGGTCCCAATCCGGTCACCGTGCCGCCCAACAGCTGCGTTCCGGTTTCGTACAAGGTATTCCGACCCGCGGGTATGCCGATCTACGCCACGACGTGCTACCAGGTCGCGATGACGAACATCGCCAGCAACTACTCGACGGTCGCCCAAGGATCGATCACGTCCGCCCGGCAATGGTGCTTCCTGACCGCAGCGCTGAACAAAGCAGCCGCCAACATCTCAACGGGAGCCACGCTGCGATTCGTGCTGACCAACACGTCCGACGGGCCGCTCGCGACACCCTTCACGGTACGCGCGATGGCCGCGGAACCGGGGTTGGGCGAGAGCCCCGCGATCGCCTTCGGCGGCGTGGCGCCGGGCCTCCCCTATTCAGGTGTCGCCAACGTCGGGCCAGGGGACTCGATAGCAGTCGAGGTGTTCACCCGCTTCACCGAGCCTCGGCCGTTCCGCGCCTACAACATCGTGCTCGCGGCGGACGAAGACGGCGATGGCACTTGGGACGCGCAGGCCTCGGCTGTGCTGCGCTACGCGGCGGATTCCATCGCAACGCTCGCCGTTCTGGTGCCGCGGCCTGCGGCGCTTACGACATCGCTCTCGGTGGCACCCAATCCCACGCGCGACCGGACGCTGCTCTCGTTTACCCTGCCGGTGCGCGGCCGCGTCGACATCGCTCTCTACGATATCGCGGGCCGGCGCGTGCAACAGGTGCTGGCCGAAGTCCGCGAGGCAGGAGCCGGATCGGTCGTGGTGGACTGCAGCGGCTTGCCGCGCGGGATGTACCTGGTGCGCATGCGCACCGGCGGCGCGGTCGCGGCGCAACGGCTAGTCATGTTGAAGTGACCGGGCGCCGTTGATCCGCTTGCCGGTTCCGCCACAACCGCGACCGGCTATGCCTTCCGCAGCCGCGCGAAGTCGATCGCGCCGTGCAGGGCGCACTTGAACTGTGCAGGCAGTACGTCCCCCTTGACCAGGTAGCCGACGGCGCCAATTCGCGCCGCCTCGACGTCGACGCTCAGGTCGCCATGCCCCGTCATCATCACCATCGGGATATCACATCCCTGATCGATCGCGCGCCGCATGAAGTCCAGACCGTTGTGCTCGCCGAGCCGGAAATCCACCACGCAAACATCCGGGCGATCTCCCGCGATCGCCTCGAGTCCGGATTCGACTGTCGGCGCCCAGTCCACCTGGAACTCGACGTTGGGCTGGTCGCACAGCATCTCGCGCGCGATGACGAAATCATCCTCGTCATCATCGACAAGCAGTACCTTTACTGGGGCAGCGTGCATGACAACTCCTCCTCACGGGCCGGCTCCGGCCTCGAAATGGGACGGGGTAACCCCTGGCGCATCGGCAGCAGAATGACGAATCGTGCCCCCCATCCCGGCGTCCCCTCTGCGCGAATCGTCCCCCCATGCAAATCGGTAATCTTGCGGCAAATCGAGAGCCCAATGCCCGTCCCCTCGTAGGCGCTGCGGCCATGGAGCCGCTCGAACACGGAGAAGATGCGTTCCGCCTGGCTCGGCTCGAAGCCGATGCCATTGTCCTCCACGACCACACGACAATAGGGTCCTGCACCGGGCATCGACTGGGTCGCATCCGTGCCCGCATCCACCATCTCCGATGACACCCGGATGTGGGCACGCACGTCCGGGCGATGGAACTTGAGCGCGTTGGCCACGAGGTTCTGCAAGAGTTGCCGGAGCTGCGTGCGATCCGCCTGGATCTTCGGCATCGATTCGATGTCGACGCTCGCGCCGACCTGGGCGATCCGCAACTCGAGGTCCGCCACGACCTCGCGCGCGACCTGCCCAAGATCGACCAGCGACAGCGACTCCGGCTTGTGCGACAGCTTGGCGATTTCCAGCAGGTCATGAATCAGGTTCTGCATTCGGCCGACAGCGCTGTTCATGCGCTTCAATCCGTCCGATCCGGCGTCCGGGATTACTCGCGACGGATTTTCGAGGGGAATATGCGAACGCGTGGCGACGGTGCGTTCCGCGAAGTACTTGATCTTGCGCAGCGGTTCCTGCAGCTCGTGGGCCGCCACCGAGGCAAACTCCTCGAGCGCGCGGTTGCTGCGTTGCAGCCTGTCCGTGAGCGCCCGCAAGGCGTCTTCCGCCTGGCGGCGCCCGGTGATCTCATGGGAGGTGCCGAACATGCGAATCGGCCCCGAGGCATCGACCTCGACTCGCCCGCGGCCATGGAACCACCTCACTTCGCCATCGGCGCGAATGATCCGGTGGTCGAACGAAAACGGCTGGTGATCCTCGGCTGCCCGCTGGACCGCGCGGCCGACCAACTGCTGATCGTCAGGATGCACGCGCTCGAGACACGACTCGTAGGTCACTGGCACTCGGGAATCCAAGCCGTGCATGCGATACAATTCTTCCGTCCACAGGACCTCGTTCCGGGCGATGTCCCATTCCCAACTGCCGAGGTGCGCGACGGCCTGGGCCTCCGCGAGCCGCGCCTGGCTCAATTCGAGCACTTGCTCGGCCCTCCGCCGCACCGCCACCTCCTGCACCATCAGCGCGTTCGCCGACTCCAACTCGGCGGTCCGCTCGCGCACCCGAACTTCCAAGTCGTCATGGGCGCGGCGCAGCTCGCGTGCGGCATCGGTGCGCTCCTGAACGGTTGCAGCGACCACAAGCACCGTAATGGTCACCACTCCCAGGAACATTTGCAGCATCGTCAGCGCTGCGTTGACGTCCGTGGTCCCGAACGGTCCTCGCCCATGAATCGTCGCCCAGACCGCGAGCGCCGAAGTCAGCGCGATGGCGGTGGCTCCCCCGCAGGGGCCGAACCGGAACGCCGCCCAGACCAGCAATGGAATGGGCAGGAATGCCAGTGGCGCGTGAACAGTGCCAGTCCCAGTCCAATCGCTGAATGTAAGCCGGCAGGCAAACAACAGGACCGCGGTGAGCAACGCGGCTTCAGCCGGCCAGCGTGGATCCACTTTGATCCACGACCTGCGGCACCACGACAGCATCAACGGCGCCACGACCAACACTCCGGCGACGTCCCCGAGCCACCATGTGACCCACACCGTCCTGAACAGCGACCATGGGATCATACCCGTCGCGGCCAGCGCAGTGGGACCGACACACGCACTGGCCAGACACATCAGTGGCGCTGCGAGCACGAAGCGGAACACATCCTGCGCGCGCGTGAGCGGGTTGCGAAGCCCCCAGCGCGAAAGCAGGAAATACCCCAACACGGCTTCCAGCGAGTTACCTACCGCGATTAAACCCGAGGTGAGCAACTCCGTGGACAGGGGCGCGGAACGGTTCACGAGAAACACTGTGATGTTTCCGAGGAAGGCTCCGAGCAGAACGCCGGGCCACATCCGGAAACCGAACAGCAACATTAACGCAAGCCCGATCCCGGACGGGGGCCACACCGGGGACGCGTTGGTCTTGTCGAACGCCAACAGCAACCCGAGTCTTGCCGCGCCGTAATACAGCGCCGCGGCCGCGAGCGTCTGGACGACGCGCTTGATGGCGTCCTCTCGAGAACCGCCTTGAGCACCGAAGACCTGGCGCAACGGGATACCCTCCATGGCATCGGTGTCAGGGCACTCGGCGACGGCAATCCCTTTCCCGTCGCAACACACGCGCCCTCCCCGGTTATCGGCGGACGAACGCTCCCGGATGAGCCCGGAGGACAGCAATCGGACCTCCCCCAAGGGGCTACCTCGGTACCATCCCCCGCCGCGCCGGCCGGGCCGATCTTTCCCGTGTCGCGAGCTCGTGCCGGCCCGATGCGGAGACGTCACGAATGCACACAATCCAGTGAAACGCAGGGATTCCAACCGCCCCATAGGGCGAACCGGATCACGCTCCCATTGATTGGGAAAGTCATCGAGGAGGAGTTCGATGTTGTTCCAGAAACTCGGCAGGATCGCAACGCTTCAGCTCATGCTCACGCTTATCCTCGGCGCCGCGTCGGTAGCCCACGCCAGCAATCCGGCGACGATCTCGGTCACCGTCACCATCCAGAACCTGAGTGTATCGACATCCGGTGCGATCGCGTTCGGCACCGTCGTGGCAGGCAGCCAAACCGTTTCCGGCTCCGGCTCGACCATCACGAACGATGGAAACGTCACCGAAACGTTCTCGATGTCGCTGACGAATCCTTCGACCTGGATCGCGGTCCAAGCCGCTCCGGCAAGTGCGGAAGAGTACGCCCTGCTCATGCAGTTCAATTCCTCGGCTCCGACGGCAGTCAGCTTCACGTACGCGAACCACGCGCTCTCGACTGCATCGGTCACGAGCTCCGGCACCAAGTTCGCGGGCAACCAGACGGGACTTTCCGTCGCCGCATCCGGCAGCCGGTCCGCGTGGTTCCGCTTCAACGCGCCCGTCACGACCGCAGTCACCGCGCAGCAGAACATCACGGTCACGGTTACCGCATCGGCGGGATAGTCGCAGGATGCAGCATGTTGCCCTAGGCCGCGGTTACCGCGACCTAGGGCAACATGCGACCGGGGCTAGACGCGCTCGCCGCTCGGATCGACGCGTCGCAGGGTCGCGGGATTGCGAGCGAGGAACAGGCCGAGTTGAAGGCGGTCCTGGAGACCGGCCTTCTTGAGCAATCGACCGACATGCTTCTTGATCGTCGGGATACCGATGGCGAGGGCAGCCGCGATTTCTTTGTTTGAGCAACCCTCGGCGATCAGGCAAGCCACGTCGAGTTCACGCTCCGAGAGCCGCGGGAACGAATGGACGAGTTCAGCGTCTTCAGGTTTCTGCTCGGCAGCGCGATGCATCGCGTGGCGCAAAGCCCGTTCGAGCAGCGCCGGCCCCACCTCGCCCTTGACCAAGTAGTCGGCCGCGCCCATGCGCGTCGCTTCCACGTCGATGTCATGGTCGCCCTGCCCGGTCATCATGATCATCGGAACCTCGAGCCCGCGCTCCAACGCGAGCCGCATGAAGTCGAGCCCGCTGTGGGCGCCCATGCGGTAGTCCACGAGGCACACGTCCGGCCGGGTTTCGTGGATCGCGACGAGCCCCGCCTCGGCAGTGGCGGCCCACTCGAGCTCAAACTTGCCCACGGGAAAGTCGGCGAGCAGCTCGCGAGTGATGACGAAGTCGTCCTCGTCATCGTCGACGAGCAGGACCTTGACGGGGGTTGACAGCACGTTCCCTCTCCTTTGAGCGCCAAAGCTCCATCCATGCCGAGTGGATCAAGAGCAGGTTGATGTGGCGTATGACACGCCCAGCAGCTCGCTGCGGGAAAGCTCCCGGAGCTCGAGCGTGCGGTGTTCGAAGATCGTGAGGGACGATCTAGGGAGTTATCGGCTGGAACGCGGGCGCCCTTGAGTGCGGGAACAGCGTGCAGCGCGCGAAGCTGTGATTTCGGCCCTCATCTTGCGGTAGCGCCCTCCACAGCGCCATCGAGGCGCAATTCCCGAAAAGAATTTCGACACTGCCGCTGCGTCACGCGTGACTACAGTGCCGGACCATGGAGAGGTCGCCCGGATGACAGCCCCACGCAAGCGCATCGCTGCAATGGTGCGCGTGCAGTACTTAGCAGCAATCGCAGCGACTGTCTTTGACGTGTGCCGTGGCGCGGGCGGGCTGCGCATCAAGAGTACGATTCCGTGTCAGCGACCCGGCGCACTGGTCGCGGCGGACTTCAACGCGGATGGCGTGATCGATATCGCCACGATCTCGATGGGTTGTGGCGCGGGATGTGACCCTGACTCGAATCGGCTCACGCTACTTACCGGACTCGGCGGCGGCGCATTCCGGTCAGCGCAGACCCTGACGATGCGTGCCACGTGGCAACTCGCTTCGGGGGACTTCAACGGCGACAAGCACCCGGATCTTGCGACATACGACGATTCATTGTCGATCCTGTTCAGCAACGGCACAAATTTCGAGCCGCCAGCGAGGTACGCAATTCCTCTGGAGCCCCACAATTTGATTACTGGGCTCACCATGGGCGACGTGGATCGCGACGGATACGCGGACATCGTCGTGACACTCGGCGACAAGACCCTGATCTATCCAGGGAACAGCACGGGCGCACTGCACGTTCCCAATTCGCTCGCCTTCGGAATGTGGGACACCTCGTAACCCGATCCTCGCAGATTTTGATCGCGACGGCGCCCTCGACCTCGTGCTCCCGGAATCCGATGGCTCATTCGCGGTTTTCTGGAATTCCGGTTCGGGACTTTCCGCCGAACCACAACATGTGCCCGGCACGAGCGAATTCGCGAACCGGATGGCGGTGGCGGATCTCAATGGCGATGGGCGATTGGACCTGTTCGCCGCTTCGAGCTTGCGGTACAACGATCGCATCTTGATCGAATGGAACGTGGGTTCACGCAACTGGGAGCAGGTTCGCCTGTTCATCGCGGATAACGCGTCTCCGCACATGACCACGGCTCTCCTTGCGTCCGACTTTGATCTCGATGGCCTGTTCGACGTCGTCGATTTGCCCATCACTGGCAACAACTACTCCGACGACCTTCTCGGATTTCGCCACGTCGCGGCTCGCGGCTTCGCGACGCCTATCGACTACGCGGGGCCAGAAACCATTCCGGGCGGCGTCTCAATCGATTGGAATGCTGACGGCTGTAGCGATCGGGGAATTCCTCGCGGGGACTCACTCGACATTCAGTACGATGGCGGAGGACATACGGTCATTCCTGCGCTTCCCGGCGGGGCAATCCTGGGGCATGGCGACTTCAACGGGGACGGACTCGACGATCTCCTGATCGGGCCAGTGGGGCCAACCCTCATGATCTCTTACCGGGACCCGGCCCACGGCTACCTGCAGCCAACGCTGATCGTCGCAGGCTCGGACTTGCCACGAGAAGACGCCCTTATCACCCTCGGGGATTTCAATGCAGAGGGGCGCTCGGATATTGCGGCCGCCTACGGTGGCTACTCGACAGACTCGTTGGTCGTCTATCTCAACGATGGAACCGCGAGCTTTGCCCGGATGGGCGGAGGGGCTCTCCCTCCCGCCGCGCCGGGGGACGACGTCTGCAGACCCGGAAATCCTCTAAGCATGGGGGGCTGGCGTGAAGTTGGAACCGCATGGAGCGACGCCAGCGGGCTCCTCTCATTTACTGACGCCAGTGTCCGGGCGGGAGCGCATTACTCGTACCGGCTCGACTATCTCGTCGGTGGCGTCGCTCAACACACAGCGCCGATTGAACTGTACGTTCCCGCCGCCACACTGACGTTGTCGTTGAGCCATGGAAACCCTGCGCGGGGCCGGGTGCAGCTCGCTTGCACTCTCCTCACCGCGGATCCAGCGACCCTGGATCTCTTCGACATCGCGGGGCGCCGCGTGGAGTCAATGCCCATCAAGCGCGTGGCATCCGGCGCGACGGGCGCCGCGCTCAACACAAACGCATGGCTTTCAGCGGGCGTGTATTGGGCGCGTCTCACACAGAACTCCCTCTCGGTGGGAACTCGGATCGTGTTGATGCCGTGATGCGACTGCACTGGGGCTGCGGGGGAACATGCTCCCTACCCGCGCAGCCCCACCGCCATCGCCACCAGCCCCGCGCAGCCCACGAGCATCGCCCATCGCGCCACGGCGGGTACGCCGCGTGGGGGCAGCGGGGCTTCTGACCACACACCGTATGCCTCACGCACCTGCCGCACGACGATCGCGAACGCGGTGACCCACGCGAAGGCAAGCAACATGAGCAGGCCGGTGCGCGATGTCGCCACCAGCATGCGCGCACCGCTGAACCACAGTGTGGCACCCGGCGTGCCGGGAACTCCCGCGAGTGAGGCGAGCGAATACAGGCCGATGGCGCCCCATGCGGGGTGTCGGCGGAACAACACGGTGCCGGGCGCCGGGGCGCGGACGGTGACGGGCAGGAATGGTGCGAGCGTCGCGGCACCACTCAATGCCAGCGCGAGATGCGCGCTCCACAGCGGCACGTGAAAGCCGGCCGCCGCATTGGGCGCGCCACCGAAGCGCACCGCGAGCGAGGCGAGCAGCAGTCCTCCATTGAGACTTGCGAGCGTTCCGACGCGGCGCTCGGGGCGGCGCTGGAACGGCAAGGTAATCGCGCCGACGACGAACGCGACAGCAGCGCCCGCGCCGAGCAATGCGCCGGCGATGCGCGCGGCTTCGGGCAGCGCGTCGATCCCTTCGAGCCGCCAGGCGAACCACGCGGCACCGCACGTTTGCAGTGCGCCGACAGCGAGCGCGCCCATCCACGCACGGCTCCCCTGCATCACGTCGGCAGCCCAGAAGTGGAATGGCGCGCCGCCAATCAGCACGAAACCTACGATCAGCGAAAGCGATAGCGAGATCGTCCACAACATCGCGGGCTCGAGCGGCAACGCCATCACAGCCCATTGCTCGGCATTCACCGAGGTGCCGGTAGCGATCGCCATTAGCGCCACGCCGGCGAACGAAATCGCCAACGCCGGCCCCAGCACCCACAGCAGCTTGAGCGCGCACTCGCTGTGCAACACGTCATCACGCGAGCGCGACAACATCGCGACGACCAGTGCCAGCACAAGGACTACCCCGTAGGGCGCCGGCATCCAACGCCCGGTGACGACCGCGACGAGCGGCAGCAGCGGCAACAGCGCGGCCATCTCGAGGGGACCCCCGCGACGGCCGCGATCGAACCACAGGCCGAGTGCGGCGACGCCGACCAATGCGATCGCGCAAATGAGCAGAATATGCGCCATCATCGGAGCAACGGCAGCAGGAGTGCGAGCACGGATACTCCGGCGAGCAGCAGCAGGTATTCCTGCGCGTCACCGGTGTGCAGGTCGCGCAAGGGCGCGCCGAGCAGCCGGGCGAACGACAGCACCGCGCGGAGTGCGGTTTGTTCGGTGCGCACCGACCAGCGAAACGCCGTGCCTGCCGCCATGCGCAGGCCCAGTGCCGGGCGCTTCAAGCGGTGGGCGAGATGCACGACTTGCTTCTGGCGCGGAGCGACGGCGAGCACGCCGCCGATCGCCACAGGCGCCAGGCTCATCACACTGGGAATCCACGCGGGCTCGAAGCTGAACCACCATGCGATCGACAGGCCGAGCGGGCCCAACGCCAGCACGATGAAGGCGGCGATGCGTCCAGACGTGCCGCCGGAACCTGGCCGCATCAGGCGGCGGCGTTCGGGCGCGACCTCGAGACGTCCCACCATGATCCACGCGGCGATGCCGGCGGACACGGCGGTCGCGAGGTAGAGCGGCACGGAAACCGGGGCCGCCCGTCCGGTGGCGAACACCACCAGCGCGGGCCACGCCACGCAGGAGGCCGAAACCCATCCGGCAGCGCGCCACAGTCGCGCATTGAATTTTCCACGGCGAGGCGAAGCGCCCGACAGCTCGCCGGCGAGCACGAACGCCGGGCCGCCGAAGGCGCCGAGCCACAGCAGGAATAACGCCTGCGGATGCACGGTTCGTTGCGCAAGCGGCAACAAGGCGAGCGATGTTTGCGTCACGCACAGCCAGCGCAGGCTCGCGGTCCAGCCGCGCCGCGCGAAGGCGCGGAGCGCGGACAGCAGCGCGGTGATCACCAACAGCGTCACCGCGACATCGCGCACGCCGGGCACGGGCACCCAGTGCGCGGCCTGCGTCCACAACGCGAGAAATCCCGCCGAGGGCAGCACGACCGGGATCCACGGCCGCATCGCTTCATAGGGTCCGGCGAAATCGGAATAGGGCCGCGCCAATGGCAAGGCCGCCACGAGTTCGAGCCCCGCCCACACGATCGCAGCGGCTTCGAGCCACGACAGCGGTGCCAGACGCGGCGCCGACAGCAACAGCGGATCGCGCGTGATAGTCGACAACACAGCATCGACCGCGAACGCCAGCCATGCGGCCATCGCGGGACGGCGCAACCATTCCCAGCGTGGCAACTGTTCGCGGCCATCGGCCGCCGTGCGCGCCCACAGCCAGAACGCCGCGGACAACAGCTCGAGCCCGAGCGCACACGCGAGCAACGAGGGCACGACCAGCAGCGCGAGTCCCGAAACACACGCGATCGCCCCGGCGATGCCTGGGTCGATACGCCAGCGCGTCAATGGCATCCCGTCAGTCATGCAGATCGTGCGCGTGGCTGACCCACGCGCTGCCAGCGTCGTGCTGGCGGATCAACGCGACGCGCGCGGCGAGTGCCACGGCGATCGCCGTGGCGGCCAGCACGGCACCCTCGGGGAATGCCGGCGCTTCGAGCACGCTGATGCGCGCGGCGCGGTCGAGCCACTGCAGACCCAGCCCGATCGTGGCGAACGCCATCGCACCGCGCAGCGCGTCACGCCGCAACATCAAATGCGCGACGCCCGCGATGATCAGCACCAGCGCGACGGCGGATGGGCGCGTGAGCTCGGGCGACAAGTTCTGGCGGCCGAGCGCCACGATCAGCAGCACAAGCAAACCTGCGCCGAGCAGCAACGCGATCGCGCCCGACTCGACGCCGCCGGGACGCGCGAGCCCGGCGCGCGGCGTGATGTCATGCTTGAAGCCCGACACGATCGAAACCGCGATCCACAGCACGAACCAGCCCGCGCGCAATTCGAGCGGACCTTGGTCAGGCAGCGCGGAGCCGGCGAAGGCCATGCCGATCGAGGCGGTGCGCGCCACGGCGCGGCCGGGCAGCAGCATAGCAGCGATGGCGATGCCGGGCGCGGCGAGCAGCAGCAACAGTTCAAGCGGCGCCAGGCTCGTCCACGCATCCACGAACTGCATCGTCACCTCCCGGGCCTTCGGATCCAGCACGGCCGGCGCAATAGCGCCTTGCGACCGCCGACTCAGGGGATATAGACGCCTTCCGCGGCCTGCAAGGTGGCGAGGAATGCCTCGACGTTCGGAGCCTCGCGCAGCGAGCGGCGCACGGACTCCTCCTTCATCAACCGCGACAGGTTGGCGAGTGCCCGAACATGTTGGGTCGTCGCACTTTCGGGTGAGACAAACAGCACCATCAGGTAGACCGGTTGCCCATCATCCGCGGCGAAGTCCACGCCTTCGGGCGACACGGCGCAGGCTGCCACCATGCGGTCGGCGGCCCGGGCCTTGCCGTGCGGGATCGCCACGCCGTAGCCGATGCCGGTCGACATCATGGCTTCGCGGCGCAGGACGCGGTCGAGCACCTCGCCCTGGCTCGCAATCCCATGCGCGGACTCCAGCAGTTGGACCAGTTCGACGATGGCCTCGCGCTTTTCACGGGACTTTAGCCGCAGGGTGACGGCACTGGGATTGAGCAATTCGGACAGCCGCATGGGGGTCACTCCGGGGCAGCAACAGCTTTCGCCGCAAGATCTTGAAACGTATCGGCCAACGGGCATTGGGGTCAAGCCAAATTGACTGATCCGTGTGCTATTCTTATGTCTCCGGGCGCGGTTCCAGGGCCCCACGACACCTGCGCTGATGCTCACCTCCCTAGCCGCCGCCAACGCGCCCACAAGCGTGGCCGAAACCGATCATGCCTCAGGAACACATCGACTTCAGGAGTCTGCTCGAGCGCGTGCTGCCGCTCCACGCACTGCCCGCGGCGGAGCGCGCGCAAGTTCAACGCGCCCTGACCACCGGCGTGTCTGAACAGATCGAGCAGGCGGCGTTGCTGGCGCTCGCGCAACTCGAGCGGCACGGCCTCGTTTCGAAGCTGCCGCCGAGCAAGAACGGCAACCTCGGCACCGTGCGCTACCAGACACGCGACCGGCTCGACATCATCACGTTGCGCCTGCCGCAACTCGAAGTGCGCGATGGCGTGCGCGTGGTCCCGCGCGCGACGTTGCCGGCTCAGGCGCAAACGGCGCTCGCGCATGTGCGACGGCTGCTGCGCGTCGACGAGCCGCTGTTCTCGTCCGATCCGCGCACCGGCGATCCGCGCGCGGCGTTGCTCAGCCAGCTCGATGGCATCGGCCGCGAATTATTAGGCGCGCGCGAATTGCGCTTCGTGCCAGCACCCCAGAGCGCCACGCCTCCCGGCAGTGGCGACCCGTGGATCGCCACCGCGTTGCTCGAGCCGAACGCGCTGTTCTATTGCCCCGACACCACGGCCACCGCAGCACTTCGCGGCGTGCCGTTACGCAGCGGCGTGCGCTCCTTCGTACTCGCCGCGGTCACACCGGCCGATAGCCCGCCGCTCGGCCTGATCGAAATACGCAGCGGCGATACCGACCCGTTCCCGCCCGAGGCGCTCGCATTGATCGCGCTGATCGCCGATTGCTGCGCGAGCGCGCTCGACCGCGCCTCGCGCATCGAGACATTGGTATTTGTCGATCCGCTGACGGGCGCCTACAACCGTCCCTACTTCGATCTGCAGCTGCTCAATGAAATGGCGCGTGCCCATCGTGAAGGAGCGTCGATGGCGCTGTGCATCGCCGACATTGACGACTTCAAGACTTTCAACAGCCGCTTCGGCTACGAAGCTGGCAATCACGTGTTGGTGCAGGTCGCCCAGGCGCTGCGCAGTGGGGTGCGCCCGTTCGACACGGTGTGCCGCTGGGGTGGCGAGGAATTCGCGGTGCTGCTCACCGAGCCCGTACACCTGCCCGACGTGCGCACCATCTCGGAGCGCCTCCGCACTCTGGTGGAGCGCGCGTCCGTCCGCGTCGAAGGCCTCGATGGCGTCACGCACCAGGTGGCGGTCACGGTGAGCATCGGCGTTGCCGTGTTCCCCGAGCACGAGAAGACGCCCACCGACCTGTGGCGCGCGGCCAACCACGCCCTGCTCGTGGCAAAGCGCTCGACGAAGAACCAGGTGGTGTTCTACTCGGCGCCGCAGGTGTTGAAGCGGTAGGGCAAAGGCGCTGGACGGCCGTCAATCCCGCGCGCGCTGTGCGCCAGGCTGCGCCACTCCGCGAGCGACGCTTCCACCAAGCTGCCCGCTAAGCTCCCACCTGCTCCTTCGCCCTCACCGGCTTCGGCTTCATCGTGAACTCGCCGTCCTTCGCGTCGACTTCGATCGACTGGCCTGGCTTGAACTCACCCTGCAGCAGCTTGAGCGCCAGCGGGTTTTGCACGCGGCGCTGCAGCGTGCGCTTGAGTGGGCGCGCGCCGAAGTGCGGGTCGTAGCCTTCGGCGGCGAGCGCATCACGCGCGGCGTCGGTGAAGCTCAGCGTCATGTCGCGTTCCTTGAGCATCTTCGCGAGGCCCGTGGCCGCCAAGTCCACGATGTGGCGCAGGTCCTCGCGCGTGAGCGCCCTGAAAATCACGATCTCATCGACGCGATTGAGGAACTCGGGGCGGAAGTGCTGGCGCAACTCCGCCTGCACGCGGTCTTCCATCTCGGCGTTTTGCGACTCGCCGAGCTCGAGGATCCATTGCGATCCGAGGTTCGAGGTCATGATGATCAGCGTGTTCTTGAAGTCGACGGTTCGGCCCTTGCCATCGGTGAGACGCCCGTCGTCGAGCAGCTGCAGCAGCACATTGAGCACTTCGGGGTGGGCCTTCTCGATTTCGTCGAGCAGGATCACCGAGTAGGGACGCCGCCGCACCGCTTCTGTAAGCTGGCCGCCCTCTTCGAAGCCGACATAACCGGGGGGGGCTCCGACCAACCGCGCGACGGTGTGCTTCTCCTGGTACTCGCTCATGTCGATGCGAATCATCGCGCGCTCGTCGTCGAACAGGAATTCCGCCAGCGCGCGCGCGAGCTCGGTCTTGCCCACGCCGGTGGGCCCGAGGAACAGGAATGAGCCGATCGGACGCTTGGGATCTTGCAGACCGGCGCGCGCGCGGCGCACGGCTTCCGAAACAAACCGCACGGCTTGATCCTGACCGACGACGCGCTGGTGGAGCCGCTCTTCCATCTTCACCAGCTTCTCGATGTCACCCTCGAGTAGTTTGGTGACGGGCACGCCGGTCCACTTGGCGACGACCTGCGCGATGTCCTCTTCGTCCACTTCTTCCTTGAGCATGCGGCGTTCGAGCTGCACCTTCGCCAGCCGCGCGTTCTCCTGGTCGAGCTGGCGCTCGACCTGCAGCAGTTGCCCATAGCGCAGCTCCGCCACCCGCGCGAGATCGCTGGCGCGCTCGGCCTTCGCCTCTTCGATCTTGATACGCTCACGATCCGCCTTGAGCGAGCGGATCTTGCCAACGACTTCCTTCTCCTTCTTCCAGTGCTCATCGAGCACGGACTTCTCCTCACGCACGCGGTGCAACTCGTCCTCGAGCCGCTTCAGGCGCTCGCGCGAGCCGGCGTCAATCTCCTTCGACAACGCCTGGCGCTCGATCTCCAACTGGCGCTCGCGCCGCGTCAGTTCATCGAGCTCGACGGGCATCGAGTCGATCTCCATACGCAGCCGCGACGACGCCTCGTCGATCAGGTCGATCGCCTTGTCGGGCAGTTTGCGGTCGGGGATGTAGCGCTGCGACAGCATCGTCGCCGCCACCAACGCGGCGTCCTTGATGCGAATGCCGTGGTGCACCTCGTAGCGTTCTTTCAACCCGCGCAGGATCGCGATGGTGTCTTCGGTGCTCGGCTCGCCCACCATCACCGGCTGGAAGCGCCGCTCGAGTGCCGCGTCTTTTTCGATGTGCTTGCGGTACTCGTCGATGGTCGTGGCGCCCACGCAGTGCAGCTCGCCGCGAGCAAGGGCGGGCTTGAGCAGGTTCGAGGCGTCCATGGCGCCATCGGCGCCACCCGCGCCCACGAGCGTGTGCAATTCGTCGATGAACAGGATGACGTTCGCTTCCTCGGACGTCACTTCCTTGAGCACGGCCTTCAGCCGGTCCTCAAACTCGCCGCGGAACTTACTGCCCGCGATCATCGAGCCGAGATCCAACGTGATCACGCGCTTGTGCTTGAGGCTCTCGGGCACGTCGCCTGAGACGATGCGCTGCGCGAGCCCTTCAACGATGGCGGTTTTGCCGACACCGGGATCGCCGATCAGCACGGGGTTGTTCTTGGTGCGCCGCGCCAGCACCTGGATGACGCGGCGAATCTCGTCATCACGGCCGATCACGGGATCGAGCTTGCCCTGCCGCGCCGCCGCGGTGAGGTCGCGACCATATTTGGTCAGCGCCTGGTACTTGTCCTCGGGTGCTGCATCGGTGACGCGCTGACCCCCGCGCACGGTCGCGAGCGCCTTGAGCAGCGCCTCGTCGACGATGCCCGCCCTGGTCAGCACGGCGCGCGACGGCCCCGGGTTGGAGTCCGAGACGAGCGCCAACAGCAGGTGCTCGACGCTGATGTACTCATCCTTCAACTGGGCGGCGGCGTCTTCCGCGCGATCGAACACAGCGCGCAATCCCTTGCCGAGATACATCGCGGCGCCGCCGCTCACGCGCGGCAGGCGATCGAGCGCGGCGTTCGCCTCGGTGCTCAAGGTCTCGCGCGAGACGCCGAGCTTGCTCAGCACCGCGGCGACCGTTCCTTCTTTGTCTTCGAGCAGCGCGCTCAGCAAATGTTCGGGCGCCAACTCCTGGTGCGAGCGATCGCGGGCAAGACGCTGCGCGCGCTCGACCGCTTCCTGCGACTTCACGGTATAGCGTTCGAGATCCATGATCGTGCCTCCATCGGGTCCACCCGACAGGCTATCACAGGGCGCCTAGAGAGCAGGCTTGCGCGGCGTGTTATGAGCCGCGCTGTGCAGCCCCAGGAACGTAAGGATGTAGTCAATCTGTTGCTGGCTCAGCTTGCGCGCAACCGCGTGGTTGCGCTGGTCGCCCTTAACGAAATTCGCGTTGTAGTTGTCGATCTGTTCCTTGCTGAAATTCGGGACGCTGTCCTTGCCGGCGGCGAAGATGCCATGACAGCCTGAGCAGTTCGCGCGGAACAGGATCTTGCCCTTGTCGTAGCGCTCGATCATCAGCGCGCGATTGCCGGGTGTTATGTCGGGCGAGACGGGGAATTCGAGCTTGCGCTGCGCGGCGCAGCCGGCGAACAGCAGCAGCGCGCCCGCCGCCGCGGCGAGCCAGCCGACAGGGATACCTCGCTTAGCGGTCACGCGCTAGTACTCCCCCCCGATCTTGCGGTGATTTAGCTCGGCACGCGAGGAACGTGGCAACTTCGCCGGCGGCGCCTCGACGGGAACACGCTCATCGAGCGAGCGCAGGAACGCGAGGAGATCCGACTTTTCGCCGACCGTGAGGTGCAACGAGTCCGCCGCGAGTGTCTGGTTGGGCACGTTCAGGTGATGCCCCGTACCCCCTCCCGCGTCGTAGAACTCGATGACCTGGTCCAGCGTGCGGAACACTCCGTTGTGCATGTAAGGGCCCGTGTGCGCGATGTTGCGCAGCGAGCCCGTGCGAAACGCGTGCACGGTCTCGAGGGCCGGATTCACGACCGCGCGGCCGGAGTCCGGGTCGAGCCGTGTGTACAACGTGTCCGCGGGGACACCGAGCACTTCGAACTCCGATCCGACATACGGCGGCTTGACCCCATTGAACTGCGGAACGAAGTGGCAGGTGGCGCATTGCGCTTTGCTCATGAACAGGTTGAAACCCCGGTGCGCCTCAGGTGCGAGTGTCGCCTTGCCATTGATCGCATCATCGAACGCGGCGGGGTAATAGCTGAAGCCACCATAGTAGAACGTGATCGCCGAGATGAGGTGGTCCAGCGTGACCTTGGGCTCCTCCGGGATCCACTTGAGGAAACTGCGGAATGCCGAGCGGTAGTCCTTGCAGCTCATCACTTTCTCAACCAGCACCTGCTCGACGCTGCCGAGTTCCGCGGGGTTCGTCATCACGTCGTGGGCCTGAGCCTGCAGCGTGAGATGCCGGCCATCGAGCATGAGCAGGTGATTGAACGGGGCATCGACCAGCGATGGCGCGTTGCGCTTGAGCCGGCCCGCGTGCTCGAACGCCTCGGGCGTCGGGACCGCGCGGTCCGAGAAATACTGCACCGGCTTGTGGCACGAGACGCACGCGCGCTGGTTGTTCCCCGACATCAGCGGGTCGTAGAACAACAACCGGCCCGTCTCGCGAATTTGCGTGAGGGTGCGCGCGTCCTCGATCAATGAGTAGACGCCTTTGGTGTTCTGGGCGTTGTACAGCCCCTTGTCGAACATCGAGGCGCACGAGTCGTTGAGCGTGAAGTCGTTCACGCTGTGCGAGGCGACGGCGTAGCCGAGAATCATCGTCTGGTTCATCGCGAACAGCGGGTTCACGTAGTCGCGGATGAAGGCGAAGTGATCGAACGCTGCGTAGTCGTCGGGCTGCGCCTGGACAAACGCGATCGCCGCACCGTAGCGCTCGAGATAGGCGGCGCTGAGTGGGGTGGCCGGGAAGTCGCGCGCGAACGCCGCGTAAATGTCGCGCGTGCCCACGAGCATCGAGCGCAGCTCGGGGATGACGCGTTCGGGCGCCGGACATTCGAAACCGGTCGTGTAGATGGCGCCGAGATTCAGCAGGAACAGCCGGTTGGCGAGGAAGAAATGGTCAGGCTTCGCCAGCTGGCGCGTGATCGAGTCCGCCTCGAATACCTTCGCCGCCAACATCGAGGCCCGCACCAGCGCGAGCAACGAGTCGCGCGTCACCGTGGAATCGTCCAACGCCAACTCCGCGAGCGTCAGCCCCGCACCCTCGCGGCGGTAAGGCTTCTCGAACTTCTCGAACACCTCCGTTTCCCACTCGACCGGCAGCGGGCCATTGATCCGGCGGTAGGCATTGGGCTCGAAGTAGCGCAGCCAGAAGTCGGCGGCTTTGAGCTTGAGCCGCGCCGTGGCGATCTCATGCTTGAATGAGTCGCGGCCCGCCCCAGAGCCCACGCCTGCCCTGGCCATTTTCCCCACGAGCCTCGACTGCTCAGTGGCGAGCTGTTCGAGCGTCGTCCGGTAGAGCCCGCGGTAGCCGGGACCGGGCGTGAACCCGAATGCGGCAAGGAGCATCCCAAGAGCCACGACGGACACCCCAGCAAGTCGCAGCGCTGTCCATCCGTGCGTGCTCCGTGCGTTATTCATGGGGGACAGTCTGGCGAGACACCGCGTCCTGTTCAAGCCGCCCTAATCCCGCGGGCTTTGAATTCCGTCCCGCCTGCGCCCCGCCTTACCCCCAAGCGCTTGCCCTGACTGGCCCAGCGGCCCAGAATCGATGCCGTGACGCGCGCCCGCCGTCGGCGCTGGTATACCGCGCGCCACTCGACCGCTGCACTCTGCTCGCCCGCGTGCCGTTGCACCTGTTCGGTGCCATCGCCTTCGCGGTAGCCCACAACGTGGTGATCGCCGCGGCCTACCACGCTTTGCGCTACCACGAACGCTCGCGTCACCAGGCCACGGCCGAGGCGGAATTGCGCACGCTACTCACGGAGGCACGGCTCCAAGCACTACGCGCCCAACTCCTGCCGTCAGCCCCGTGGTGTCGACGCGGGCAAACGCGAAGCCGGGGGCACCGGAGTTGTTGTGGTTGGTCACGAACAGGTCGGGGTGACCGTCGTGGTCGAAATCCCCGAACGTCCCGCCGATCGACGAGCCTCCGTCCGCCGCCACGGGCCCGCTGACCACCCGCGCGAACGAACCCGCTCGGGTGTTGCGGTAGAACGTATTCGGCTGCACCGACAAGTTACCGTTGGCGACGAACACGTCCAGCGCGCCATCGCCGACCAGGTCGATCCAACTGGCGCCATCGCTCTCGTAGGCATCGGTCACGAACGGGTGCGCGGGGTCGGTGACGCGGACGAAGTTTTGTGCCTGGGCGCCCGG
>JANLOX010000335.1:0-2817 GCA_031366795.1 Candidatus Eiseniibacteriota bacterium | reverse complement strand
TCGCGCAATGCGGTCGCGCGCTATCGCGGCAAGTCCGTCGACATCGCGGCCGTCGGCGCCGACCTTGGCGTGCGCGCGGTACTCGAAGGCAGCGTGCGCCGCTCCGGCGACCGCGTGCGCATCTCGGCGCAGTTGATCAACGCCGCGGACGGCTTCCACCTGTGGGCCGAGCGCTACGACCGCACGCTGCAGGACGTGTTCGCGGTGCAGGAGGAGATCGCATCCTCGATCGCGCAGGCACTGCGCGTGGCGTTGTCGCCGGCCGAAGTCGAGGCGCTGGCCGTGGACAAGCCGAAGGACGTGCGCGCCTACGATCTCTACCTGAAGGGCCGCGGCCTCTACGAGCAGTACACCCCCGAGTCGTTGCAGGAAGCGCTCGAATTGTTCCGCCAGGCGATCGCCATCGATGCGGGCTATGCGCTGGCCTGGGCGGGACTGGCGGATTGCTGCGGCCAGCTGCTGATCCGCAAGCCAGAGAGCGAGCACGCGGACCTGACGCGGCGGGGTCTCGAGGCGGCCCGACGCGCCATTGCCATCAACCCGGATCTCGCCGAAGCGCACAAGTCTGAAGCGCTCGTGCTGTTGTACTCGGGCGATCTCGAGGGGCAGCGTGCAGCGCTGGGCCGGGCACTTCAAGCCAACCCGCGTTTCACGCCGGCCATCATCAATCTCGGCGTGGACCGCTTCAATTCCGGTGATGTCGCGGGGGCGGAGCGCATGATGCGGCGGGCGCTCGAAATCGAGCCGCAGGGCGCCTTTCAACTCACCTGGCTGGCGAACATTCTGCTCATGACCGGGCGCAGCAACCAGGTCCCGTCGATGATCGAGCGACTGAAGGGGCTGGGCGACAACCCCTTTTACGTGGCGGCGTACTACACGTTGAACACGTGGTCCCGCGTGTTGGCTGGGGAGTTTGCGCTCGCCCGGCAACTGCTCGCCGAAGCCGAGGGTGCCAAGATGGGCACGGGAAACCTGCAGGCAGTGCAGGCCTGGGTGGCCATGCGCGAAGGTAAGGGGCACGCCGCCGCAGCGATGCTGCCCCCGGTCGAATCGGCGGACCGCATGATGCCGGGCAATGCGATGCTCGCCGCGGCGGTGGCGCTGCAGGACGGCCAGGTTGAGCTGGCGAAGGCATTCATGTTCAGCCAGATGCGCGAACGCTTCGGCAGGACGCTGGTGCGCCTTACGCCCGAGCTGCATCCGTTGATCGAGGGCAGCGTGAATTCGCTCGGCGAGGCGACGATGCTGGTGTGGCCGCTCGAAGCACCGATGCTCGCGCCGGCGGTGTTCGCGGAATTCGAGGACGTGCGGATTGCGTCGGGGCTGGCGGAAGCGAGCACGCTCGACGGGCGGTGAAGGGCTTAGCTCGCCGCCTCCACCAACGCCGCATGCAACGCCCTCACGGCATCGTCGCAGCGGTCGTTGGGCACTCGCAGGATCATTGCGGCGGGGGTGGTGCGCAGGGCGATCACGCGGACGCCGGCCTTCTCGACCGCGGACTCGGCCCGCACCGCCGTATTCGCATCGAGGCCGTAGCCCACGATCGACACGAATGCGGCCCCATGTTCGACGTTGAGCTGCCATTCGCCGCCCGGGCCGCGCAGTTCGCGGAAGCGGCCATGCAGCGACTGTGCGTCTTCGCGCGAGCCGAGCCAGGCGATGGCGCCGTGGGCGTCCGTCGACTGCTCGTGCGCCATCAGCTCGAGTTCGGGATATGCGGCCGCGACCTCGCTGATGATGCCGCGCGCTTCGCCGCGGCCGCCGGAGGTGCCTTCGGCGAGCAGCACCGAGATGTCCTTGCGATGGGTGATGGCCTCGACGCGTCCGCCTTCCATTTCCGCCTCCTCGATGCGTGTGCCCGGTGTCTCGTCGAACGACGAGCGGACGGTGAGCGGCACGCGGTACGCCGCGGCCAAATCGACGCAGCGCGCGTGCAGCACGCGGCCGCCCAAATGCGCGAGTGCCGCGCAGCTGGTGTAACTCATGCGCGCGATCACGCGGGCTTCAGGGACGATGCGCGGGTCGGCGCTGAAGACGCCCGCGACATCGGTGTAGATCTCGCACTCGGCGGGACCTAGAGCCGCCGCAAGTGCGACCGCGGTCGTGTCGGAGCCGCCGCGGCCGAGCGTCGTGATGTCGCGCGTGCGCGGATCGACGCCCTGGAACCCCGCGACGATGGCGACATGGCCCGAGGCCAACGCCGAGCGAATGCGCTCGGGGCGGATCTCGACGATGCGCGCGGCGCGGTGCGGGCCGCCGGTCAGGATGCCGCTCTGCGAGCCCGTGAACGACAGCGCGTCAACGCCCAGGTCATTGAGCGCCATCGCCAGTAGCGCCATGGAGACGCGCTCGCCGACCGTCAGCAGCATGTCGAGTTCGCGACCGCGAGGGGCCGCGGAGACCTTGTGGGCGAGGGCAATCAACTCGTCGGTGGAACGCCCCATGGCCGAAACGACCACGACAGTGTCGTTCCCAGCCTCGCGGGAGGCCGCCACGCGCTGCGCCACGGCCCGGATGCGCTCCGGGCCATCCACCGAGGTGCCACCGTACTTCTGGACGATCAGGGACATGTTCTGGCAGTCATACGGCAAATGGCGCCTAAGTGCACGTCCCCCTTGGGGTGGCGGGCTTGACGATTGGGGGATTCCTGCATAATATCCGCGCTGCTCTGAGCTTTGCTTTGAGCGGAAGTAGCTCAGCCCGGTAGAGCTCCACCTTGCCAAGGTGGTTGTCGCGGGTTCGAATCCCGTCTTCCGCTCCATTTTCCCGGGGCCGGCACGTGCCGGCCCCGGTTTCGCTTTCAGGCGGGGGTGCTTC
>JANLOX010000318.1:0-1634 GCA_031366795.1 Candidatus Eiseniibacteriota bacterium | reverse complement strand
GGTGCACGTCTACGTGAACCGTCAGGCTGGCGTGGCCGCCGTCGCCATAAATGGCGCCGGAGACCGGCGCGGCCTCGGCCGGCGTGCGGGTCATGGCCACGGGGATAAGGTCGGGGCTTTCCGCGAGCGCGTTGGTCGGGTCGCACTCGGTCCAGCCCAGCTCCGGCCGGTCTCCCACAGCCGCGCGCGTGGTGATCGGTCGCAAACCGTTGCTGGCAATTGAGATGGAAGGAATGCCCCCACCTGGACTCGAACCAGGGACCAGCGGATTATGAGTCCGCCGCTCTAACCGACTGAGCTATGGGGGCTGACGTATTGTAGCCCCCACCTCTACTTCTTCGGCGCGTCTCTGTGCTGACCGTTACCGCGGTTGTGCGGATGGCGCGAGTGCTTCATTTCGTGCTGCCCACCCTCGCGCCCGGTGTGCCTGCGCGTGATCTGCGTCGTCGTCATGACCGCCTTGCTCTTGGAACGGGCTTGCGTGTCTTTGTGCTTTTCGGCGGCGCTCGCGCAAGGCGAGGCCAGTTGGATGTTATGTTCGTCTTCTCCTTGTTCCTCGCCTCCGAAAGGTCGATCCGGCCCGATGGGGGGGTCAAGGCGGCCGGGCCGAAAGCCTCCGACCTCGGTGTAAAGTGGGGCTCTTGAGCCCACTTCTCGATCGAATCCCCGCATCCAGGGCCGAAACGCTCCTGGGGTTTGGCGCGCTTCTGGTCGCGGCCGTGATGCTCTTTTCGGGGCTCGGTTCGCTTCCTCTCATGCAGCCGGATGAGGGGCGAAACGCCGAGGTCGGGCGCGAGATGGCGGTTTCGGGGTCGTGGCTGGTCCCGACCCTCGAGGGGCATCCGTACCTCGACAAGCCGGCGGCCTACTTTGCCGCGGTCGCCGTCTCACTGCGGGCGTTCGGAGTCAACGAATGGGGCGCCCGCATGCCCTCCGCCCTGTGCGGGGCGCTCATCTTGCTCCTTTTCTATGTGTTCCTTAGGGGGCGATATGACCCGGTGACGGCTCCGCTTGCCGTGATCGTCGCCGCGACGTCGCCGATGGTGTTCACGTTTTCGCGCATCGTGATCATGGACATCATGCTCGGGCTCTGCACCTGTGCTGCGATCCTCGCGGCGTACGTCGCCGAAGACGGCGCGTCCCCCGACGTCCGCTGGCACGCCGCGGGCGCCGCCGCCGCCGGAGCGGGGATGCTGGTGAAAGGGCCGGTCGGCGCGCTCGTGCCCGCCGCCGTGCTCGTCGCCTTTTTCTGGCTGGACGGGCGCCCGCGCGCACTGCGCCGCGTCTTTGCGCCGTGGAATTTTTTGATCGTCCTGGGACTGTTCCTGCCGTGGTTCGCGGCGCTGGTTTACGTCCACCCCGAATTTTTTCACTACGGCGTGATCGAGGAGTCCTTGGGCCGATTCTTCACGCCGGCGTTCAACCGCGGGCAGCCGTTCTGGTTTTTCGGACCGGTGCTGCTCGTCACGTTTTTCCCGTGGACGGTGCTGTTCGTGCCGATGGCCATTGCGGCCTGGTCGGCCCGCGGACGCCTGACCCGGACCGACCGCCTGTTCGTCACCTGGGCGATCGTCGTGATCGTCTTTTTCTCTCTCTCGCGCACCAAACAGCCGGGCTACATTCTGACCGGGGTC
>JANLOX010000280.1:0-14293 GCA_031366795.1 Candidatus Eiseniibacteriota bacterium | reverse complement strand
CAAGCCCGTTCCATGAGTGCGAAAATAGCAGCCTGCTTGCCCCAGGGGCCAATACAGTCCAAACCCACTACAATCAGGGCTCAGAACGCAGGGGGCTCAAGGGGCTTCCGAAACTGCTGCCCAGCGCCTGCATTTGGCCAGCAACCCCCTGTGCGGACCGACAGGATTCAGGCCCTCGATACTCCGGCCTCGGCACGCCAGCGGGCAGCGGCTTCGCGCAGACGCGCGACCGACCGCTCCTTCCCCAGCAGCACCATCACCTCAAATATGCCCGGGCTGATCTTCCGCCCCGTCAGCGCCACGCGCGCCAGGCCGATCAGCTCGCCCGCCTTCAAGCCCGAAGCCGCCGCGAGCTCGCGCGTCAGCGCTTCGAGACTCGCGAGGCTGAATTCGTTGTCACCCTCAAGCCGAGCGGCCAACTCTTCGAAGCGATCCCCTGCGCCGGGGCGCTCGATCACGCTCGTCCAGGCTTCGGCGTCCATCTCGAGTTTGTCTTCGAGCGCGAAACGGCCGTAGGTCTTGGCGTCCACGAGTGTCTTCAGGCGCTCGCCCAGCATGCGCACGAACAGCACCCACCACTCTTCCGTGTGCGCGCTGACATCCTCGCCGCGTGTGCTGAGGAACTCCCGCACGTAGCGCGCGCGCGACTCCTCGCTCTCGCGCTTCAGGTGCTGGCCGTTGAGCCACTCGAGCTTTTCCATGTTGAAGGTTGATGGCGTGCGGCCGACGCGCTCGAGCTTGAACAACTCTTCGAGCTCGGCGAGCGTGAAGATCTCGCGCGTGCCGTCGTAGGCCCAGCCGAGCAACGCGAGGAAATTGTCGAGTGCCGCGGGAATGATGCCGAGGTCACGGAACGCCTCGACCGAGCTGGCGCCGTGGCGCTTCGACAGCCGCGAGCCGTCGGCTCCGAGGATCATCGCGGCGTGTGCGAATATGGGCGGTGCCCAGCCGAAGGCAGCGTACAGCAGCAATTGCCGCGGCGTGTTCGAGATGTGATCGTCGCCACGGATGACGTGCGAGATCTGCATCTCGTGATCGTCGACCACGCAGGCGAAGTTATAGGTCGGCAGGCCATCGCTGCGCACGATGACGAAGTCGTCGAGCACGTCGTTCTGGAAGGTCACGGCGCCGCGCACCACGTCGTCCCACGCGGTCTCCCCGCCTGGCGCCAGGGCGTAGCGCAATGCCGGCTTCGCCCCGGCCGCCTCGCGCTCGGCGCGCTGCGCGTCGCTCAATCCTCGGCAGCGCCCGTCGTAGCGCAGCGGCGCCTTGCGGGTCGCTTGTTCCTCGCGCATGGCGTCGAGTTCGACGCTGGTGCAGTAGCACGGGTAGGCCCTGCCTGCCTCACGCAGCGCCTTCGCATGCGCGTCGTAGTGCACGCGGCGCTCCGATTGCGAGTACGGGCCGAACGGGCCGCCGACGCCGGGGCCCTCGTCCCATGTCATCCCGAGCCAGCGCATACTGTCGAAGATGGCGCGCACGGATTCATCGGTGGAACGCGCGGCATCGGTGTCCTCGATGCGCAGCACGAACGTGCCGCCGTTGGCGCGGGCGTACAGGTAGTTGTAGAGCGCGGTGCGCGCTCCGCCAACATGCAGGTAACCACTCGGGCTGGGTGCGAAGCGGACGCGAACTCCCACGGCGATCAGACCTTTGCCTGCTGCTTCTCGATCCGCGCCCAGGCGTCCTTCAGCGTCACGGTGCGATCGAACACGGGCACTCCCGGCTTCGAATCCTCGCGATCAGCGCAGAAGTAACCGAGGCGCTCAAACTGGACCGGCGTGCCGAGCGCGGGGTTCGCCAGCGAGGGCTCTAGCTTGCAACCCTTCAGCACCTCGAGCGAATCGGGATTCAATCCAGTCGTGAAGTCCGTCCCCTCGGGCAACTCGTCGGGATGCTCAGCGCTGAACAGCGGGCTGTACAGACGCACTTCCGCATCGACGGCGTGCGGCGCCGACACCCAGTGGATGGTGGCCTTCACCTTGCGGCCATCGACCGGGTTGCCGGTGCCGGACTCCGCGTCGTACGTGGCGCGCAACTCGGTGACCTCGCCGCTCACCGGATCCTTGACCACGCCGGTGCAGCGGATCAGGTGCGCGTAGCGCAGCCGCACCTCGACACCGGGGCTCAGGCGGTGGTACTTGGGCGGCGGCACTTCGCGGAAGTCGTCCTGCTCGATGTAGATCTCACGCGAGAACGGCAGTTGACGCTTGCCGGCCGCGGGATCCTCGGGATTGTTGACGGCCTCGATCGTATCGACGCGGTCGGCGGGCCAGTTCTCGATCACCACCTTGATGGGCTTGAGCACCGCCATGGCGCGCGCGGCGTGGCGGTTCAGGTGCTCGCGTACGAAGTGCTCGAGCAGGGCAAGCTCTACCATGTTCTCGCGCTTGGCGATGCCGATGCGCTCGCAGAATGCGCGGATCGCTTCGGCGGGATAGCCGCGACGGCGCATCGCGGCGATCGTCGGCAAGCGCGGATCGTCCCAACCGCCGACGAACCCTTCCTGCACGAGGCGCAGCAGCTTCCGTTTGCTCATGACCGTGTGCGTCAAGTTAAGCCGCGCGAACTCGTACTGGTGCGGCAGCGCCTTCTTCAGGTCGAGCGATTCGAGGATCCAGTCGTACAACAGCCGGTGCACCTCGACCTCGAGCGAGCAGATCGCGGGCGAGATGCCCTCGACGTAGTCGCATAAGCCATGGGCGAAGTCGTACATCGGGTAGATACACCACGCCGTACCGGTTTGGTGATGCTCCGTGTGCCGAATGCGGTACAGCACGGGGTCGCGCAGCCAGATGTTGGGCGAGGACATGTCGATGCGCGCGCGCAGCGTGCGCGCGCCATCGGGGAACTCGCCCGCCTTCATGCGCGCGAACAGGTCGAGGCTCTCGGCTACGGGGCGCGTGCGGAACGGGCTGTCCTTGCCGGGCTTGTCGGGCGAGCCGCGATAGGTCTCCATCTCGGCGGGCGACAGGTCGCACACATACGCCTTGCCCAGTTCGATCAACCGCACGGCGAACTCGTACAGCGCGCCAAAATAGTCGGAGGCATAGAACGCCGCACCCGAGGGCTTGAGCGCCAGGCACTGGTCCGCCCAACCGTCGATCAACCACTTCAGGTCCGCGGTGATCGAGTCGACATACTCGACATCTTCCTTGGCCGGGTTGGTGTCGTCCATCCGCAGGTTGCAGCGCCCGCCAAACTGCCGCGCGATGCCGAAGTTCAGGCAGATCGCCTTGGCGTGGCCGACGTGCAGGTAGCCGTTCGGCTCCGGCGGGAAACGCGTGAGCACGGACGCTTGCCTGCCCGAGGCCAGGTCCTGCTGAACGATCTCGCGGATGAAATCGAGATGCTCGGGAGCGTCGGCTTCGGCGGCGGGGGTCGCGGAATCGTTCGGGTTCGACATGGAGCCTCGGTGAGTCTCGGGGGCCAGGGTCTCGGACAATGCGCGCGAGTCGCAGCCGCGGCGCACCGGGAACAATAAGGGAATACGGGGTTGGGAGGCCGCAGGTGCCACCCGAACGCGCGATGCTACCACAGCGCGGGAAATCAAAAACGGCGGGCGGACTCCGGTGTGGGAGCCCGCCCGCGCGTTGAGTCCTGCTGCGGTTTCCCGCTATTGCGTCACGATGATCTTCTGCGTCCTGCTCTGTCCAGCCAGCGCGAGCCGGGCGAAGTAGAGCCCCGGTTCGACGCGGCGGCCGCTCGTATCGCCCAGGTTCCAGTCGGCGCGATAGCGGCCGGCACGCGCCTCGCCGCTGTCGAGCAAGCGCACCTGGCGGCCGGCCAGATCGTAGATGGCCAACTCCAAACGGTCGCCCTTCGAGCTCGAGGGGATCGAGTACCACAGCTGAGCCAACCCGCGCGACGGGTTGGGCAGCGGTGCCGCCAGTTCGAGCTCGGCGGCGAGTGTCGGCGCGGGCTGCGGGTCGACGGCGACGAATACGGGATTCGAGTAGAGCCCCGTGCGCATCGCATCGTGGTGGAACTGCGGCCACGGTGCCGGGCCGTTGGGCGAGAACGGGAAGTCGTAGTCCCACATCGAGACGTTGCGATCCTCTCCCGCCACGACGATTTCCGTCTTGCCGTCGCCATCGCAGTCGCACAGCGCCGCGGCTGCCTTGATGCCTGAGCCCATCTGGATCGGGAAGCCCGGCATGACCGAGGCATCGACACCGCTCAGCGCGGTGAGCGAGCCGGATTCGTCACCCATCACAACGTCGTTGTTGCCATCGCCATCGATGTCGGCGACCGACGGGCTCGCTTCGGAGGACGTGCCCGCGAGCGCGCTGTAGGGTTTGCCGCCCACCCACGCCGGCAGTGACGCGCCGGTGCGGTCATAGACGTAGATCTTGCCATCCGTGCCGGCGGCGACGATGTCGAGGAACCCGTCGTTGTTCATGTCGGCGAGCGCCGGTGAGGGCGACTTGTTGTTGTCGCTGCCGCGCAGCTGCTTGGGGAATCCCGGGCGCCGCGCGCCGGTGGCCGAGAACACGTACAGCGAATCCTTGGCGGAATTGGAGTTCGGGTAGTAGCCGGTCTGCACGACGATATCCAGCTGCGTATCGGAGGGTCCGTCGAGGTAGCCGATCGCCACCGAGGAACTGACGGGCTCGGGCAGCGAGATCGGGAAGCCCGGCAGGTTCGTCCCGTCCGGACGCCAGGCGTTGAGCTTGCTGTCGAAGGTGCCGTAGATGATGTCGCGGACGCCGTTGCCATCGAGATCGGCGATCGCCGGGGTACCGATGTTGTAGGGCGTACCGGTGTTCTTGAACACGCCGTTCGTCGAGGTATTCGCGTCGCCATCCATCCATTCGGCGCCGGTGCTCTTGAACACGAACACATGCGCGCCCGTGAAGCCTCCGAACACCATCTCCTTCTTGCCGTCGTTGTCGAGATCGCCGACCGCGACCGACGACCAGGCGCCATCGGAGATCTTCTGCGGGAAGCCGGGCAGGGTGGCGCCCGACTGGCCCACGACCACGAACTGCGTCGAATCCGAGGCCACGCCGATGACTTCCTTTTGCCCGTTGCCATCGATGTCGGCAATCGATGGCCCACCTTCGTAGGTGTTGCCGCGCGTGGTGAAGTCACCGTTGGTAGCACCCGCGCCGTCCGCGTCGATCGGTGCGGTGCCGTCCGGATGCCAGACGTACATCACGTCGGATCCCGCGGCGATGTCGAGCGGGTAACCCGAGAACAGGTGATCGACCGCCGGCGGGGCGAATGAGCTCGCGTTCATCGGGATCGGGAACACCGTGTGGCTCGGCGGATTGGTGCTGAACGCTCCCACCGCGGAGCGCGCGGATTCATTGCCCGAAGTGTCGACGGAAGTGACCTGGAAGTAATAGCGCGTCAGCGCAGCCAGCGGGCCATCTTCATACGTTGAGATTTTGTCAGTGGGCACCGAGTTGCTGCGCGCGAACGGCCCGCCGGCGGACAGGCTGCGATAGACGTTGTAGCCCAGCAGGTCGCCTTCCGCATTTGGGTTCCAGCGCAGGTTGATGCTGGTCGGTTTGCCGACACCCTTGAGCCCGCTGGGAATGCCGGGGGCCACGACATCGAGTAGACGCGTAAGGCGCAGGCCATGCGAATCCGAGACGCGCAGTTCGATCTTCGCCGACAGCGAGTTCAGCTGGAACACCAGCGCATCGCCCACCTTCTCCTGCCCTGGCGCCATTTCGCCCCACGTCGAGACGCTGTCGGTGACCGTGACGAAGCCGTCGTAGTTGCGCAGCACCGCCGTCACGGTATGTACATTGTCCGTTCCCATGTTCTTCAGGTGTGGCAGGTAGGTCACGGTCTCGCCGACATCCGGCTGCCCATTATTGTTGCCGTTGTCGCTGACGTCATGCGCGAAGTGACGCAGGTCCGGCGCACGCACGGTCAACTGCAGCGGACGCTTGCGCGCGTTGAGCGAGGCGTCGGTGATGGTCAGCGTGAAGGGGATCTCGCGCTGGTCCGGGCACGTCGCGGCAAGGCTGAGCCGGAACGCCCCCGCCGGCGTGACCGTGCTCCCCGCTGCCACAGTGCCGTAGGCGGTCGTGGGCGTGGTGATGGTGACATTGGGGTCGCTGGTAGACAGCGTCGCGCTGACACCGAACGCCGTGAGGCCGCCGGAGTTCTGCACCGGGATCCGCAAGTCGATCGTTTCACCCGCGTCCCAGATCGAATCGCCATCGCCGCTGGTGCCGCCCAACGCGTCGTCATCGATGGTAGGCGTGCCGTCCCCGAGCACCGCGGAGGCAGCGGGGGTCACGTTGATGGTCCCCTGGTAGGGCCGGCAATCGTACCCGGTCACGGTCAAGGTGATCGTTCCAAGGCTGTCGAGACGGAAGGGCAATCGCACGAGGCCCGCGGCGTCCGTCAAGCCCGACTGGAACGCGTCGCGCGCCTTATAGGCGGTGACGCGCGCATTCGCCAGCGGCTGGCCGCCGATCGTCACGATCGCGGCGATTGAGGTGTCACTCAGCGAGAAACTGGCGGGGGCGGCGACGCTCAAGGTGCGCGGCGTACCGGTCCAGATGCGCAGCTCGGGGTCGCCCAGCAATAACAGCGATTGCTGCATCCAGCGGTAGGCGTTGTCGGTGCCCGAGGACGAGACCTGCGGCAGCTTTTGCTTGGCCTGCGCCTCGCCGACCGCGGTGATGCTGTCGTCGAACACGAGGCGGAAGAATTCCTTTTCGAACAACCGTCCGGCATACGGGAAGTCGAGTCGCGTGGAGCCGACGCTCGTCACAGCGCCACCATTGGCGGCGTGGAGGAACGCCTCGCCGATGCACGGGAAGTCGATCGCGTTCGAAGTGCAATTGATGGCGTATAGATTCGTGAGGCGGCTGCCGTTGGTGAGCGCCAGCACATCCGAATTGAATACGTTGCCATCGCCGAGCGACATGACGTTGCGATAGCCGTGGCCGATGTGAACCGATACGCCGTAGCCCTTGGAAATCGAGTCCATCACGGCCTTGCGCGTCTCCGGGTACACGGGCGGCACCCATGCGCCGGTGTTGTTCTGGTAGAGCCTCGCCGTGCGCATCGAGGGGTTCTGGGCGATGTAGGGCAACAACTCGTCGCCCAGCGATCCGCCATCGAGCAGGATCGAGTCGCCCGGCTTCCAGTCCTCGGGGAACAGCACCTCGGCGAAGATCAGGAGATTCTTCTCGTAGTCACCGACCGGCGTCTTCTCGTAGGACAGCGTGCGGTCCACGAACTGCTTCGCCTCGGCCACCGTGCTGGCCGGGGCGCGGCCCACGTAGACTTCCGGCAACAGGTCGATCGAGTCGCCGACTGTGCTGGCGTTGATGTAGCCCTCGCCATACTGCGAGTCGCCGTCGCGATCCCAATTGCCATCGAGGCACGAGTAATAGAGGTCGGAGGCGATATCCTCGCCGCTGAAGTAGGTCGTGCGGGCAAGCCGCACCGGAATGACATCGCTGTCGCCGCCGAGCAGGATCCACTTCGCGCCCCAGCGCGAGTAGGCGTCGCGAATGAAGTCGCGCAGCCGCTCGGCATCATCGGAGCCACGCGGATACTGGCTGCGAATGAACGACATCGTGCGCACCACCGCCGGCACGCCGGACTGAGTCTTCCAATCCGCCAGCCGCCGGAACTCCCCTGCCATGTCGTCATTGGTGATGATGACGTATTCGACCGGGCTGCCCAGCACGGAAGGAATCTGGGTGGCCGCCAGAGTGCCGTTGCCCTTGCGGCCGCCGAATCCTTGCGCGGTGACCGAGGCGCTCGTGCGCAGCGGCCCGCGCGTCGCGTGCTCTTCCCACTCGGGGACGACACGCAGGCGCGGCACAGGTTGCGTGGTCGCCGGCTCGAGCGTCATGCGCACGCGCAGGTGCGTGATGCCTTCGAGGCGTCCCGTGGCCGCATCCCAACGCACCGGACAGATGCGCAGGGCCGCGACGCTCCGCCCGCGTTGCCAACCCTGTACGCCGAGCTCGACGGGCTGGGCGGGCTGCACGCCCGGCCGCGAGAATGCCCACACATCAGGAGTGCTGCGTGTCGCTTCGCCGCCCGCGTCGGGCCTGGCAGCCCATGCGCTGGGCAACCGCACACCGCTGGCCAACGATTGGGTCTGCACCTCGACGGCCTCGACTGAGGCGATCTGCATCCCTTGCGGGACGTCCACGAACTCGGAAACCCAAGGCAGCTCGGGGCGTCCCGCATCAATGCTCGGAACCGCACCTTTGAAGCTCACGCTGGTCGCGCCAGCCGTCTGTTTGATTTGGATTTGTTCGGGGCTGAAATTGAAATCCCGTTCGAGCGTCGTGCTGGCCGCGGCGCCGGATGCAACCAAGACCAGTGAAGCGATCGAAGCCCAGACAAAGCGAATTCTCATTAGGGGGCTTGCCTCGTAGGAGCGGAGCGGTTGGAATCAGAGCACGGCGCAGCCGTCGAGCGACCGGACAACGGGAGTGGTCGCCCCATGCGTTGGGCCGCTCACGAACGGAGCGGTGGAGCTCCCTTAACGATAGTGAAGCGCCCGAAGCCGGGTCAACGCTTTAGATTGCGCCCGGCGTCATACGGACGCGATTATCGCGGCACGGCCGGACTGGGGCATTCCGGGCCAAAACGCGGGTGATAGGCGGCAACTGGGCCCGCAGCCCGCTCCAACCACACCCACGGGAGGCGCGCCAGGGGCAGCACGACGCGCTCTTCTTCGAGCCTGCGCTCGACCCAGGCTGGGTCCCACGGGGCCTCATGGCGAGTGGGCAGGACCCACGGATCAAAGTCGCGGGTTCGCCAACCGCTGCGCACAGCGCCCACCGCGGCCCCGCGCGCCGGCATCACCAGGGTCGCCAGCAAACCGGCGGGATCGGTCTCGAGTTCCTGCACATCGGCCAGCACGAGGTGCGCGCGGCCGTTGAGGAATTGCGCGCGGCGTTTTGCACCGGTCACCGGCAGCAGCTCGACGTAAATCGCATGCGAAGCCCATTCGCCTTGCAGATTGCGAGCGATCTCCGCTGCCGGCCCGTTGGCGTCATACGCCATGTCGACATGGAACGAGCGCCCGAGCTTGCCGCGCTCGCGCCACAATTCGATCTCCTGGGGATCGAGCCGCGGGAAGTCGAATGAGGCTGCACCCGGGATCCAGGCCCCCACTTCGCTGGCGCGTCCCGCGAGCGTCCTGAGGAGTTCAGTGCGATTGATGCCGTGGCCCAGCGCGTGGCGCGCAGGCAACTTGGTGGTGGGCGGCAAGTCGGCGCGCATGACCAACAGCAGCCAGCGCTCGGGGCGCGCGGCCTGCGCTACACGGCGGTACGAGGCGGGCACGGGTTCGCTGAGGAACCCGGCGGGCAGCGGCCACACGAGATCGGGACGGCCTGAGCGCACCAGCGCGCGCACGCGCGCCGCATTTGGCACGAAGCGCACGCTCATGGTGTCGGCGAGATCGGCGCGCGGGAAGGATGAGGCGGCGCGCACTAGTTCGAGGCCGCGCGTCGAATCGGCGCGCAGCACGCGGAGCGGCCCCAGCCCGATCGCGGCAGCCCAGCCGATTCCCGCGCGCTGCTTCCATGCATCGGTCGTGCCCGGGAATGCCAGGCGGCTCATCAACCTGCGGTCGGCAAACTCGAGGCGCAGCGTGAGCGTGAGTGAATCCGGCGCGTCGATGCCCAGTGTGGGCAGCGCGCGGCCGTTGCGGATGGCGTCGACTCCGCGCACCGCGGCGAGTTGCCAGCGCCGCGTCGAATGATCGGTGCGCGCGAGCCCCTCGCGCAGCGCGTCGCGGAACAGCTCGCTGCGGCACGGCGAGCCGTCGGTGAAACGCAGGCCGGGTTTAAGGCGAAACGTGTAGAGTAGGCTGTCCTTGGATACTTCGATGCGTTCCGCGGCCACCGGCACGACGCGTCCCGTCGAGTCCTCCTCGACGAGACCCCGCGTCAGCAGGTGCTCGACCGCCGCGCGCGGCGGATCGGGCGGACCATCGGGATCGAACATCGGGGCATCGACGCCAAGAACCCACGTGGCGCGAGGCTTAGGCAGCGAGGCGCGCGGGCCGCAACCCGCGGAGTACAGGAACATCGCGGCGATGCATGCCGGAAGCGTTGCGCGGGTCCAGGAGGATAAGTGCCGTCGAGACATGGGCGGGGCAGTGTAGTGACGCTTCACGCCACGGGCAAGCGCGGGCGCTTGAACCTCGCGCTCGTCGCATTGCCCGCATCGTGCGTCTGGATCCTCGACCTCGCGATCCTGCGCGGGGGCACGCCGCATCCGCTCGACGATACGTGGGAATACGGGCTCGTGGCGCGCAGCCTGCTCGAGGGACACGGGTTCCGCACGCTGATGATTCATCCGCCACTGTGGGCGCTGCGCGACGCAGGCCTCACGGTGCCGGTGCTCGTGCACGGCCCGCTGCTGTCGCTGCTGCTCGCGCCATGGGTCGCGCTCGCCGGAGGCGCCTCGATCGACTCGGCAGCGTGGCTCGCGGCTACCTTCGCCGTGCTCGCGGCGGTGTTCACGGCGCGCGCGGTGGCGCGCAGCGTCGGCGGCTCGACCGGCGCGCTCGCCGCGGCACTCGTCACCCTGTCGCCGGTCATGCTGCGGATGGTGCATCACGACATCGCCCCCGCCGCCGGCGCCTGCGCTGTTGCACTTGTGATCGATTTACTCGCGCGCCCCAAGCCGCGTCCGTTTGCGGCCGGGCTCGTCGTGGGACTCGGGGCGCTCGTGCGGCCGGAGTTGCTGCTGCTGGTCCCCATCGTGTGGTGGCTGTTGGGATTGCCCCGCAACTTGAGCTTCGCAGGCGCCGCCGCACTCGTGACCGCGCCGTGGGTAATCCACACCTGGATCGCCTCGGGCTCTCCCATGTTCAACCTGTCGTCCTACATGTTGATCGCCTACACGCCCGCACATCCGGGACTGTCACCGCTGTGGGACTTTGCACTTCCCCTTGCCCGCTGGCCCGCCCCAGTGTTCCAGTCGCTCGAAGCGCTACCGGGCAAGTGGCTGCACATGGCGCCGCGCGCCATCAAGCACATGCTGATGACGCCGGGCCCAGGGCTCGGTCTGTTCGCCGCGGTGGGACTGCTCAATGTATGGACAGCCCGCGCCACGCGACGTCTTGGCTGGGCCGCGATCGGTGCCGCGCTCATTCCTTTCATCGTGTGCACGCTAACGGAGCCCTCGGAGCGCTACGTCGCGGTGTTCCTGCCGCTGTGGGCTGCCGGTGCCGCATGGGGCGTCATGTCACTCGGCGGGGGCTATGGGCGGACGCGGCAGCTGGCCGCGGTGCTGCTGCTCGCGCTGCTCCCCTTCACCGTGAGGGCGTGGACGATCGAAGCGCGCCAGGCATCGGCACTGCGCGGTTGGCTCACACACGAACGCGCGGAACTCGGCTCGCGCTCGGCGGTCGCGTTTCGGCGCAGGCTCATGTATTCGGACACTCCCGACTTCGCCGCGTGGACGACGCATCGTCCCACGGTCGCGGTGACACTCGAGGGCTTCAACGCGCTGCCGGACTCCGCGGCGGCGACCGCCGCCCCACCGATGCGCCCTCGCGATCCACTCGACCAATGGTTCCACGCCGACGTGCGCATTCTCCCCGCGCCCGCGGCGGGCGGCGCCGCGAGGCCCCTATGACCGAACTTCCCTTGTCCACCACGCCGCCGCCCGCCGCCACGGACGACCCCATCCAGCGCGGCCTCAACGACGAGCAGCGCGAGGCCGTGACGCATGGCGAGGGGCCGCTGTTGATTGTCGCCGGCGCCGGCACGGGCAAGACGCAGGTGATCACGCGGCGCATCGCCTGGCTGATCGCGACCAAGCGCGCGCGGCCCGAACAGATCCTGGCGCTGACCTTCACCGACAAAGCCGCGGCCGAGATGGAGTCGCGCGTCGACGTGCTGGTGCCGTACGGCTTCGTGGGCGCGACCATCAGCACGTTTCACGCCTTCTGCGACCGGATGGTGCGCGAGCATGCCGTCGAACTCGGGCTGACCTCGCAATTGCGCGTCGAAACTCCGGCCGAGATCCTGGTGTTCCTGCGCGAGCGCATCCTCGAGTTGCCGCTCAAGCGCTACCGTCCGCTCGGCAATCCTGACGAGCACCTGCGCGCGCTGGTCGGCGTGTTCGACCGCGCGCGCGACGAGGACGTCACGCCCGAGGCGTACCGCGCCTTCGCCGAGCGGCTCGCGGCAACCGCGGGCAGCGATTCGGCGCTGAAGGATCGCGCCGCCGCCGAACTCGAGAAGGCGGACGCCTATGCCGCCTACCAGCAGTTGCTGCTCAAGCACGGCCGCGTCGACTTCGGCGCGCAGATCAGCCTGGCACTTCGGCTGCTGCGCGAACGGCCCTACCTGCGGCGCGAGTACCAGGACCGCTTCCGCTATGTGCTGGTCGATGAGTTCCAGGACACCAATCACGTGCAATTCGAACTGGTGAAGCTGCTGGCCGGCGAGCGGCGCAACCTGACGGTCGTGGGCGACGACGACCAGAGCATCTACCGCTTCCGCGGCGCCAAGATCGAGAACCTGCTCGGTTTCATCGAAGCGTTCGCGGGCACGCGGGTGCTGGTGCTGCGGCACAACTACCGCTCCGGCCAGGCGGTGCTCGATGCCTCGCACCGGTTGATCAGCAACAACAACCCCGAGCGCCTCGAGGCGAAGGCGGGCTTTGACAAGCGCCTGATCGCCGATCGCGGTGACGTCGCGACCGTCGAGCATCGCTCGTTCGCCACGGCGAGCGACGAATCGGAAACGGTCGCAGCAGAGATCGCCGCAGCGGTCGCGAGCGGCGAGTACCACGCCGCCGACTTCGCGGTGCTCGCGCGATCACACTCGAGTCTCGACCTGTTCGCGCAGGCGCTCAAGGCGCAGGGCGTGCGTTTCCGCCGGGTCAGCACGCGCGGGCTGTACGCGCGCCCCGAGGTGATGCTGTGCTTGAACGTGCTGCGCAGCGTGGCGTTCCCGAACGAAGGCGCGCCGATCCACTTCGCGCTGGGGGATCCGTTGTTCGGCGCCGACCCGGTCGATCTCGCGGCACTCGGCGCGCGCGCCAAGCGGCTGAACCGCCCGTTGCGGGAACTCGCCTTGAAAGCCGCCGCGGACGGCCAGGTGGCGCCCGCCACGGTCGAAGCAGTGGAACGCTTCTTCGCGCTGCACCGCGAACTGTGTTCGCGCGCCCAGAGCCGGCCCACCTCCGAGGTGCTGTACCAGTTCGTCACCGAGAGCGGGCTACTCGGCCGACTCGCCGCCGATGAATCGGCCGAGTCGGTCGAGAAGGTGCAGAACCTCAACAAGCTGTTCCGCATCGTGACGCGTGTGGGGCCGCTGCTGCAGCAGGATCGCGCGGACCAGTTCATCCAGCACCTCGACTTGCTCATCGAAATGGGCGACGACCCGAGTGCCGCCGAAGTCGATCTCGAGGAAAACGTCGTCAGCCTGCTCACCGCGCACAACGCGAAGGGGCTCGAGTTCCCGGTGGTCTACCTGGTGCACCTGGTGGAGCAGCGATTCCCCCCTTACCCGCGCGGCGACCAGCTCGAGTTCCCGCTGGAGTTGCGGCACGGTGCCAGTGACGAAAAGGAAGAGCACTATCGCGAGGAGCGGCGGCTGTGCTACGTCGGCATGACGCGCGCGCGCGATCGCCTGGTCATGTCGCACGCCGCCGATTACGGCGGCAAGCGCGCGGCCAAGCCGAGCCGCTTCGTGTTCGAGGCACTCCAGTTGCCGGCCCCCGCGAAGGGAGCGGCGGGCGCCACGGCGCTCGAGGCGATCGAGCGCTACGCTCCCGCCGCCGAATCCGCGGCACCCGAGATCCTGCCGCTGCCCCCTGACCAACCGCTGGAAATCTCGCACAGCCGCATCGACGACTTCCTTACCTGCCCGCTCAAGTACCGCTACGCGCACATCGCGCAGGTGCCGCTGGCCAGCGATCCGCAGCTGATGTACGGCATCGCCATTCACCATGCGATTCGTGTCTACCACCAGCACCGCATGCGCGCCCACCCGATCACGGCGGACGATGTCGTCGCAGCATTCGAGGGCGCCTGGTCGAGCGAGGGGTTCTACTCGCGCGAGCACGAGGAACTGCGGCTCGAGGAAGGCCGCGCGACGCTGCGACGCTTCGTCGAACGCGAGGACGCTTCGGGCAAGCTGCCGCTGGCGATCGAGCGGGAGTTCAAGTTCAAGCTGTCCCCGCAGGACATCGTCAGCGGCCGCTTCGACCGCATCGACCAGCGCGACGGAGGGATCGTGCTCGTCGACTACAAGACCTCCGACATCGACAGCGCCGAGAAGGCCGACGAGCGCACGAAGGACAGCGCGCGCGACGGCCAGTTGGG
>JANLOX010000278.1:0-2588 GCA_031366795.1 Candidatus Eiseniibacteriota bacterium | reverse complement strand
GCAACGGTCGCGCGCGAGTCCTCAGGCTCGACCTTCCCCACGAGTTTTGCCATCGACGACGCGGCGCCTGCCGCCGGCTTCGTCGATCCCACGGGTATGGCATTCCTGCCCGACGGCCGCTTCTTCGTGACCGAGAAGCGTGGCCGCGTTTACGAGGTGCGCAACGGCGTCAAGCAGCCGACGGCAATCTGGTCGTCGGAGAACGAAGTGCTCAACATCGGCGACACCGGCCTGCTGAGCGTCGCGGTCGATCCCCGGTACTACGCCAACCACTACATTTACCTGTTGTACGTCGTCGATCCCGACTCCAATGGCACCGACAATAATACGGCCGGCTTCACGCGCCTCACGCGCTACACGGTCAACTTCACCGACTCGGCCACCGTGCTCGCCTCCTCCCGCACCATCCTGCTGGGCACCTCATGGACGACGGGCGTGCTCGAATGCTCAAGCTCGCATAGCGCAGGCTCCTTGCGCTGGGGCCGTGACGGCAGCCTCCTGCTGACGGTCGGGGAGGGAGCGCATTACGAGTACATGGATTCAGGCGGGCACGATGCGGCGGCATTCGGCAGCGGCAAGACGCCCGCTTATGAAGACATCGGCGCGTTTCGAGCGCAGGACATCACCGTGCTCGGCGGCAAGGTGCTGCGCATCAATCCCGCCACCGGCCGCGGCTACGCCAGCAATCCGTTTGCAAACACCAACCTCGCCTCGACACAGTCGCGCGTCTGGTGCTACGGGATGCGTAACCCTTTCCGCTTCACCGTGAAACCCGGTACCGGCAGCGCCGACACATCGGCCGCCAATCCCGGCACGCTGCTGATTGGCGACGTCGGCTACAACACCTGGGAGGAGCTGAATGTCGCCCCCACGGGTGGCCTCAACTTCGGCTGGCCCTGCTATGAGGGCGTGGGTGGCGTCAGCGCCTACCAGACGGCCACGCCCGCGCACAACGGTTGCGGCTCGATCGGCTCCGCCACGAATCCCTCGACGGTGCGCGCGCCACTGGCGACCTGGAACCACACCAGCGGCGGCAGCAGCATTCCCACGGGACTCGTCGGAAACTGCTCGATCGGCGGTGTATGCTACTCGGGCACCCAGTACCCCGCGGCGTACCGCGGCCAGTACATCTTCGGTGACTACGGTCAGGACTGGATCAAGCTCGCCACGCTCGACGTGAACAACAACCTCGTTGGCGTGACGGACTTTATCGGCACCGCGGATGGCCCGGTGGACTTTGCCGTGGATCCGCTGAGCGGCGACATCCTCTATGTCGCGATCGATGCTCAGCAGGTCCGCCGCATCCGCTACACCGCCGGCGGCAACGGCAACACGCCACCGGTCGCCGCCATCGCTGCCACACCGCTCAGCGGCTCGACGCCGCTCACCGTGTCATTCTCGAGCGCAGGCAGCAGTGACATCAACAATGACCCGCTGACGATCGCCTGGGTATTCGGCGACGGCACGGGCTCTACCCTGGCGAACCCCACGCATGTCTTCACGACGCCCGGCGGTTACAACGTGCAATTGACCGTGAGCGACGGCCGTGGCGGCACGGACGTCAAGTACATCACGATCAACGCGGGCGTTTCCGTGATCGCGTTCCCCTCGACGCCCGTGCTCGATACGTTCGACCGCGCCAACGGCGTGGTCGGCGGATCGTGGACCGACCAGCCGACGTCATTCTCCATCAACACGAACATGCTTGCGCCTGCCGGCCCCGTGGGCTACATCGAATGGAACGGCGCCACGTACGGGCCGGACCAGGAAGCGTACGTCACGCTCGGCGCCTTCGCGGCCGCTTCGCTCGAGCAGAACCTGATGCTCAAGACGCAGGGCTCGACCTGGAGTGCGGGGCACATCGAGGTCGCCCTCAGCGGCGGCAGTTCGAATGTCACCGTCTACACGCTCCAGACCGGCATCGGCTGGACAACGATCGGCACGGTGGCGGGAGCGGGCTTCGTCGCTGGCGACCGCTTCGGCGCGCGTGCGCTGGCCAATGGATCGGTGCAGGTGTTCCGCAACAGCACCGTCATCGGTACCTTCTCGGTGGCCGGTTGGGCCTACTCAGGCCTGGGCGGGCGCATCGGGATCTCCTACGACACCGCCTCCGGCACGCTGTTCGACAGCTTCGGTGGCGGCAACGTGACTTCCAACGTCAACACCAAGCCGGTCGCCACGATCGTCTCGCCGCTCAACAACTCCTTTTACTATGCGGGGCAGACCGTTGCGATGACAGGCACGGCCACGGACGCCCAGACGCCGAGCGGCTCGCTTGCCTTCACCTGGGTTGTCGACCTCATCCACAACAACCATGTCCATCCGGCGAACTTCAATGCGACCGGCGCCAACACCTCGTTCGTCGGCGAGAATCACGACGACGGCACCGGCGTCCACCTGCGCGTGAAGCTCAGCGTCAGCGACCTACAGGGTGCGGTGAGTGACACGGCCAAGGCGGACATCTGGCCCGAGATCGACCTGACTGCCTCGGCCGTCACCGTCGCGCCCGAGTCACCGGTCGCAGGACAATCGGCGCACTACTCGATGACGCTCAACAACAGCGGGCGCATGCCGGCGCCCATCTCGCG
>JANLOX010000250.1:0-2081 GCA_031366795.1 Candidatus Eiseniibacteriota bacterium | reverse complement strand
CGGCCATCCCAATCCACGCGGTAGTGCCCCGGCGCGTATTCCCCGTGGGCGAGTCGCGAACGCACGCGCCCCTGCAGGTCGAGCACGTCGAGTTCCACGGGTGTGGACCTCGCGAGTGAGAACTCGAGCGTCATGGGACCGGTAGAAGGATTGGGCCACGCTTTGCCGAGTGCGGTCTCGCGCGGCGCACCCGCAGCGCTCTTCACGGGACCGAGGATCGCAGACTCGCCGCTCGCCGTGGTCGTGAGCAAGCGGTACCAGTAGACGTTACCCGGCACCACGTCGCGATCCTCGATGGTGGCTGCCCCGGGCTCGTTGCCCACCTTCGCTGCGACCGCAGTCCAAGGACCGGCGTCCGCCGGTGCGCGCTGCAACTCGAGGTGCGCAACCGGCGTGGTCGCGGACAGCGCCCACGAGACGCGAACGCCCAAGTCAACGGGAACCGCTTCAAAGCGCGTGACCACGGCCTCGGTCGTGACATCGTAGATCGAGAACGGAAGGTCGCTCGTGTCGCTGCCGATTTCACCATTGTCATCGAACACGCCGATCGTGGCGGACATCACCTCTGCCTTGGCCACGTTCGTCCCGGGTCCGCTCACGAGCCACGTGTAGGAGCCCGTGTTGGGAACGTTCTCGGCGAGCAGCTCCCAGTTGAAGGCGTCGGTTCTCGCGAGATAGATCGACACTACGGGTGCGAGATCGGCCGCCGCGGCGTCCCAGCGGATGGTCGCCGGAGTTCCGACGCGCCAGGACTCGCCGTTGTTGGGTGAGAGCACGCGCGTGAACGGGCCGAACGCGGGGCTCACGTGCTCCATGATCGGCTCGGACGCGCTGAACCTGAGGTGGGTGCCACCGGAATATTCGGCCGTCACCATGTGATCCCCGTCCGGCAAGGCGGGCAGCGTGAGCGACGCCACGCCATCGGTGACCGGCACGCTTGAAGACGCGACACGATCGAGCCAGAAGACGACGCTTCCCTCGCTCGTGCGCGGGGTCACGTTGCAGGTGAATCGCACCAATGATCCCGAGGTCATGGGATTCGCGCTGCTGGTGAGCCGTGTCGTCGTCAAACCGCCGAGCACCTCGACGTAGAGCGCCTGGAGCGCGGCCGAGTAGAGGGTATCGCCCAGGTACGTCGCGCGGAGCTCGAATGCTGAAGTCTGCATGAACGGCAGCGTCAGCGTGGCGAGACCGTGATCGAGTGGAACCGTTCCGATCACCACATCGGCGGCCGTGAACCGCACCGCACCGGTGACGCCCGCCGGCTGAACGCTCGCGGACAGGGTGACCGGGACGCCCACGGGAATCGGGGTCGCGGAGCAGTTGAGCGTGAGCGACGTGGGCAGTCCGAGGAACGTGTACAGAACATCCTTGGCGCCAGGCGCGTAATCCACGTTGCCGGCATACCGGGCGAAGAAGTGTCGCACGCCAAAGCCCGGCGCGTGATAGTGCATCGCCGCCATTCCACCGGTCAGCGGCACGCGGGCCACATAGCCGGAATCATCGGCGAACTCCAATTCACCGTCGGGTGGCTTCGGGATGACCTGTGCCGTCAAATCAACGTCGCGGGTCGTGTTGGGTCCCGTCGGCTCGTAAATGAACACGGCCGTCGGGAACTTGATGTAGATGGTTTCCAGCAGCGAATCACGCACCGGGGCGCACAACGTGTCGCCCGAGTACTCAACGCGCAGGTTATGGACGCCGGTCGTGGTCGCGGGCACCGTGAGCACGGCGAAGCTGTTCGCGACAGGAACAGTTCCCAGGGGGACCCCATCATCGCTGAACCGAACGTTGCCGGTTGCCTCGGGCCGCAGGTGCGCTGCGATTGTGATTGTGCGGCCGACGAGCGTGGGGTTCTCGGGAATGTAGAGCGTCAGGCCCGCCTGCAGGCGCGGGTTCGTTTGTTGCACAACGAATCCACCACTCGGCTCATACGTTGCGTCGCCCGAATAGACCGCGGTGATGGTTCGCGTGCCCGCGCCCGTCAAGGTCAGCGGCGTGGTGGCCACCCCGGCGACCAACGGCACGATTGCGATGCGATGGCCCGACATCATGAACTCGACCGTGCCCGTGGCCGCCTG
>JANLOX010000178.1:0-3357 GCA_031366795.1 Candidatus Eiseniibacteriota bacterium | reverse complement strand
ATGGTCTCGACCACGCTTTCCATCGAACGCCGGTAGTCGAGGTCGTTGGCGCGCATGAAGGCGTCGCGCAGCAGCTTCATCGCCACCGGCGATTTTTTCGCGAGGCGCCGGGCCAGCGCCCTTGCACGCGGCATGACCTCGCCGCGCGGCACGACTTCGTTGACCACCCCCAGCCTGTGCATTTCGGCGGCGCTCACGATGTCGCCCGTGAATAGCAGCTGCGCCGCGCGGTGCCTGCCCGCCTGGCGCGGCAGGTGGACGAGGTGCATCGCGGGAAGCAGCCCGACGTCGATCTCCGGATAGCCCCATTTTCCTTCCTCGGCCGCGATGATCATGTCGCACGACACCGCCCAGGTGACGCCGGCCGCGCGCGCATGGCCGTTGACCGCGGCGATCACAGGCTTGCCCAGGCGATACAGCGCCTCGTGCATTTCGTAGTAGAAGACTTCAATGAAGCTGCGCAGCGCCTGACCGTCGAATTCCAGCGCGAGTTTCAAGTCGACGCCCGCCGAGAACACCGCAGGCAGCGCGCTCGTGAGGATCACGGCGCGGGCGGAATCGTCGGCCCTGGCGCGGTTGTAGGCGTCGATCACCTCCCGTGCGAGCTGGTGGTCGATGGCGTTCACCGGCGCGCGGTTCATGGTGATCTCCGCGACATTCTCGATGACGCGGTATTCGACGAGCTGGACCATGGGATGCTCCTGGGCGGGGGTGCTACCAGACCGTGTTGAGTGTTTTCAGTTTGCGCAGCTTCGCGTCGGACGTGACCAGGGGCGCGCGATGAAAGATTGCGGTCGCGGCAATCAGGCGGTCCGCGGGGTCGCCGTGCGAAAACTCATCCGCCTGCGAAAGCAGCGCGATTTCCGGGGTGATGGGCAGCACGGTGACCCTGCGCGCGGCGATCAGGTCTTCGAGGAACTGGCGCGCATCCATGCCGGGGTCGAGCCGCTTCCGGGCGATGAGCATGGCGATCTCCCACAAGCTGATATCGCAAAATGCGAGTTCCCGGTTGGTGGCGGCATGGTTGATCGCCCTGCGTGCGCGGGCTGAGAGCCGCGCCGGCTCGAGCGCGTCGAACACAGCGACGTGAGTGTCAAGAACGATCAAGCTCGGCGTTCCATGGCTCGCGGCTCGGGCCAATGATGTCGCCGATGCGGCATCGCGTGCGCGCGGCAACCAGCCTTTCCCGCGCCTGGGCGTGCGAGTCCTGTCCGGCCACGATTCGCGCGATGACCCTGCCGTGCGACGTGACTTCGATCTCCCTGCCTTTCCCGGCCTCGCTGAGGTAGGCCGGGAGGTTCTGGCGCAGTTCGGTGACGTTGACTTTGGCCATGGCCCGATCCAGTATGTACAGAATGAGTGTACATAATGTTCACGCCTGCGTAAACAACCGCGCTTAGAGTTTGACGCCCGCCGCGTGCAGGATCCCGCGCACGCGCTCGCGCTGCGAGTCCGAGATAGTCAACCGCTCGGCGAAGTCCTTGCCCAGCGGCCTGGTCGCGTCGATGCCCATCTTGGTGACGGTAAAAGTCTCGGGGTCGGATGTGGGATCGAGGATCGCGCCTTTCGCGCCGGGAATGAACACAATGTCCTTCTCGGCCTTGACGCGCGTGGCCACCGCCCACATGACGTCGTTCATGTCGAAGATGTCGACGTCCTCGTCCACGACGATGATGTACTTGGTGTAGAACTCGGTCCCCAGCGCGGCCATGATGGCTTGCTGCGGCTCGCCTTGCGAAGATTTCTTCATCTTGATGATGGCGAGGAACGCGCCGCAGGTGCGGTGCGGCACATGGACCGCGATGACGTTGGGCAGGTTGCGGCGGAGCGTGTTGAGGATCTCGCCTTCGCGCGTCACGCACGACACCAGGATGTGGTCCTGCGACATGCCGGATGCGACCGAGTGGTACATCGCGTCGCGCCTTTGTCGGATGCGGTGCGCGACGAAAACGTTCTGCGTGCTTCGGTAAGACGCGTATCCGGTAAATTCGCTGAACGGGCCCTCGGGCTCGTGCACGTTGGCGAGGATCTCGCCTTCGATGATGATCTCCGCTCCCGCCGGCACCTCGAGGTCCTGCACGCCGGTCTTCGCGAGGCGGTAGGGTTCGCCGAACAGGCCGCCGATAATTTCGAACTTGCGCACGTGCGGCGGATAGGCGAAGACCATCGAGCCCATGTAGTGCAGGGGGTGGATGCCGAGCGTAATCGCGGCCGGCAGGGATTCGCCTTTTTCTTCCGCACGTTTGTGGAATTCATACATGCGCCTGCGCGAGTGCAGTGACACCCCCAGGCGGTTCTTTCCCGTAACCATGAAACGGTGAAAGCCGGTGGTATCGACTCCTGTCAGCGGGTCGCGCGCGGTGAGCTGTCCCGCGGTCAGGTACGGCGCGGCGTCGACCGAGAAATGGGTGGGAATCGGCAGCTTCGAGAGATCCACCTGGTCGCCTTCGAAGACGACCTCCTGCCACGGCGCTTCCTTCACGACCTCGCAGGGAATGTATTTCTGGCAGCGCTCGCGAAACGCGGCGGGCAGGTTCGCCTGCGGCACGCCGAGGCACGCGGCGAGGAGCTTGCGGCTGCCGGCGATGTTGGTCACCACCCGCATCGTGTGGCCTTCGACGTTTTCGTAGATGACGACCGGGCTTTTGCCCGCGCTCTCCAACTCGAACACGAGCGAGGTCATGTCGAGGTGGGTGCGCACCGGCACCTTGATGCGCAGGATTTCCGCGGGGTAGTCGCGCTCCACCATCGCGAGGAACCCGCGCAGGCTCTGGCTCTCGTTCATGCCCATCTCCGTTATGTTGCCCGAATGCCTTACTCGGCCTTGATGCCCGCGTCCTTGACGATCTTCGACCAGCGCTGGATGTCGTGCAAGATGGTGGCGCGAAACTGCTCGGGGGTGTCGCCGAGCGGCTCGGAGCCGATCTCGAACATCTTGTCGCGGAAGGCCTGCTCGCGTGCAATGCGCTGCACCGTCTCGGAGAGTTTGGCGACGATCTCGGGCGGGGTCTTGCCCGGCGCGACCAAGCCGTTCCACGGTGCGACATCGAAGCCCGGCAGGCCGGACTCGGCCACCGTGGGCAGGTCGGGCATCTGCGCCACGCGCCGCGAAGTGGTTACGGCCAGGCCTCTCAACTTGCCCGCTTTCACCTGGGGCAACGCGTCCGAGAGGTTGGCGAACATGAGCTGCAGGTCTCCGGCCAGCAGCGCGGCGATCGCAGGCGGGCCGCCCTTGAACGCGACGTGGACGAGCTTCACACCGGCCATGCTGCCGAATACCTCGCCCGAGAGGTGAGTCGTCGCACCGACGCCGGAGGAGCCGAAGTTGAGTTTTCCCGGGTTGGCCTTCGCATAAGC
>JANLOX010000163.1:0-3154 GCA_031366795.1 Candidatus Eiseniibacteriota bacterium | reverse complement strand
CAGGTGATGGGCAGCTGGCCCGAGAACAACTGGGGCAACGGCCAGGCGCAGACCGGCTCGTTCCTGGTCGGCGAGATGCGGGACAGCACGGGGAACGGCGTGTGGGAGCGCACCGAGAAACTCCCGCCGGGGCGATACGAGTACAAGTACCTGATCGATCGCGTGAACTGGAAAGAAGATCCCAACAACCCCAACCGCACTGATGACCACTATGGCGGTTTCAATTCGATCGTGGATGTTCGCGAGACGCGGTAGTCGCGGGGCGTTCGCGCCCGCGGGTGCGGCGCTCGCGCGTTTCGCAGCCACGCGTGCGGCGCTGCGCTCGTGCGCGGCGTGGCTCGCCGCTGCGTTGCTCGCGTGTGTCGCGCTGACCGGCTGCGAGCGCAATTCGGCGACGCCGTACTTGATTCCCACGGGCGTGCGGCCGAAGCTGACGACGGCGACGGGCGGCGTGCTGGGGGTGCTGCACTACGGGCTCCCACTGCAGCGCGCCGATCTCGGGGTGCCGCCGTTCCCCCCGAGCCGCGTCGAACTCCTGCGCGGCCAGGACAGCACGCTGGTGGCGTACGACTCGCTGGCCACCAGCACCAACATTTTCAATTTCACAGGATTACAGCCCGGTCCCTACCTGGTCCGAGCCATCGTGCGCGGTTTCGGTTCACCGCTCGTGCGTGTAACGGTTCTCGGCACGGTCCGTGACGCCGGAGACCTGACGCTGCCGATCGCCAGCTCGATCTACTCGAACTTCATCGGCCTCATCGGCGATATGCCGGGCTACGACGTCGACAGCTATTACGCCAATATCTTCCTTTCCCCGGCGATAGGCATTTTCACTTACCCTTCCGACTTCCACAGCGACGCCACAGTCGCGGTCACGGCGGGCATCCACGAGTTCATGTTCGTCACCGACAACTCGTTCTCCAATGACCTGATCGGCTGGGGCGGTGATTCGTCCGAAGTACTCACGCCGCCGCTCGTCAATCATCGCGCGACGTTCGGCCACGGCCCCGCGCACAACCTGAAGGTCAACTTCCCCACCGCGGGGAGCTACACGTTCGCGCTCGACGAGGCCCGCCAGACGTTCACCGTCACGCTCGCGACGGCCGCGCAGAACGCCCACACCGAGCAGTACTCGAGGAGAATCCGATGAAGCTTCGCGCATTCCTGTCGCTCGCAATGATCACGGCCGTGTTGACGGGTTGCGCCGGTGGCTGGCGCAACGGCGCTCCCGCGGGAACGAGCGCGATGGCGGCGCCCGCGGCGGTCGCGGCCAAGTCGCCCGCCAAGGTGAAGGGCGCTTCGAAGAACGCCGTTAAAAACGCGGCGGCCGCGACGACTGCAGCCGTGGCGGGCGACGGCGCGCGCTTCGTGTACAAGGGCGAGGCCAAGTCCGTGAACGTGGCGGGTGAATTCAACGCTTGGAACACCTCCGCTGACGCACTCACCAAGCAAGCCGACGGTAGCTGGCTACTCGTGAAGAAGCTCGACCCGGGCAAGTACGCCTACAAGTTCGTGATCGATGGCGGCACCTGGAAGGCTGACGACCTCGCGGCTGAAACCGCCGACGATGGCTACGGCGGCAAGAACTCCGTGGTGGTCGTGGGCGGCGCCGCGGGCGCTGCGGCAGCCGCCGCGTCCGTGACCGTGGCGCCCGCCAAAGCCGTCGCAGCCCCCGCTGCGGCGGGCGCTGCGACGGGTGCCGGCGCGCGCTTCGTCTACAAGGGCGAGGCGAAGTCCGTGAACGCCGCCGGTGAGTTCAACGCCTGGAACACTTCGGCAGACGCACTCACCAAGCAGGCCGACGGCAGCTGGCTGCTCGTGAAGAAGCTCGATCCGGGCAAGTACGCCTACAAGTTCGTGATCGACGGCGGCACGTGGAAGGCCGACGACAACGCGACCGAAACGATCGACGACGGCTACGGCGGCAAGAACTCAGTGGTGGTCGTGGGCGGTACCGCGGGCGCTGTAACCGCTGCTGCGGCGGCGGCTGCCAACACCGTCATCGGCAAAGGCGCTGCCCCCGTCGTCACGGCGGATGGCGTGCGCTTCACCTACGCGGGTGCGGCGACTCAAGTGAACCTCGCCGGCGATTTCAACAGTTGGTCGACGACCAGCGATGCCCTCAAGGTCCAGGCCGATGGCACATGGACGCTCACGCGCAAGATCGCCGCGGGCACCTACGGCTACAAATTCCTGGTCAACGGCAAGACGTGGAAGCAGGACGAGTCGAATCCTGAAGCCAAGGACGACGGCTTCGGCGGCAAGAATTCCATCGTCACCATCAAGTGAGTCTCCCCGTGCGGGTGCGGCCTCTGCCGCGCCCGCATTGTCTTTTCGGCGGCGCAACCCTCTAGAACCTGGAGCACTCGATGCGATCCCCCATGCCTGCTGCACGGCCCCTCCTGCTGTGGGTGGCGCTGGCCTCACTGCTGTTCGCCACATCGTCGTCGGCGACGCCCGTGACGTTCCGCTACCAGCCGATGATCGGCGGCGTGAACAGCGTCTCAGTCGCCGGCAGCTTCAATAGCTGGAACACCGCCGCCAACCCGCTGGCCGACGGGGACAAGGACGGCCGCTGGGATGCCGTGATCGACATTCCGGCCGGACGCATCACCTACAAGTTCGTGGTCAATGGCGACCAGTGGATGCCGGACGACAACGCGGCTGAGACCGAGGATGACGGCTTCGGCGGCAAGAACGCCGTGCTGATCGTGGGCGACAAGCCGCTGCTCGTCGGCTCGGGCGCTCCCATCGCGAAGAAGCCCGTGGCTGCGGCCGTCGCGGGTGGGCTGCGCCAGGTCACCTTCAAGTTCCACCCCGACAACAAGCCCTCGAAGGTGAATCTCGCCGGCGCGTTTAACGACTGGTCGACCGACAAGTCACCGATGAGCGATCCCGACGGCGATGGCACCTGGACCACGACGCTGCTGCTGCCGCCCGGCAGCTACATGTACAAATTCGTCGTCGACGGCACGAACTGGACGCCCGACAAGGCCGGCCAGGACGCCGATGCGGACGATGGCTATGGCGGCAAGAACTCGATCATCAATGTCGACGACCGCTTCAAGTCACTCGAGGTGAAGGTCGGCGACGGCAAGATCAATGACGCCGGCATCGGCTTCCAGCAGAACGCGGCGGAAGTGAATGCGATGGG
>JANLOX010000119.1:0-1513 GCA_031366795.1 Candidatus Eiseniibacteriota bacterium | reverse complement strand
GAATGATTCTCCAGCCACGCGCGTGAGCATCGGATTCGCCATCTGTTGAATAAGCCAGGGAATGTTGGTGGGATCGCCGATCACGCCGACTGCCTGTACAGCAGACGAAGCGTGCTTGGATCGCTTGCTAACGCCTTGAGCCATGTTTGCCCCTCTTGCACAGACATCCGTCGCAGCGCTATCGCACAAGTCCACTCTCGTTTGTGATGCCTGCTTTCGACAAACCGACACAACACAGAAACAGCTGCAGGCTCACCAAGCAACGCACCCGACCAGGCCGCCCAATAGCGAACCTGGTCGTCCTCTACGCCAAGATTCTCCTTCACCGCCTTGAGAAGATCCTTACGCCCAACTCGCCGAAGGCCTTCAAGGCTCTGGCGCGAAGTGCGAGATTTCGAGACGTGACAGCTTGAGTCAAGGCTTGCCCAGGGTCAACACGGTGGACAGCACAACCGGCGAGGCCGATCTGGCGATGGAGATGCACTTGAGAAGAAAGGAATCGCTGAATATGCGGGGAGGCCTGCTCGAAGGTAATCCACCCCAGCGCGGAAACTATACCAGTGGCGAGTTCCGGCTTGGCCATCACCACATCAAGCACGGCCTGAATACGTGAATCGATTCCAGACTCGAACGCCATCACCGATGCAGCAAAGACCTCACCGTTTTCTTCATTGCCTAACCCAGCCTTGCACAGTTCCCATCCAGGCTCACCCGCTACGCGCAGACCATCGAGATGGGCTGCGACACGGCCATCCAGCTTTGCCAGATCTTTCAGCGAATAGTGCGGCGCGCTCACGGCGTTTGAACGGAGGAGCCACAGAAACGCCGCCTCCTCAGCATGTTGGGACACGATCTCAGCTATAATCATAGACTTCTCTCTACTTGGCATCGCACCATCACGTATGATGGGCACATGGTCTAGGAACTACTGACATCTTTCAAAAAAGAGGCTCACATGGAGCGCATCGTCAACCTGCATATTGAAAAACTTCCTGAAGGTCTCTACCTTGCGACATCGAAGGCAATACAGGGTCTCGTGGTGCAAGGGCGTACCATCCAAGAAACCATTGAGATTGCCCGCGATGTCGCCAAAAAGACTTTAGAGGCCAAACAGGAACGCGAAGGAGAACCTCCTCTTCCACCTGCCCGCGATGAATTCGACTACCCCCTCATTGTCAATGCCTAATGGGACGACTGGCCGGCTTTAGATACCGGGACATCGTCCAACGGCTCAAAGCCCTCGGATTTCAGTTCGACCGTCAGGCTGCCGGCAGTCACGAGATTTGGTTCAATCCTTCCACGCATCGGTACACAACCATTCCCAATCATCCCGGCGACTGCCCGAGGGCACCCTCCGTGCGATTCTGAACAAGCTGGAATCGCACCAACCAAGTTTCTCGACATCTAGTGAGCTGTCGTCCGTCACTTCACCAAACCAAAAACCGGACAGTCTACTTTGCCGTCGTTTTTGGGCGGCCGCCCGCGGGGGCGAAGACTCGCCTCAAGGCCAAGC
>JANLOX010000116.1:0-4507 GCA_031366795.1 Candidatus Eiseniibacteriota bacterium | reverse complement strand
CCGGCGGCCTGCTACATCGTGGCCGATGTCAAAGTCGACGCAGTCTCGGTGGGCGCGCTGGCCAGCTACACGTTCACTAACGCCACCGCGAACCACACGATTGCAGCGACATTCGCGCTGGGCGCCCAGACCATCACGGCGTCAGCGGGTACTGGCGGCACGATTACCCCGTCCGGCGCGGTATCGGTCGCGTGCGGGAGCAACCAGTCATTCACCGTGACGTCGAACGCCTGCTACCACATCGTGGATGTGCTGAAGGACGGCGTAACGGCAGGAACGGGCGGTAGCTACTCGTTCACGAACGTGACGTCAGCGCACACGATCGCGGCCACGTTCGCGCTGAACACCTTTACCATCACGGCATCAGCCGCCGCGGGCGGCACCATCAGCCCGCTGGGTGCGACGAGCGTGACGTGCGGCGGAGCCCAGACGTTTACGGTTACTCCGGACGCCTGCCACACCGTGGCGGATGTAAAGGTCGACGGAGTCTCGGTGGGCGCGCCGTCGAGCTATCCGTTCACGAACGTGACGGCGAACCACACGATCGCCGCGGCGTTCACGCTGAAAACCAACACGGTCACGGCTTCGGTTGGCGCAGGTGGCTCAATCGTTCCGTCGGGCGCAGTCACGGTGAATTGTGGCAGCAACCAGGCGTTTACGATCACGCCGGCGGCCTGCTACATCGTGGCCGATGTCAAAGTCGACGCGGTCTCGGTGGGTGCGCTGACCGGCTACACGTTTACCAACGTGACCGCGAACCACACGATCGCAGCGACATTCGCGCTGGGCGCGCAGACGATCACCGCGTCTGCGGGTACGGGCGGCACGATTACTCCGGCAGGCGCAGTATCGGTCGCTTGCGGCACGAATCAGTCCTTCACAGTTTCACCCAACGCCGGTTTCGCGATCTCCGATGTGCTCGTCGATGCGAGTTCTGTGGGCGCGGTTGGCACCTACACGTTCACCAATGTGACGAGCAATCGCGCGATCTCGGCGACGTTCGTGGCCAACAGCTACGTGTTGACCGTCACCACGGTCGGTAGCGGAAGCGTGGCGGCAGCGCCGAGTATGCCGAGCTATGCGGCCGGCACCGCGGTCAAGTTGACTGCAACACCGGCCGTAGGCTGGACGTTCGTTGGCTATACCGGGGACGCGGTGGCGACCACGGACACGACGACGGTGCTGATGACCGCGGCGAAGAATGTGACCGCGACATTCCAGGTGCTGGCGACCTACCCGCCCAAGATCCTGTCGCTGCGCGCCGACTCGGCGAACGGGTCGACGCACTACCCGATCCCGAGCACCGGTGCACCGTGGGTCGACCTGACGGGACATGGGCACGGTGCGACGCTGATCAACCTGAACGGCAACATCGTCAGCGGCTGGGCGGGTGACGGCACGATTGCCTCGCCGTACCGTGTCGAGATGACGGGCATCAACCAGAACATCGCGATCACCCAGACCATCACTGAGATGCAGACGGTCGGCCCGATCACCGCCGAGATGTGGGTCAAGCCCAGCCACGACGCGTTCGTCACGGGTACCGTGATGAGCATTCTCGACTGGCTGCAGGCGGATGACCGCGGCATGTCGCTCGCCGTGGGCAATGGACAGCTGCTCGTCGGTCTCACGGACTGGGTGCCGGTGGGCGCGATCCAGCCCGACCAGTGGTTCCACGTGGTGGTCGCGAAGGATGCGGCGGGGCAGCGCGCGTACCTGAACGGCGTGCTGGTCTATACGAACGCGGACGCCTACAACGGCAAGCAGGAGACGCCGATCGCCATCGGCGCGAGCTCGTATCACTACCTCGCGGGCGGCGGCAACTACTACAGCGGCTTCTTTATGGGCGCGATCGCCCAGGTGCAAGTGTGGGGTGGTTCACTGACGGGTGCGCAGGCGCTGGGGCAGTTTAACCTGGACAAGGCGCTGTACCTGCCGACTCCGGCGCTGCCGACTCCCGTTCGCGTGACGTCGCTCAATGCGGCGACGGCCAATGGGACCTCGGCTTACGCCGTGCCTGGTGCGGCGGGACCTTGGGTCGATCTGCTGGTGCCGACGTCGAGCGCCACGCTGACCAACTTCAACGGCACCGCGACCAGCGGTTGGCAGGGCAATGGCACGGCAGCGTCGCCGTACCGTCTCCAGTTCGACGGCACGAACGATGTGGCAGTCATCGCACCGCAGGCGGTGACGGAACTGCACAACGTTCATGCTCACTCGGCCGAAATGTGGTTCCAGACGCCGGCGTCGGTGTCGGGCGCCTCCGTCAAGTACCTGCTCGAGTGGCTGGCCGGCACCGCAACCTCGAACGGCATGTCGATCTCGGTGTTCAGCAACCAGCTGCAGGTGAAGCTGGGAACCAGCGGTGCGTGGCAGCCTTGCGCCGCGGTGGCGCCGAATACTTGGTATCACGTGGTCGTCTCGAAGGAGCCGGGCCAGGCGCGCGTCTACTTGAACGGCAATCGCGTGTTCACGGGCGGCCTCGTTTACTACAGCGAGCCGTACATGAACGTGACGATCGGCGCCTCGGCATTCCGCGGCAATGGATCGTTCGGCGAGTACTGGAATGGAGCCGTGGCGCAGGTGCACTTCTGGAAGGGCGCCGTGACCGACCAGCTCGATCGCGATGCCTACGTCGCCTCCGCCCCGGGATTCCAGCAGTTGCTGGCGGTGGGCGATGGGCCGTCGGAACTGGAGCTCGCCGGCATGCACCCCAACCCGGCGATGGGCCCGCTGAACGTGAGCTTTTCGCTCCCGAACTCGGAACCCGCGACTCTCGAGCTGATCGACATCACCGGCCGCGTGACGCGCGCGCAGCAGGTGGGTTCGCTCGGAGCAGGGCATCACCTGGTCAATCTCGGCAAGGGCCGCGACATGGCGGCCGGCGTCTACTGGCTGCGCTTGAGCCAGGGCGAGCACGCGGTGACTGCGAAGGCGACGATCGTGCACTAGTTCGTATACGAACCAAGGACGGCGATGGCAGGGGTGGGTCCGCAGCACGGCGAGAGAGCGACTGCGCCCCCCGACTCGGAGCCCTGGGCTTAGGCCTGGGGCTTTCGAGCTTTAGGGGGGGCGGATTGCGGTGGGCGCGTGTGGCGTGGACGTAATCGATTTTTTCGCGATTGTCCTTGACGCCCTTTAGGGCCCAGAGGGCGCTTGGTCCGTGAGTGCGATGTTGCCGGCGTTGCATTCCACTCAGCATCCCTCGTGTTGGCCTCGCTCACGCGCGCGCGTCATTCGAACTCCGCCGCCACATGCGAAACGCTCCACGCGGCTCCCAAAGCGCCCGAATCCCGCATGGTACAAAGTACATGTCGCACGCGCGGATGCTGAGCGCGTCCACTACCCGCGGTCGCCCCCGTAGAAGGTGATGTTCGCGACGAGCAAGAGTTCGATTCGCCACATGAGCGACTTCGTGCTGAAGCGCGAGTTCGCGGCTGCATTGACCGATGAGCGATCGTCCGGTTGCTGGAGTTCATGGCGGAGTTCGACGCGCGCCGGTTGTACCTGCCGGAAGATTACATCCTCGATGTTCGCGTACTGCGTCGAGGCGATGCACATGTCGGAGGACTCCGCGGCCAAGCGCATCCGGGCAGCGCGCGCGGTGCGGCGCTCTCCTGAGATCCTGCCGGCGCTCGCGGATGGCCGGCTTCACTTGAGTGCGGTTGGTTTGTTGGCGGCGCATCTCACCGAGAGCAACGCGAGCGAGTTGATGCTGGCCGCGGCGTACCGGGCCAAGGCCAGGATCTCGTTGTTGTTGGCCGCGCGGTTTCCGCAGGCGGATGTGCCGACGGGAATTCGCGCAGTGGCGCCGCAAGTGGTCACGGTGTTTCGCGTCGCTCAACAGGCCCCGGGGCCTGTTGGTGAAGTTGCGTCGACAGTTCCTGCACCGTCCCAAACTGGCCCGTCGCACACGATGAGCGCGCCCCAGAGCGGCACGGTGCCGACGGTATCCGCGCCGCAGATTGAGGTCTCTCCGCAAGCCCCCGATACCATGTTTAGTGTCACGTTACAGGCCCCGGGGCCTGTTGTGATGCACGCGGAACTCACGCCAATTGCACATGTTGCCCAAACGCAGATGGAAGTAGCGACTCCGCGCGCGAAGCTTGCGCCCTTGTCGCCGGGGCGCTTCGAGCTGCGGGTCACGATCAGCAAGGAGGCGCATGACAACCTTCGCTACCTGCAGGCACTCGCGAGCCACAGCGCACTGGGGAACGACGTCGCGCAATTGCTCGAACGCGCGCTCACGCTGTTGGTGAAGGAAACGGAGAAGACTAAGTTCGCGGCGACGGACCGGCCGCAGTCGAAGCTGCGCCCTAGCAACGCCCCGCGGACGATCCCCGCGCGCGTGAAGCGCGAAGTGTGGGAGCGAGACCAGGGCCAGTGCACGTTCATAGGCGAGTCTGGAAGGCGATGTTCCGCGAGGGTCCTGCTGGAGTTCGATCACTTCGACGAAGTCGCGTGCGGGGGCAGGGCAACAACAGATCGCATGAGGCTTCGCTGCCAT
>JANLOX010000099.1:0-2603 GCA_031366795.1 Candidatus Eiseniibacteriota bacterium | reverse complement strand
CCGGCGCCGACGATCGCGGTGCCGCAGGCGACGTCGACGTCGATCATGTCGAGTCGCGCGAGGTCCAGCGTCACGCCGCCATCGTTCGGCACCGAGCCACCCATCGCCGTGGAGCCCGCCCCGCGCAACGTCACCGGCACTTGCCCGGCGCGCGACCAGCGGAACACCTCGCACACTTCGCTCAGCGATGCGGGCTGGAACACGAGATCTGGCACGGCCTGCGTCAGCGTGCGTGTGAACAGCGCGGTCAGGTAGACGTTCTGGTCACGGTCGGACTCGGTACGCAGAAACTCGTCGGTAATGATGCGGTCGGCCAGCGTCGTTGCGGCGGCCTCGTCCGCGGCACCGTGCCGCACGACCTTCGACATCGCCTCGAACAGCGAGGCCGCCAGCGCGCGCGTGCGCGAAGGGCCGCTGCGCTCCAGCGGCGCGACGCCATCGTTGAGGAAGCGGTGCAGGTCCGGCACCGCCGCGTTGGAGATGCCGGCGCGCTGCTCGTGGTTGAGCGCGACGAATTCATCGCGCGTGCGCCCCAGCAGCCGTTCGAAGAACGAGGCCACCTCAGTTGTTCGCGATCATTGCTGTGATGCGGATGAACGACATCACGAATCCCGCGGCCGTCGCCGCGAGCAGCCCGAATGCCAATACGCGTACGCCCAGACCCTCCCGGCGCTCGTCGCTGAAGCGCATCGCCTCCGCCGACACCCACCCGCCCGCGAAGCCACCCGCGTGCGCCCAGTTGTTCACGTTGGGCATGATGAACCCCATAATGAACATGATGATCGCCCACTGGTAGAGCTGCCGCGTCATCGCTGAACCACCGCGACGGCGGCCGTAGACGATCAGCGCCGCCAACAACCCGAAGATACTGCCCGAGGCGCCGATCGAGGGGGTGTTGCCGGCGATATTCGAGACCACGAAGCCCGCGGCACCCGCGATCGAGAAGATGACGAAGCCGCGCGCGCTGCCGAACAGGCGCACGACCTGGGGACCCAGGTCGCGCACCCACATCAAATTGAAGAAGATGTGCATCAATCCGCCGTGCAGGTAGATGGCAGTGAGCACGGTCCACCACATGCCGTCGCGCCAGGCGACGCCACCCGTCATGCCGAGCTGGTAGAGCGCGCGGGTGCCGGGCGACAACAGCGAGAACAGGTTGAAGGAGCCCATGATCGATTCGGGCTGCAGCGCCAGCGCCGCGATGTAGAGCACCACGCAAGCGACCGTGACGAGGTGCGGGAAGTCGAACCCGCCGAATACCTTATGGAGTGCCGGCCCATAGCCGAACATGCCCGGGCGGAACACGCCACAGAATGGGCAGCGTTCTTCCGTGACACTGATGAGCTTGCCGCAGTTGGGGCAGATCATTGCCCCGGAGGTCTTGCGCATGGCGGGGCAGAATACGGGAGCCCCGGGCGTTGTGCGAACGCCGCGAGGCTCGGCTCGTAAATCTTGCGACAAATGGCGGGATGTTCAGGGCCGCGGCCGCTGCACGCGCCGGGCCCCAAAGTCCGTTAACGCGCCATCACCAACCGCTGCACGTAGACATGCGAAGGCGTCTCGAAGCGCAGGAAGTACAGGCCCGCCGCCGCCGTGCGCCCGCTGGAGTGGCCGTCCCAGTTGAAGGTGTAGCGGCCCGCACTGAAGTTGCCGGCGGCGAACTGCCGGATCTCGCGACCCTGCAGGTCAACCAGCGTGAGGCGCACGTTCGACGCACGCGGCACCGACATCTCGACGAGCGCCGAACCGCGCATGGGATTCGGGCGCGAGCTGATGGCAAACGAAGTCACACTGCTCGGCGGTACAGAGAGCGACTGGGTGATGGTGAAGGTCGATGCGCTCGATGACACCGCCGTGTTGTTGCCGCCATCACGCGCGGTCACGCGGACACGCGCCGTCGTCGAGGCGACACCCGGCACCGTCCAATTGAACGAGCCCGTATTGGGCACATTTGCGGCGACTGACGTCGGATAGGTCGAGCCGCCATCCGTCGACAGGTCGAGATCGACCGAGGCCACTCCGATGTTGTCCGACGCGCTCCAGGTGACGGTCTGCGCGCTGTTCGCGGTGTATGACTCGCCACCGGAGGGCGTCACGATCGCGGCCGCGGGCGCCACGTGATCGATGGTGGAGTAGATGTCGAGCTTGCCGTAGCCCCAGGTGTTGTTCGGCACCGAACCCGTGAAGCCATCGGTGCGCGCATGCGCCTGGAACGACTGCTTCACCTTGCTGGGCGAAGAATTCGGCTGGTACTCGAGGAACAACGCCGCCGCCCCCGCCACGTGCGGCGAGGAGAAGCTCGTACCGGCTTCGACCTCATGCACGCCGTCATCGGCATCCGCGCAGGTCCCCAGAGCCGCGGCGGCCGAGGAATGCGTGGTGGCCACGCCAAATCCCGGTGCGCTGATCTCCGGCTTGAGCACGCCGTCACGGCGCGGCCCCACGCACGAGAACGAAGCAATCGCGCCCAGCGTCGGCGGCGAGCCGTAGCCGCAACCCGGCCCGCTGTTGCACGAAGTCCACGCGGACTTAGTCGCATGTGCCGCGACTGCGAACACGCTGTCGCCATCGGCGGGCTCGCCGACCATCGTCGTGTTGTCGAG
>JANLOX010000097.1:0-9650 GCA_031366795.1 Candidatus Eiseniibacteriota bacterium | reverse complement strand
GGCAAGCCGACCGTGCTGCTGTATGGCCACTACGACGTGCAGCCGCCCGATCCGCTCGAGCTTTGGCACACGCCGCCGTTCGAGCCGGTGCTGCGCGACGGCAAGCTGTTCGCGCGCGGCGCGGTGGATGACAAGGGCCAGGTCTACATGCACATCAACGCCATCGAGGCCCACATGAAGGTCAACGGCAAGCTGCCGGTGAACCTCAAGGTGATCATCGAGGGCGAGGAAGAAAGCGGCAGCGACAACCTCGAGAAGTTCTTAGTCGACCATCGTGCCATGCTCGACGCGGACGTGATCGTGGTGAGCGACACCGCCATGCTCGGCCACGACCAGCCGGCGCTGACCTACGCGCTGCGCGGCATCCTGTACACGCAGATCAACGTGCAGGGCCCCTCGCAGGACCTGCACTCCGGCCACTTCGGCGGCGCGGTCACGAATCCGGCGAATGCGCTGTGCGCCATCATCGCGGCTCTCAAGGACGGCGACGGCCGCATCACGATCCCCGGGTTCTACGATCGCGTGCGTCCGCTGACGCCGGCCGAACGCGAGCAGTTGCGCTCCGTGCCCTTCAATGAGGCGGCCTATCTCGCCGAGAGCGGCGCACCCGTACCCGCTGGCGAGAAGGGTTATTCCACGCTCGAGCGAATCTCGGCGCGGCCGACGCTCGACGTCAACGGCATCTGGGGCGGCTACACCGGGCCCGGCGCCAAGACCGTCCTGCCCGCCAAGGCCTCGGCGAAGGTGAGCATGCGGCTCGTTGCCGACCAGGACCCCGCGCAATTGTTCGCTCCCTACGCGGCCTATGTGAAGCGGCTGGCGCCTGCGGGTGTGACGGTGGAGGTCGAGGACCTGCACAGCGGCCAACCTTTCCTGGCCGACCCCAATCACCCGATGCTCGAAAAGGCGCGCCGCGCGCTGAACCGCGCCTGGACCAAGCCCGCGGCAATGATTCGCGAGGGCGGCTCGATACCGGTGATGGCGACGTTCCAGCAAACGCACGGTTTGCCCGCGATCCTGATAGGTTTCGGTCTCGATGATGACAACGTGCACGCGCCGAACGAGAAGTTCTCGCTGAGCTCGTACTTTGGCGGAACGAAGAGCGTGGCGTACCTGTACGAGGAGTTGGCGAAGGACGCGTAGCAGACACGCCGGCGTGCCGCGGCGCCGCAAGCTCGCAATGGAATCCCCCATGAAGACCGTTCGAATGACAATGTGGCTGTGCTGCGTCGCGTCGCTCGCGTGCGTTGCGCTCGGGTCACCGGCGCAGGCGGCCTCGACGCGCAACTACCTCACGGTCGAAGGCCGCGTGCTTGACCACCTCGGCACCCCGCTGCCCGGCACCTGGGTGTTCTGCCTGGGTTCCAGGCGCGCCAGTGTGCCCGTCGATTCGCTGGGCAACTACCGGCTCGAGATTCCGGGCGCCACGCTCGAGGAACTCGGGCGCTCGCCGCTCAAGATTCGCATCCAGGCGCGACGCAAGGGCTACCGCTTCGCGCTGGCGAACGGCGCGCCCGAGCTGGGACTCGAGATGCGCGTCATCAAGGATGATTCGCCGCTGTCGCGCCTGCGTGTGCGCTCGAACGATTCCTCGTCAGTGTCTGCCGTGGCGAACTCGGTCGTGCTCGACGCCAATCCGCGCGCCCTGCTGAGCGCGCAATTCGTGGGCTCGCCGGGAGCGCAGTACGACACGCCGCCGGTGCCGCTCGAGGAATCGGACGAGATCACGCTGGCCGGGGAGGCGCAGTCGATTCCGGAGCTCGCCGCGGCGCCGGCGTTGCCGCCCGCGACAGCAATCGCGGTGCCCGTGACGCCGCCTGCGAAGTCGGCGCCACCGAAGGAGTCACCCGCGGCGAAAATGGTTCCTGCGCCGGTCGAGCCGCCGTCGGTGGCTTCATCGGCGCCGCCCGCGACCGTGGGTTCGAACGCCCCTGCGCCGCGCAAGTGGAACGCCGGGGGCGGAGACCACGAGGCGAGCAAGCCGCGCGTCGTGCGTCCGGGGCTCGATCCGAACGCCGCGAGCGAGCCGCCCGCGAAGCCGAAAGGCAAGCAGAAGGAGAAGCCTGCGCTCACCGCGACCTTGACCGAGGCGCCGTTGGCCGGCGAGCATCAAGAGCCGGCCGCGCCCGCGACGAAGGCAGCCGAGACCGCGGCCGCAACGCCGCCTCCTGCCGCAACGCCGCTTCCCGCGCAAGCGCAGCCCCAAGAGCCGCCCCGTCGCAGCGCGCCGGAATCCGGCCTCAAGCCGGTGCTCCCCAAGGACACACCCGTCGCGCGTGTCTCGCCGGGCGCCCAGCAGCCGATCCGGCGCGTGCCCTCAGCGCCGGGCGTTGGACCCTCGGGACCGCGAAGGGTGCCGGGCAGTGAAGCGGAGAACCGCACGCCGATGTGCGACTGCACCATTCGCGGAACCGTCGAGGTGCAGTGGGACCGCCCGCTGACGAGCCGCACGGAAGTCGTGATTTCGGTCGAGGACACGCCGGACATCGCGACCTCCGTCGAGCTCTTCATGGGCTCCCCGCGCGCCTTCGAGATCCATCCTGCTCCCTGCGGCGTCCACCGCCTGCTGCTGTGGACGCGCTCGAAGCAGCGGTTCGTGCTGGTGTCCTCCGAGCCGCGCGTCGTTTGCACGCCTGGCGGCGTCCAGCAGATGCGGCTCGTGCTCGAGCCGGTCGCGCGCTGGGGCGCTTCGCAGTAGTGACCAGCGCCGCGCTGCCCCTGGCTAACCGCGGCGCTTGTAGGCCTCCGGAGTCCAGCGTTCCATCCAGCGTTCAGGTGCCGCAAGCGTGGTGAAGCCGAACTTCGCGTACAACCCGTGTGCGTCACGCGTGAGCAGGATCCAGCGGCGCAGGCCCTGTAACTCCGGGTGGGCCACGATGCATTCCATCATCCACACGCTCAACTTGCGGCCACGGAATTCCGGTAGCACGAACACGTCGCCAACGTACGCGACGGTGGCGCGATCGCTCACCACGCGTGAGAAGCCTGCGGGCTTCCCGCTGGCGTAGAGCATGAAGGGAATCGCGTTGTCGATGGAGCGCTGCACGGTCTCGCGCGGAATTCCTTCCGCCCAGTAGGACGCGGACAGGTATTGATGGACCGCGTCCACGTCCACACGCGCGGGATCTGTGGTGACCAGGCAATCGTCGCGGGTCCATGCTGCGAAGGGCATTGCATTCTCCATGATGTCGGCGAGGCCAGCGCCGCGAAACAGTAAGCCTGTGTGCTATTGAGCGCCCGCGCGCGCTGCGTTACGGTCCCTGCATGATACCTACTCTTGAATCTCCGGCCAGCCGCCCAATGCTCGAAGCCGACCTCCTCGACTTTGTATGGATCGCCGATCCGCAAGTATCACCCGATGGCAAAGCGGTCGCCTTCACGCGTGTCGAGGTCGACCGCAAGGGCGATTCCTACAAGACTTCGTTGTGGTGGATCGCGACGACGGGGGGCGATGCCCGCGCGTTGACGAACGGTCCCCGCGACAGCCAGCCGCGCTGGTCGCCCGACGGTAAACGTATCGCGTTCATGCGCAAGCCCGAGGGCGAGGCACCGCCGCAGATCCACGTGCTGCACATGGAGGGCGGCGAGGCGATGGCGTTGACCACGTTGCCCAAGGGCGCTTCGAGCCCCGCGTGGTCGCCCGATGGAACGCGGATTGCGTTTAATAGCGACACGAACCCTACGCTGGACGATGTGAAGAACGAGAAAGGCGAAACGCCCGAGAAGCCGAAGAATGAACCAGCGCGCATCGTGACCAAGCCGATGTTCCGCGAGAACAATGTGGGGTTTTATGACTTCGATCACCTGCAGCATGTGTGGGTGACCGCCGCCTCGGGTGGTGACGCGCGTCAATTGACGCACGGCGCCTATTCCGAGGGCTCGCCGCAATGGTCGCGTGACGGCAAGTGGGTGATGTTCATCAGCGACCGCCGCCTCGAGCCGTGGTTCGGCGTCGAGGAGTCGCATGTTTACGCCGTCGCGCCGGAGCTCGAGGCGCCGACCGACACGCCCACGCCGGTGACAGGCGCGCGCGGCCCGGTGGCGTCCTTCACCGAAGCCGCCGATGGCCGTCTCGCCACGATCGGCGCCGTGCTTCCCGACACGCCGCACTCATATGACCAGATGAGCCTGCTCGTGCAATCGGGCGCGTGGCCGATGAACAACCCCAAGGTGCCGCACGCGGGCTGCAAGTACGCGTGGGGCGAGGGGCTCGGCTCCGACCAGCACACTCCGCGCGGTGGCGGCGTGACGCCGTTCGCATTCTCCGGCGACGGCAAGTCGCTACTGGCGCGCGCGACCCGCGAAGGGTCCGCGTTGCTGGTGCGCGTCGACTTCGCCAGTGGCGAGGAGCATGAACTCATGCCGCGCGGCCTCGACCTGATGTCGGGGACATGCTCGGCGGATGGACGCACTTGGGCGTTGACCATCGGCAGCATCAGCACTCCCGGCGACCTGTACGTGATGGATGCCACGACGGGAGCGCTGACGAAGCTGCTCGCGCCGAACGACACATTGTTCTCGGGGATCGCGCTCGGCGAGGTAGAGGAGTTCTGGTACCCGTCGTTCGATGGCCAGAAAATTCACGGCTGGATCGTAAAGCCGCCCGGGTTCGATGCGAGGAATCAGTACCCGATGATTCTCCAGATCCACGGCGGTCCGCACACCGCGTATGGGCACGGGTTCTACCACGAATTCCATGTGCTCGCCGGCGCCGGCAATGTCGTGGTCTACACGAACCCGCGCGGCAGCACGAGCTATGGCTGGGAGTTCGCGAATATCATCCAGTACCGCTTCCCGGGTGATGACGCGAAGGACCTGCTCGAAGGCGTCGAGGCGGTTGTGGCGCGCGGCTACATCGACACGAAGCGCGTCGGCGTCACCGGCGGCAGCGGCGGCGGGTTGCTCACGAACTGGCTGGTCACGCGCACCGAACGTTTCGCCGCGGCGCTGACGCAGCGGTGCATCTCGGAGTGGGCGAGCTTCATGGGCACGTGCGACTTCGCGATGTTGCTCCCGGCGTGGTTCCGCAAGCAGCCGTTCGAAGATCCCGCAGCCTACGCCGCCGTCTCGCCGATCACGGAGGTCGCGAAGATCACGGCCCCGCTGATGATCATCCACAGCGAAGAGGACTGGCGCACGCCGATCGGGCAGGGAGAGATGCTGTTCCGCGCGCTCAAGTACATGAAGCGCCCAGTGGTGATGGTGCGCTTCCCCGGCGAGAACCACGAGCTCTCGCGCAGCGGCGCGCCGTCACGCCGCGTGCAGAACCAGGAACACATCCGCAAGTGGTTCGACCACTGGCTGCATGGCAAGCCGAGCCCCGAGTACGGAGTGTAAACGCGGGGCCGCCGGCGCGATCCGGCGGCCTTCGTCAGTTGCTCCGGAAGTTCCCAAAGCTCAGCTCCACACCGAAATCCTGCTGCTTGAGCATGGCGATGACTTCCTGCAGGTCGTCGCGGCTGCCGGAGGTGATGCGCACGGTGTCGCCCTGGATCGAGGACTGCACCTTCTTGAGTTTCTGGTCCTTCAGGTAGCGCACGATGTCGCGCGCCATCTCGGCGTTGAGACCGTCGGTGATCTCGACTTCCTGGCGCGCCGTGGCGCCCAGGGCCATGTCGACCTTGCCGGGCTTCAGGTTCTTCAGTGACACTTGGCGGCGCACCATCTTGCTCTGCAACACTTCCCACACCGCGGTGATCTTGTACTCGTCCGGGCCGGTGATAATGATTTTCTTGTCTTTCTCGTTCAGCTCGATGCCAATCTTCAGGCCCTTGAAATCATAGCGTTGGGTGACTTCCTTGGTCGCTTGGTCGACGGCGTTGTTTACTTCCATGTAGTCGACGCCGGTGGTCACGTCGAATGAGTTGGTGCCTGCCATGACGGCTCCTGTCCGTGTGTGAATGTGCGATTCTTCCCAATGCCCGGCAATATCACACGGGCTATGTCGAAATCTCCAGTGCATCCGCCAGGCGCTTGACGCCCAGCACTTCGCGGCGCACCGCATCGAGCCCGCGGCGCTGTGAATCCCATAGCACGAGGCGCGCAGCCTCGCCGGCGGTCACCCACTTCGAGTCGTCGTGCTCGCGCGACAATTGTACCCGGGCGCTTGGTCCCACTTCGGCGGCGAACAGCGGCAGCGCCACGATCCGGTCGCGCGCGATGTCGGGGTAGAGCGTCATCGTTTCGAGCGCCCACCAACGGGCAGGCTCGAATCCCGTTTCCTCGCGCACCTCGCGTATCGCGGCGGCCAGCATGCGTTCGCGTATGTTGCGCTTGCCGGTGACCGGCTGCCACACGCCGGGGAGCGTGCGCCGCGACGCAGCGCGGCGCAACAACAGGAATTCCACGCGCCGGCCGCGGCGGCGGAACAGGTAAACCTCGACGTGTGTGCTCAGGATGGTGGTCACGGGAGCGGCAGGATAGTCATCCGATCGAGCGCTGGCCAGCGTTGCTGCTGAGCCATTTGGGGGCATTTGCGAGTTGCCGGAACGCGCCATACCTTCTTTTCAAATTCCTAACATTTTACGGTTGACCCGCCCCCGGCCGTTGCCTACTTTCCCCGTCCGACTGCCCACCCCAAGTCGTGTGACCGGGAGGGCAATCGGCCCACGAAGTGGCCTCGTAAGGGGTTCGCGATATGCGTGTTCCGCCGAAGAAGGACCGAAACACCAAGGGCCTTCGATCGGCCTCATTGCTCCTCGCGATTCCCACGTTGTTGATCGTCTCGCCGCTGGTGGGTTTTTTCCTCGGCAACTGGCTCGATACGCGGTTCGGCCTCTCCCCATGGCTCAAGATTGCGGGCTTGGTGTTGGGATTCGTCGCGGCCGGGCGCGAGACCTACCAGATCTATCGCCGCTACCAGGCAGAAGAGGAGAACAGCGAGTGACGCGGTCTTAGGACTGCGACGCTCCCGACCCATGGGCCTCGAGTTTCTCGCGCGCGTTCGCCGCAGCACGCTGGGCTTTGCCGTGGTTGCCGGCCTGGCGATGACGACCTACAAGGGCCCGCTCGCGGGCCTCGCGATCGGCCTGGGTGCGTTCTGGTCGCTGGTCAACTTTGACCTGATCGAGCAGCTCGTGACCGCGCTGACCGGCGCTGAGCGCGGAACCTCCAAATCCTTGCAGCGCGCCGCGTTGTCGATCGGTGGCATGCTTGCGCTGTTCGCTGTGGGCGCCCTGTTGTTGATGAAGCTGCCGGTCCCCTACCTGCTCGCCGGCTTCCTCGCCCCGTTCGCCGTGATGCTCTTGAAGGCCGTCTCCACGCTCACGCTGGAATCGCGCGCGTGGAAGTCGATCGTCGCGAGCCCGTGGCGCGCCGCGGCCATTGTCGCGATCGTGCTCGTCGCCGCCTGGTGGCTGGTGCCGTCCAAGGTGCTGAGCCAGTCGAGTGCCCCGGCTGCCGAGCAGACGGTGCACGCCGGCGTAGCGCACGCTGAGGGTGCTGCGGCAGAAGGCGCTGAAGAAGAATCCGGCCCACAGAAGTTCCCCAACTTCATCACCATCCTGCACCGCGCTTACCCGCACGCCACCTGGTCGCACTTCCTGCACACCTACGAAGCCGTGATCTTCGCGCTGATCGTGGCGCTGCTGCTGTGCATCGTGTCGTTCTTCGCCTCGCGCAACCCGCAGATGGTGCCGACTGGCCTGCAGAACGTCGTCGAGATGCTGGTCGAGGGCCTCGACAATTTCATCACCGACATCATCGGCAAGGGCCACGCCAAGCGCTTCGTGCCGTTCTTAGGGACGCTTGGGATCTACATCTGGTGTATGAACCTGTTCGGCCTGATCCCATTCATGGATTCGCCGACCTCGAACCTCAACGTCACCTTCGCGCTCGGGCTCGTGGTGTTCATTTACGTGCAGTACATCGGCATCAAGGAACTGGGCGCGCTCGGCTACGTCGACCACATGCTCGGCCAGCCGCGCGACCTGACGGGTTGGCTGCTGGCGCCGCTGATGCTGCCGATCCACTTGCTCGGCGAACTCGCCAAGCCGATCTCGCTGTCCTGCCGTTTGTTCGGCAACATCTTCGGCGAGGACATGCTGCTGGTGGCGTTCGTCAGCCTCGGCATCACCTCGCTGTCGTTCGCGCACATGCCGTTCGGTTTGCCGTTGCAATTGCCGTTCCTGTTCCTGGCGTTGCTCACCAGCACGCTCCAGGCCGCAGTGTTCATGGTTCTTAGCACGATCTACGTCCTCCTCATGCTCCCGCACGAGCAACATGACGAATTTCCGCATGCGGAAGCCGCGCAGCACGCACATCACTAACCCATCTCAAGGAGACACGCGATGAATTTCCAGGCAGCGCTTGCCCTCGGTCTTCCGCTCGGCATCGGTATCGCCGCCATCGGATCCGGAATCGGCCTCGGCTTGATCGGTCAGGGCGCAATGCAGGCCATCGGCCGTCAGCCCGAAGCGACCGCGAAGATCCAGCTGGCGATGATCATCATCGCCGCCCTCGCGGAAGCACTGACGATCTATGCATTCGTGACGATGTTCTTGCTCTCGGGAAAGATCGCGTAGTTCAGGCGCAACGCGGGACCGGGTTGCGCGCCATGCGCGCCCGCCCGTTCCGGGAGGTGGCATGAATGGTTTGATCGACATCCGCCAAGTGGCGACCCAGATACTCGGCTTCCTCATCCTGCTGTGGGTGATGAGGAAGTTCGCGTGGGGGCCGGTGCTCAGGCTGCTCGAGGAGCGCCGCGCGAAGATCGCCGGTGAGTTCGCCGAGGCCGCGAAACGTCAGGCGGCCGCGGACGGCGCACGCGCCAAGCTCGAGTTGCAGTTGCGCGAAATCGAGACCCAGAAGCGCGCCAAGATCCAGGAAGGCGTCGCCGAAGGGCAGCGCGTCGCCGGTGAAATGCGGACGCAGGCACAGACCGAGGCCACGGCCCGGCTGGCGCAGGCGGAAGATGAAGTGACGCGCCAGAAGGAAAAGGCCAAGGAACTGCTCAAGGAACAGATGATCAACATCTCGCTCCGCGGGGCCGAGAAGATCCTGCGCGAGAAGCTCGATGACGCGCACCAGCGCAAACTGCTGGGCGAATTCATCGACGAGGTGGGAGCGGGCCGGTGAAGGACGCCACGGTCGGAGCGCGTTACGCACGGGCACTACATATCGTGACCGAAAAACGGGGCGAGACTCCGCGCGCGCTCGAGGACTTGAAGGCCATGGCAGTGGTGCTGGGAGGTAGTTCACGTGTGGGCGCGCTGCTCTCGACACCACAGGTGCTGCAGGCCGACAAGCGCAAGGTGCTGGCGTCGGTGCTCGACGGCAAGGTGACCAAGTCGGTCGCGCTGTTCGTGGACCTGCTGTTGCGCAAGAAGCGGTTGGGTGAGTTCGACGAAATCGTTCGCGAGTTCCAGGCGATTGTCGAGCGGCAGCAGGGCATCCAGCGCGCGCACGTAACGAGTGCTGTGGCGCTCAGTCCGGCCGAAACGACCCGGCTGCACGCCGAGCTCGAGAAGCGCACGAATTCCAAGATCCAACTCACCAGTGAGGTCGACGCCTCGCTGTTGGGCGGCGCGCTGGTGCGCATCGGCGATCGCGTGATCGACCGCTCGGTGCGGACGCTGCTCGAGCAGATCGAGCGTCAGCTCAGCGAAGTGAGTGTTTAAGGCGGTTTCGCATCACATTGGGCTCGGGCCGCG
>JANLOX010000462.1:0-1561 GCA_031366795.1 Candidatus Eiseniibacteriota bacterium | reverse complement strand
CAGCGCAGCGGCGTCATCGACTATCTCGTCGCGGGCCGCGCGGTGACCTTGCCCGCGCTCGTAGCGACGCTGGTCACGACCTGGTACGGCGGCATTCTTGGCGTCGGTGAGTATTCGTACCGCTTCGGGCTTTCCAACTGGCTGGTGTTCGGCGTGCCGTACTACGTCGGCGCGCTGCTGTTCGCGCTGTTGTTCGCCAAGAAGGCCCGCCAGACGGAGTTGTTCACGATTCCCGACCTGCTCGCGAAGCACTATGGCCCGGGGCCGGCGTTCGCGGGCGCGTTGCTCGTGTTCATCACCTCGGCGCCCGCGGCGTATGTGTTGATGCTCGGCACGCTGTTCGCCGCGATGTTCGGGCTGCCGCTGGTGCCGTGCGTGATCGTGGCGGCGGTCGTGTCGCTGTTCTATATCGATCGTGGCGGCTTACGCACGGTTGTCCTCACCGACCAGGTGCAGTTCGTGCTCATGTACTTAGGATTTATCGTCATGGTGGCGATGTTGGTGGCGCGACATGGTGGTCTCGCGTTTTTGCACGCCACGTTGCCCGCAACGCACTTCACCTGGCATGGCGGAAATCCACCCGCGGCGATCTTCGTGTGGTACGTGATCGCGCTCTCCGCGCTCGTCGATCCGGGGTTCTGGCAGCGCGCGTACGCCGCGCGCGACCCGAAAATCGCCAAGCGCTCGATGCTGTGGTCGATCGTGTGCTGGATCGTGTTCGACTTTCTCTCCACCACGACCGGCCTTTACGCGCGCGCCGTGTTGCCGCACTTGAAGGATCCCGTGTTCGCCTATCCCGAGCTGGCGCGCGTGACGCTGCCCGCGGGGGCACTCGGGCTGTTCTACCTCGCGATGATCGCCACGGTGATGAGCACGATCGACTCTTATGGCTTCATCGCCGCCACCACACTGGGCCGCGACGTGATCTGGCGGCTGCGACGGGATGCAAACGAGGACCGCATCCCGTTCTACTCGCGCCTGGGGCTCGGCATCGCCACGGTGTTCGCGTGCGCGCTGGCGCTGGTGAACCAGAGCGTGATCGGGCTGTGGCACGACCTGGGCTCGGTCACCACGCCCGCTCTGCTGTTGCCCGTCGGCACCGCGTTGCTGCAGCGCGGTCGGTTGAAGACCCACCTCACAATGTTTGCGATGTGCGCCGCCTTCGCCACGTCGCTCTATGGAATTCTCGCGCGCGCCTACACGCCGAAGGGTGCTGCACCGCTGCCGCTCGCCAATATTGAACCCATTTACGTGGGGCTGTTGACCTCGCTCGTGATCTACGCCATCGGCTGGATGTTGCCGGGGCGTCGTGGCACGCGCGCAAACACAGCTCGGGAGATTACCTGATGATCCTCGCCCTGATACTGGCCGCCGTGGTGGCCACGACTCCCGATACCCTGCCGCAGGTTGTGCCGATGAGCGGCATCGAAGTCCGCACCGACCGACCTTCGGAGCACGCGCCAGTGACGCGTTCCTCGCTCGGCCGCGACGATCTGTTGCGTGTGAACGATGGCCAGGACACGCCGATGCTGCTGGCGAAGCTGCCGGGCGTGTACGCCTA
>JANLOX010000442.1:0-5112 GCA_031366795.1 Candidatus Eiseniibacteriota bacterium | reverse complement strand
CTGCAGCACTTCGCACCGTGCCGCCCTCCATTGCCGCCCCCGGCGTGTGGGTCATTCCCGTGAACTCTTCGTGCGGCCGCAGCCGCTCAAGACCAGCACCATCTCGCCGCGCCGGCGATCCGGCGTCAGCCGCGCGCGCACCTCGGCCGGCGTGCCGCGCAAGCACTCCTCATGAATTTTGGTCAACTCGCGCGCCAGCGAAATGGGACGCTCCCCCCACACCGTTTCGAGCGCTTCGAGACACGCGTCGATGCGGTGCGGCGACTCGAACGCCACGATCGTCTCCGGCCGCTCCGACATTTCTTCGAGTTTTCGCCTGCGCGCGCCGGACTTTACCGGAAGGAACCCCGCGAACGTGAATGCATCCGTGGGCAATCCGCTGACTTGAAGTGCTGCCACGATGGCGCTGGGTCCTGGAATGCTCAACACCTTGATGCCCGCGGCAACCGCCGCCCGCACCAGCGGGAAGCCCGGATCGCTCAATGCCGGCGATCCGGCATCCGTCACCACCGCCACGGAGCGGCCCGCTTCGAGTTCGCGAATCATCCGTGGTATCTGCGCCCGCTCGTTGTGCTCGAACAAGCTGACCAGCCGGGCCGAGATCCCATAGTGATCGAGCAGCCGCCGCGTATGCCGCGTGTCCTCCGCGGCCACGATGTCGGCCTCGCCCAAAACCCGCAGCGCTCGATGCGTGACGTCCTCGAGGTTGCCGATGGGCGTGGCCACCAAAAACAAACTCCCCATCACAGGGGGGAGGTGGTCTGCACTCACGGATCGTCGGGCTCCTGGATGCAGGTTCTGGTGATTCGCAACGGGCGCGCACGCTACCACTTGGCGGCAGCGGCGTCCACGAAACGCCGGGCAGGAACGACGGGCGGGCAGTTGAAGAACTTCGATTGCTGCGCTCGCCATTCCCGTGCTTGACCCTGCCGATGCGGCGATGCCAACGTGGGCCGCGATGCCTATCCCTATTCAGGCCATTCGCGAGGCCGCCGCGCGCACGGGGCCCCAACTGCATCGCACGCCCGTGTTCTCCTCGGCCAGTCTGGGTGCGCGCGCCGGGGTGCGGCTGCTGCTCAAGTGCGAAAATTTCCAGAAGACCGGATCGTTCAAGACGCGTGGCGCCCTCAACATGGTGCTCTCGCTGTCACCGGAGCGGCGGGCGCGCGGGCTCATCACGGTGTCCGCAGGCAACCACGCCCAGGCGGTGGCCTGGGCTGCCCGCGCGAGCGGCGTACCGTGCACGGTCGTGATGCCGATGGACGCGCCACGCTCGAAGACCGACGCCGCGCGGGGCTATGGCGCCACGATCGTTCCCCATGCCGACCGCACCACGTTGTTCGATCGCCTGCGCGAGGAAGAGGCGCGCACGGGCGCCGCCTTCGTGCACCCGTTCGACGATCCAATAGGGCTGGCGGGCGCGGGTACGGTCGGGCTCGAAGTACTCGAGCAGGTGCCCGATGTCGATTGCGTGTTGGTCCCGATCGGCGGCGGCGGCCTGCTGGCCGGGGTTGCCTCCGCAATCAAGGCGCTGAAGCCTTCCTGCCGCGTCGTCGGCGTCGAGCTGGAAGCGGGCCCGGGGATGATTCCGGCGATCGCGGCGGGCAAACCGGTACCCGTTCCCCGCCCCCAGACGATCGCGGATGGCCTGACCGCGCCGTTTGTCGGCGCGCTGCCGCTCGAGGTGGCGCAACACGCCGTCGACGAATTCGTCCTCGTGTCCGAAGCGGAGATTCTGGAGGCGATGCGCGAATTACTGGTCCGCGCCAAGCTCTATGTCGAAGGCGCGGGTGCGGCCGCGACCGCGGCCGTGATGGCCGGCAAGGCGCGCCTGCCCGCCGGTGCGACCGTCGTGAGCATCGTCTCGGGCGGCAACGTGGATCCCGAACGCGCGCTCGCCTCGTTCCCCATCGGCGCGAGCGCGGCGTGAACGCTCGCCTCGTTCCCCATCGGCGCGAGCGCGGCGTGAACGCTCGCCTCATTCAGCTCGAGCACGAGCGCGGCGCGTGAGCACTACGCCGTGAGCGCAGGTGCTACCGCTCCGCTGACGCCTCCTACCCTCGCGGAGATCCGCGCCGCGAGGGACCGCATCGCGGGGGTGGCGCTGCGCACGCCGTTGGTGCGGCTCGATCGGCGAGCCGGCGAACCCGAGATCTGGCTCAAGCTCGAGAACCTCCAGCCCATCGGATCGTTCAAGATTCGTGGCGCTGCAAGCGCCATCGCGCTCGCTCCGCGTGAGGCCCTCGCGCGAGGCGTTTACACCGCGAGTGCCGGAAACATGGCGCAGGGTGTGGCGTGGTGCGCCCGCGCGGCGGGAGTGCCGTGCACCGTCGTAGTGCCCGACACCGCGCCGCGCGCCAAGCTCGACGCCATCGAGCGGCTGGGCGCGCGGCTCGTGCCGGTGCCGTTCGAGCGCTGGTGGCGCGTGCTGGTCGAGCGGCGCTACGACGACCTCGAAGGATTGTTCGTGCATCCGGTGAGCGATCCGGCGGTGATCGCGGGCAATGCGACCATCGGTCTCGAGATTGTGGAAGACCTCCCGGGAATTGCCGCCGTGCTGGTGCCGTTCGGCGGCGGCGGGCTGTCGTGCGGCATCGCCTCGGCGCTGTGCGCTTCGGGCGCCTCAGCGCCCACGTTCGCGTGCGAGGTCGACACCGCGGCGCCGCTCGCGGCAGCGCTTGCCGCGGGTGGCCCGCGGCAAATCGAATACCAGGCGAGCTTCGTCGATGGCATCAGCGCCCGCTCGGTGCTCGATGAAATGTGGCCGCTCGCAGCCGGGCTGCTCGCCGGCTCGTGCGTGGTGACGCTCGAGGAAGTCGCGGGAGCGATCCGTACGCTGGTGAGCCGCGCGCGCGTGGTGCCCGAGGGCGCGGGTGCGGTCTCACTCGCCACGGCCTTCGCCGGACGCGCGGCACAGGGCGCTGCGGGAGCGGCCGTCCCCATCCCTAAGGGCCCCCTCGTGTGTGTCATCTCGGGCGGCAACATCGATCCGGCGAAACTCGCGACGCTGCTCGAGGGACGGCTGCCGTAGGCGAAGGGGTTCGCTGTGCGCGGGCCGCCGCGACGCGCTCGAAAATCGCTAGAAACGTCGTCCAACTGCGGCATTGGGGCTAGCGGCTGACGGCTCCGACTCGCGCGGCAACCGCGCGGCAGAATGCGTCGATCGCCCGTTCGATTCCCGCGTCGTCGACGTCGAGATGAACGACCGCGCGCAGGCGGCCGTGGCCATAGTCGCTCATCCAGACACCGCTCTCGGCCAACGCCGCGAGCACACGCGTCGCATCGAGGCTGGGATGATCGAGCGAGACGAACACGATGTTCGTCTCAGGCGTCATGACGGTAACGCCCGGCAGCGTGAAGCCCGCCGCCAACCGCTTCGCGCGCGCGTGGTCCTCGGCGAGGCGGTCGACATGATGGTCGAGCGCGTACAGGCAGGCCGCGGCCAGAATGCCCACCTGGCGCATGCCGCCGCCCCAGCGCTTGCGCGTGCGGCGCGCCTTCTGGATGACTTGGGCGTCGCCCACCAAAATGGAGCCGATGGGGCAGCCCAGCCCTTTCGAGAAGCACATCATGGCGGTGTCGGCGCACGCCGCCCACTCGGCCAGCGGCACACCACTGGCGACACTCGCATTCCACAGGCGCGCGCCATCGAGATGAACGCGCATGCCGCGCTCACGCGCCGCGGCGGCCGTTGCCTTCACCACAGCGAGAGGCACCACGACGCCCCCAGCGTAGTTGAAGGTGTTCTCGAGGCACAGCAGCGACCGCCGGGAGATGTGTTCATCGGTGGCATCGTGCCACGCCGTCTCTACCTGGGCCGCGCTGATCGCGCCGCGCGTTCCTTCGATCGTGTGCGCGAGACAACCTGAATTCGCCGCGATGCCACCCTGTTCGTAGAGAAATACATGTGAGTGCGCCTCGAGCATCACCGTTTCGCCCGGCTGGGTCAGGGCGTTCACGGCGAGCTGGTTGCCCATCGTGCCGCTCGGCACATAGACGGCCGCCTGCTTGCCGGTGAGTGCCGCGACGCACTGCTCGAGCGCCAGCACTGTCGGGTCATCCCCGTAGACATCGTCGCCGACGATCGCACCGGCAATCGCCTGTCGCATGGCCGGAGTCGGGCGGGTGACGGTGTCGCTACGCAGGTCAACGGGGGGCGATGCGGTCATGGCTGGGTTTCCGGTGGGCGCGAATTCGACTCGGTGACGAGGGTGGAGCCGCTGAAACGGTTGGGCGGCTCAAGCGGCCCAGACGATAACATGACCCGAATCCGGCGCCCTGGTGCCTCCGCCGCCCCGCTGGGTTCGCCGCAGAGGGCCTACTTGCGTGCCCGCCCCGGCTGGGTTGTCATGGAGGCGCAACGCTGGCGGGCGGACTCCGATTAGGCGCAACGCCGACGGCCCGGTCCGCATCCAAAGCGTTGTGCGAGCCGGCTAAGAGTTGCCGGCCGGCATCCCTCATCACCAGGAGTGACCGCAATGGGTTTTGGCTTCTTCGATCCGACCATGCTGCTCGTCCTTCCCGCGCTGGCGTTCGCGATGTGGGCGCAGTGGAAGGTTCAGCATACCTACAAAAAGTACTCGCAGGTCCGCGCCGCGAACGGCCTGACCGGGCGCCAGATGGCGCAGCAGATCATGACGCGCAATGGCGTCACCGATGTGGCGATCGAGGAAGTCGGCGGCGTGCTGTCTGATCACTACGATCCGCGCAGCAAGAAGGTCCGGCTGTCGCCGCACAATTACGAAGAGTCGTCGCTGGCGGCGATCGCCGTGGGCGCCCATGAGGTCGGGCACGTGCTGCAACACGCGCAGGGCTACGCTCCGCTGGGGATTCGCGCGGCGATCGCGCCAGTCGCGAACATCGGCAGCATGCTGGCGTTCCCGCTGTTCTTCATCGGTTTCATCTTCCACAGCGGCATGAGCGGGCTGATGATGGACATCGGGCTGTTGTTCTTCTCAGGAGCGGTGGTGTTCCACCTGATCACGCTGCCGGTCGAGTTCGACGCTTCGAAGCGCGCGCTGCAACAACTCACCGAAAGCGGATCGCTGGCGCCCCAAGAAGTCGTGGGCGCCAAGGCCGTGCTCGATGCGGCAGCGCTCACCTACGTCGCGG
>JANLOX010000425.1:0-11512 GCA_031366795.1 Candidatus Eiseniibacteriota bacterium | reverse complement strand
TCGGACGGCAGGCGATCCTGATATGTCCTTAACTGACATGAACTGCGGGATTTACGGCTGGGCAGCCCACCACGCCGCGACGCCGATGGCCGCCGTCTCGGCGCGTAGCCGGAAACTCGCCAGCGAAACCGCTTTGAATTGACGGCCGAGGAGCCACTCCTCCTCCTCGGGCGTCAGCCCTGACGCGGGCCCCACCACCGACACGACGTCCCCCGGGCTCTCCACCCGTTCGGGGCGAGTACCCCGCTCGCTGGCCAACCAGCGCGTGGCCGTTTCGGGAATTTCCGCGAGCACGGCATCGATCGGCGATGGAGCATCGACCCGCATCAGCCAGGCGGAGCATGATTGCTTGAGTGCGGCGACCGCCAAACGCTGCCAACGCTCGCGCCGCCGCCCACCATCGCCCCACGCCGCGCGCTTCGTGTCGAGCGGTGTCCAGCGCGCGACACCGAGTTCCGCGAGCTTTTCGACCATCCAGTCGTCGCGATTGCCCTCGGGCTCGCCGCACAGGATCCAGACGTTGCGCGCGCGCGGCACGTGCTCAATGCTCTCGATTTCGGCGGACGCCGCGGGACCGGTCGCCGTCATGCGCAGCGTGGCGATGTGTCCGCAGCCATCGGTTCCGTGCACGAGATCGCCCGTGCGCGCGCGGCAGACGCGCGAGACGTAGTGCGATTCGGCTTCCGACAGGGCGGCCTGTGAACCCACACCGCCCAGGCCGGCGACGTACAAGAACGCCGGGACGGCGCTAACCCTTGAAGGCATTCCTGACCCGTTCGAACACCGAGCGCCCGGGCTTGGGCGGCTTGAAGGCTTCCGAACGTCCCAGCTCCTCGAGCAACTTCTTCTCGGCCGAACCGAGCTTCTCGGGGACCCACACCATGATCTGCGCGATCAGGTCGCCCTTGCCACCCCGCAATGACGGCAAGCCCTTCCCCTTGAGGCGGATCATCTGCCCCGTCGGGGTGCCCGCCTGCACGGTCACGATCGCCTTCGTGCCATCGAGCAGGATCAGTTCGGCCTTGCCGCCCAGGGCCACCGTGGGGAACGCCACCGGCAGCACGACATGCAGGTCATCACCGTCGCGTTCGAAGACGTCGTGTTCCTTCTCTTCAATCAGCACCAACAGGTCGCCCGAAGTCCCGCCGCGCAACCCGGCATCGCCCATGCCGCGCAGCGGAATAAAATTGCCGTTCGCGACTCCCGGCGGCACCTGCACGGTCACTGTTTCGGTTTCCGGCGTGCGGCCCGTGCCTTCGCAGGTACGGCAGGGCTCCTTGAACATCCGCCCCGCTCCTTCGCACTTGGGGCAGGTCGCGATATTCACGAACTGGCCGAAGATCGACTGCTGCACGCGCCGCACCTGACCGCGACCCTGGCACTGCGTGCACGGCGTCTCGCCGCTGCCGCCCTTGCCCGAGCACGTCGCGCAGGCCTTGCGATGCTTGATGCGCACGCGCTTCTCGACACCGGTCGAGATCTCCTCGAGCGTCAGCGCCAGCCGCACACGCAGGTCGTCGCCGCGGTGGTCGGGCTCACGGCCACCACCGAACAGGTCCTCGAAGCCGCCGCTACCGCCCTGGCCGAAGTCGCGCATGAAGGCGCGCAGGGCATCGCCCAGATCGAAGCCGCTGAAATCGGTGCCACCCGTGTAGCTGCCACCACCACCGCCACCACCGCCGCCGGTCGCGGCGTGGCCGAACTGGTCGTAGCGCCCGCGTTTTTCGCGGTCCCGCAAGACCTCATAGGCCTCTGTCGCTTCCTTGAACTTGGCTTCGGCATCCTTGTTGCCGGGATTGCGGTCGGGATGCTGCTCGAACGCGATCTTTCGGTAGGCCTTCTTGATCTCGTCATCGGTGACGGTTCTCGGCACACCGAGGACTTCATAATAGTCGCGCTTCGCCATCGGCTAGTTTTCCGCCGCGCGGTCGGCCGCCACCGCGACACGCGCCGCGCGCAGCATGCGCTCGCCACGCCGGTAGCCGGTGCGTTCGACATGCAGGATGGTGCCCGCAGCGGCGTCCGGCGGCGCAGGCAATTCGATCAACGCTTCATGGAAGCGCGGGTCGAACGGCTCACCCACCGGGTTCACCGCGATGACACCGGCGCGCGTCAGTGAGTCCCGCAGCCGCTGCGCCACGAGCTCGACGCCCTGCACCCATGCCGCCGCAGCGCCCGCTTCACGCGCCGCCGACAGTGCGCGATCCAGGTCATCGAGCACTTCGATCTGCTCGACGATCGCGCGCTCCTCCGCATTGCGCCGCGCCTCCTCCACGTCGCGCTGCGCGCGGCGGCGGTAGTTCTGCAGATCGGCCTCGGTGCGCAGCCAACGGTCGCGCACCTGCGCCAACTCCGCGGCCGGATCGGGAGCCGCGGGGACCGGCGTTGCCTCGAGCAGCTCAAGCTCGTCGGCGAACGGCACGGCGGCATCCTGCCCTTCGTTGTCGCGCTCGAACGGCGAATCGCCCGCGACCGGCTTAGGCTCAGCGGGAGTAGGAATATCCGACGGACTCATGAGTCATCTCCAGAAATGAGGGAAGCGGCCGGTGCCGCAGTGCCCAGGCACGCGGGCACTCAAGCCTGCAGCAGTTCGGCCACGCGGGCACCCACGGTATCCACCGCGGCCAGCGCGAAAGCGTAATTCATGCGCAGGGGACCGAGCACGCCGACCGCGGCGCGCACATGGCCCGGCAACGCGAAACTCACGAGGCTGCAGCCGGCGAGCCCGGGCGTCGCGTTGACGCCGACCATCACCGCTGCCTGTCCTTCGATGCGCGTGATCATCAGGCGATCCAGCGGCGCGCCTTCCTCGACCGCGCGCAGGACGGGTGCCAGCTGTTCCGCCGTGGCAAATTCAGGCTGTTGCGCGATGCGCGAAGTGCCCGCGCTGATCAGCGGGGTCGCCACGCCGAGCGCCCAGCCGGCATTCGCCGCGCGCACCACGAGCCGCAGTGCGGTACCGCGGACCAGTTCGCGGTCGTACGCCATGCGTTCGCGCACCTCGGCGAGCAACCGCCCCGTCAGCCTGTCTCGCAGCACGTCGGCGACTTCATGCAGGTCGGCTGCGCGAAGTGGACTCTCGAGCTCGAGCACGAGTGTTTGCGCCGCACCCCCTTCGAGACCGAGCACCAGCAACGCGCGCTGTTCGCCCAGCGGTTCGAGATCGAGTCGCGTCAGCCGCACGTCGTCGAGCGAACGCGCGACCGCGAGCCCCATCTGCTGGGTGATCGTGGACAGCAGGCGTGACGCCTCCTGCAGCAACGCCTCGACATCGCGCGTCGAGCGGTACAGCGAGCCGCGGATCTGCTCCATCACCGCATCGGGAAGTGCCGCGGGCCGCAACAGCACACGCACGAAGAACTCGTAGCCCAGCGCACTCGGGATGCGGCCCGATGAGGCATGCGCCCGCTCCAGCAGCCCTGAGGCTTCGAGTTCTGCGAGCGCACTGCGAATACTGGCGGACGACAGCCGCAACCCTGCCATGCGCGCAAGCGCGTCCGAGGCCACCGGGTGCGCCGTGGCGTCGTACTGGCGGACCAACGCCACGAACACGTCGCGAAGGCGGTCGCTCAGATCGGGGTCTTCCCGGCTCACTCGACCGGGCACTGCGATCGTACTCATCCGCTAGAGGTTATGGAGCCGCGCTCCAAGGTGTCAACCCCTGTAGCTTCGGCTATAGCTTCGGCGGCTGCGTCGAGCCAGGCAATGACGTCGTCGGCCACGAACCGGTGGGCCGCCGCGATGCGCGGGCCCAGGGGGCCATTCTCGAGCCGGCCCTGGGCGACAGCGCGTTGGAAGGCAAGCCCATAACGCCGGTCCACCTGTTCCCACTCAGGCGCAGGGTAGTCACTCGCGTGCAGGCCATCGGCCAGCCTTAGTCCCAGCATGACGACCTCCCGCGCGCGCGAGCTGCCGGTCTCGAGCTCAGATTCCGCCTCGGGACTTTCGCCGCGTTCGAGCGACTGGATCCATTCCACACGGTCGTAGCGGTTGCCGTAGCGGCGGCCATCGAGATGGCCATGCGCCGAGGGCCCGAGCCCGACATAGGGACGCCGCAACCAGTAGACGAGGTTGTGCCGTGCTTCGGCGCCGGGCAGGCAGAAGTTCGAGGTCTCGTAGCAGGCGAAGCCTTGTGCGCGAGCGCGCCGTTCGAGGTGCGCATAGGCTTCCGCCTGCGCGTCGTCGGGCGGCAACACCACGGTCCCCGTAAGAACAGCGTCACCCAGAGGCGTGCCGCCCTCCGGGATGAAGCAGTACGCGGAGAGATGTTCCGGCTCGAGAGCGAACAATGCCTCGAGCGTGCCCTCCCACGCCGCCCTGGTGTGACCGGGGTAGCCGAACATCAGGTCCAGCGAAAGTCGCTTGAACCCATGCGCGCGGGCCAGCGCCACCGCAAGTGCTGGACGCGCCACATCGTGGATGCGCCCCAGCAGCTTTAGATCACCCGCGTCGAATGCCTGGGCGCCGAACGACAGCCGGTTAACGCCGGCACCCGCCCACGCTTCGAGGCGCTCCTCGCGCACGGATTCCGGGTTCGCCTCGAGCGTGATTTCGGCATCCGCGGCGATGTCGAAGTGCTCACGCAGGGCGTCCCACAGTCGCCTAAACTGCTTAGGGCTAAGCGTTGACGGAGTGCCACCGCCGAAGAACACGGAATGGAATTGAGTCGAGCGCGCCGCCACTGAGCGCCACTGCATCTCAAGCACGAGAGCCACCAGGTAGCGTTCGACCAGCGCATCGGAGATCGGGCCGGTGGAGAAATCGCAATAGCTGCAGCGCACCGCGCAGAATGGCACATGCACGTAGAGTCCCGCGCGGGCTTGCGCGCGGGCCGCGGCATGCGTGGCCAGACGGTCGGCCCCTCGCGCGGGTGAAGCGTTCGCGATTGGTCCCGGCGTCAGTGAATCGCCTTGAACAACCGCCCGAATCGGATCTTCGGCAGGAATTCCCACAGATTGGTGCCCGCGGTCGAGAAGTAGATGAACATCGCGCGGCCCTTGACGAGATCCATGTCGACCGGCCCCCAAAAACGGCTGTCGTTGGAGTTGTCGCGGTTGTCGCCCATCATGAACAAATCGCCCTGCTTGACGCTGTAGGGCCCGAAATAGTCCCGCACGTCGTAACCATGAGGATGCAGCGCTGGATCGATATGCTGCGTGTAGGACTCCCGCAGCGTGTCGCCGTCGACGATGACGTGTTTCGACGACACCTCGATGGTCTGCCCTCCGGTCGCGATACATCGCTTGATGAAGTCCTTGCTTGGATCGACCGGGTACTGAAACACGATGACATCGCCGCGCCGCGGCGGGCGCAGGCCCGGCAGACGCACGTGGGTGAACGGGATCTTCGCGCCGTACTCGAACTTGTTGACGAACAGGAAGTCGCCGACGAGCAGCGTGGGCACCATCGACTCGGATGGGATCCTGAACGCCTGGATCACGAACGCGCGCAGCACCAGCGTGAGCACGAGCGCCCAGACGATCGCTTCGATGTACTCCATGACCGTGGACTTGGACCGCTTCGGCATTCGACCCCCGCTCATCGCTCGACCTTGAGTACCGCGAGGAACGCCTCTTGGGGCACCTCGACCGTACCTATCTGTTTCATACGCTTCTTGCCTTCTTTTTGTTTCTCGAGCAGCTTGCGCTTGCGCGTGATGTCACCGCCGTAGCACTTCGCTGTCACGTTCTTACGGATGGCGCCGATCGTCTCGCGCGCCACGATCTTGGCCCCGATCGCCGCCTGAATGGCGACCTGGAACATCTGCTTGGGGATCAGCTCCTTGAGCTTTGAGCACAGGTCCTTTCCCCAATCGTACGCCCGCTCCCGGTGCACGATCGCGGACAGGGCGTCCACCGTATCGCCGTTCAACAGGATATCGAGCTTGACGACGTCTGCTTCGCGATAGCCGTCGAACTCGTAGTCCAGCGAGGCGTAGCCACGCGACACCGACTTCAGCCGGTCGTAGAAGTCGAGCACGATCTCGGCGAGCGGCAAGCGGTAGGCGACGCGCGCGCGCTTCTCCTCGATGTAGTCGAGGTTCACGAAGATGCCGCGGCGGTCCTGGCACAGCTTCATGATATTGCCGAGATACTCGGACGGCGTCAGCACGTGCGCGAGCACGTACGGTTCCTCGATCGTGGCGATCATGTTGGCATCGGGCATCTGGCTCGGGTTGTCGACCTTGAGCAGGTCACCATTCTCAAGCAGCAGGTGGTATTCCACGCTCGGCGTCGTGGCGATCAGGTCGATCTGGAATTCACGGCGCAGGCGCTCTTGAATGATCTCGAGATGCAACAGCCCGAGGAAGCCGCAGCGGAATCCGAAGCCCAACGCCACGGAGGATTCGGGCTCGTAGATCAGCGCGGCGTCGTTGAGCACCAGCTTGCTCAGCGCCTCCTTGAGCGGCTCGTAGTGCTCGGAGTCGATCGGGTAAATGCCTGAGAACACCATCGACTTGGCTTCGCGGAAACCGGTGAGCGGCTTCAATCCCGCGATCCCCGCGGCGCCGATGGTGTCGCCGACGCGCGCATCGGCCACTGTTCTCACACCTGCGACCATGTAGCCCACCTGGCCTGCGTGAAGTTCATCCTGCGCGTCGAGCTTGAGCCTGAGCCGCCCGACCTCCATCACTTCGTACTCCTTGCCCGAAGACAAGAACTGGATCTTCTGGCCGGCCTTGATACGGCCGTCCATCACGCGGATCAGCGTGACGACGCCGCGATAGGCATCGAACTTCGAATCGAAGATCAGCGCGCGGAACGGCGCGTCGAGATCACCCCCGGGCTGCGGAATCTCGCGCACCAGGTCGTCGAGCAGTTCCTTCACCCCCAGCCCCGTCTTGGCGCTGATGCGATGGATCTTGTCGATCGGTATGCCCGTGAGGTGGTCGATCTCAAGCGAGACTTCGTCGCTGCGCGCCATCGGCAGATCGACCTTGTTGAGCGCCGCCACGAGCGTGAGGCCTTGGTCACGCGCGAGGAAGAAGTTCGACAACGTCTGCGCTTCAATCCCCTGCGAGGCATCGACCACGAGGATGGCGCCTTCGCATGCCGCGAGGCTGCGTGAGACTTCGTAGGTGAAGTCGACGTGCCCGGGCGTGTCGATCAGGTTGAACTCGTAGGTGTGCCCGTCGCTCGCGGGGTACTCCATCGCGATCGCATGCGACTTGATGGTGATGCCCTTCTCGCGCTCGAGATCCATGTCGTCCAGCACCTGCGCCTTCATCTGCTGGGGCGTCAGGGTGTGCGTGAGCTCGAGCAACCGGTCCGCCAGCGTGCTCTTGCCGTGATCGATGTGCGCGATGATGCAAAAGTTCCGGATGTGGGCCAATCGAGGATCGGTCAAAAGCGCTCCTGCCAGGACAGCTTCAAGCCCGCCGCCCGCCGTTGCTCCGGGGGCAGTGCAGGATCGTCATCGAGGTCGATGTGGAAGTTGCGAAAGTGAGCATCAATGTACGCGTCCAGCATCGAGTATGCCAACAGGGCCCCGAGCCACCATTGATGGGCGACCGAGCGGTCCGCGCGAGTGTTGTACTGCGTGATGAAACCGGCTTCCTGCGCACTAGTGCCCGTCGCGTGTGCCACGTCGATGTCGCTGCTGAGCGAGCGGAGCGCGGACTGGTCGTTGATGATTTTTGAAACGAACAATCCCTCGAGCCCCGCAACCGCAACCGCCTTCTTCCACGAACCGTTGTGCAACTGCCCCCACCCCGGCACCGCGGCGGAGCGCAGCATCACCCAGTGGGGCGCTTCGAAGCCCTTGAATTCCGGCGGTGGCGTACGGCGAGCCTTCGAGGTATCGGCGTCGGCGCTGTCCGCGTGAGCGAGCGCGCGCTGCGTCAGGGTGTCGGGTTCGTCGGCGAATGCGAGGGAGTCGGCGGCGGAGCGGACATCCGTCGAGTCGTGGCCGAAGACGATGAGGGAATCGTGGGGTGCAGGGGCTGCAACGGTCGTGGCGGTCGTGGCCGTGGCGGGAGACTTTGCGGCTGCAGCGGGCGGCGCGGCAGCCGACGCGGCGCTGGCGACGACGGGCAGCACGCAAGCGAGCGCAAGCAGCAACACACGCAAGAGTGGCGGGAACGCGTGGGAATCGAACCCACCTCGGACGTTGCACACGCCCGACCGCGGGATTTGAAGTCCCCGGAGACCACCAGATCCCATTCGCTCCCGCATAGCCGTCACAATAGCGCTTTGGCGCGCTACGACGCCACGATCTCCACGGCGCGCTTGGCCCTGCGCACGACTTCGCCGACCGCGATTGCCGGCAGTTTCCTCGCGCGCAGCGCCAGCAGCAGGCCTACCGCGCGTCTGGCCGGTACGCTGAGCAGGAGGCCGCCGGAGGTCTGGGGATCGTAGAGCGCGGCGTGTACGGCGGCGTCCGTCGCGCTGCCGCTGACTTTGGACCCGTAGAAATCGCGATTGCGCGCGAGGCCGCCGGGCATCACGCCCGCGGCGGCGAACTCCCCAGCGCCGGCCAGTAACCAGCTCCCTTCCGGACGAATCCGGAAGCTCACCTTGCTGGCATCGGCCATCTGGGACGAGTGCCCCAACAGGCTGAAGCCCGTGACATCAGTCGCGGCGTGCACGCCGAATTCGAGCGCGCATTCGGATGCGAGGCGGTTGAGCGTGGTCATGCTCTTCGTGAGCACCTTCACTCCGGCGGGCGACAGCAGGCCGCGCTTGAGTGCGGTCGAAAGGATTCCGGTACCGATGCGCTTGGTCAGGATCAGGCGGTCCCCGACGCGCGCGCCAGCGTTGGTCAGCATGCGCTTGGGGTCGACGACTCCGGTGACGGAGTAGCCGAACTTCAATTCCTTGTCGCGGACGGAGTGCCCGCCGAGCACCGCGACGCCCGCCTCGCGCATGATCGAGGCTCCCCCGCGCAGGATTTCGCCGAGCGTCTCGAGCGGCAGCAACTCATCCGGGAAGCCGACGATGCCGAGTGCGGTCAGCGGCTTGCCGCCCATCGCGTACACATCCGACAGCGCGTTGGCGGCGGCAGCGCGGCCGAAGTCGAAGGGTTTGTCGAGGATGGGCGTGAAGAAGTCGACGGTCTGCACGAGTGCGGTGCCCTTGCCGAAGGCGAAGACACCGGCGTCGTCGAGCGTCGAGGAGTCCACCAGCACACGCGGATCGCGCTTGCCCTTGGGCACCTTCTTGAGAGCCGCGCGCAGGTCCGCGGGGCCGAGCTTCGCGGCGCAACCGGCGCACTCAACCGCGGACGTGAGCCGGATCGGCACCCGCAGCGATGCCTTGGCGCTCAATGGTCGCGGCCGACGGCGACGGCTTCGATCTCGACCCGCGCGTCCTTCGGCAGGCCGGCGACCGCCACCGTGGAGCGCGCCGGAGGGGCGTCCGGGAAGTGCTTCGCATAGACTTCGTTCATCTCGGCGAAGTCCTTCATGTCGATCAGGAACACCGTCGTCTTGACGACGTCGGCGAGTGTCAATCCGGCGCCGCGCAGCACGGCGGTGAGGTTGGTGAACACCTGCTCGGTTTGCGCCGCGACCGTCGATCCGTTGAGCTTGCCGCTCACCGGGTCGAGCGCGACCTGCCCCGACGTGAAGACCATACGATTCCCGCCGTGCAGCCGCACCACCTGCGCATGACTGTAAGGGCCCACGGCCTTCGGTGCGTCCGCGACATTCAGGCTGGTCTTCACGTTATGCTCCTCCTCCTGGAACTATTCGACGGTGACGCTCTTGGCCAGGTTGCGCGGCTGATCGACGTCACAGCCTCGCAGCACGGCGATGTGGTAAGCCAGCAACTGCAGCGGCACCACCGACAGGATCGGCTGCAGGCACGGATCCGTCTGCGGCACATAGATCACGTGATCGGCCTTCTCGACGACTTCGGTGTCGCCCTCGGTGGCGATGGCGATGATGCGGCCCTTGCGCGCCCGCACTTCCATCATGTTGCTCATCACCTTGTCATACGCGCTGTCGCGCGTGCAGATGAACACGACCGGCATGTTCTCGTCGATCAGCGCAATCGGACCGTGCTTCATCTCGGCCGCGGGATAACCCTCGGCGTGAATGTACGTAATTTCCTTGAGCTTCAAGGCGCCTTCGAGCGCCACCGGCCACTGGAAGCCGCGTCCCAGGTACAGGAAGTTGTTGTGGTGCCGGTACTGCTCGGCGATCCGCCGCACCGCGTCACTGCGCTGGACGATCGTCTCGATCTTCTCGGGGAGCGACGCGAGTTCGCGCGCCACGCGAATACCCGTCTCGCGCGACATCTCGCGCTGGCGGCCCAACGCCAACATCAAGAGTGCCAGCACCGACGCCTGGCAGGTGAACGCCTTGGTCGAGGCGACGCCGATTTCAGGACCGGCGTGGATATAGACGCCGCCATTCGACTCGCGCGCGATTGTGGAACCGACGACATTGACGACGCCGATCGCGCGCGCGCCCTTGCGCTGGGCTTCGCGCATGGCCGCCAGCGTGTCGGCGGTTTCGCCCGACTGCGAGATCACGATGACCAGCGTGCCCGCGTCGACCAGCGGATTGCGGTAGCGGAACTCCGAGGCATACTCGACCTCGACGGGAATCCGCGCGTGCTCCTCGATCATGTACTCGCCGATCAAACCGGCGTGCCACGAGGTGCCGCAACCAAGAATGATGACGCGCTTCACGTCGCGCAATTCGCTCGGCTTCATGTTAAGGCCGCCGAGGCGCGCCACGCCCTCTTCGATGTTCAGGCGCCCGCGCATTGAATTGCGCACGGCGTCCGGCTGCTCGAATATTTCCTTGAGCATGAAGTGCGAGAAGCCGCCCTTCTCGATCTGCCCGAGATCCCAGTCGACTTCGTGCACCGCCTTCTCGACACGCTCGTGGCGGATCGTCGCGGTGTGGAAGCCGTCGGGCGTCAACACGGCCATCTCGCCGTCATCGAGATAGACCACCTGGCGCGTGTGTTCGACGATCGGTGACACATCGGATCCCAGGTAGTATTCGCCGTCGGAAATTCCCACGACCAGCGGACTGCCCTTGCGCGCGCCGACGACAGTGCCGGGCTCAGTCTCGCTCATCACCGCGATACCGTACGTCCCTTCGACGTCGGCCAGCGCCTCGCCCACCGCGCGCTCGAGCTTGAGCCCGCGATCGATGTACTTGCCGACCAGGTGCGCGAGCACCTCAGTATCGGTCTGCGTCTTGAAGACGTGGCCCTCGGCTTGGAGCGCGCTCTTCAACACGCCGTAGTTCTCGATGATGCCGTTGTGCACGAGCACAACGCGCCCGCTGGCGTCGGTGTGCGGGTGCGCATTGAGATCGTTCGGTTCGCCATGCGTGGCCCAGCGCGTATGCGCGATCCCGGCGGTGCCTTCGGGCGTGTGACCCACCAGCCGCGCTTCGAGTTGGCGGATCTTGCCCGCGGCCTTGACCACCTTGATCTTGCCGTTCTCGGAGATCGCGATGCCCGCCGAGTCGTAGCCCCGGTATTCGAGGCGCTTGAGTCCTTCAATCAGAATGGGCAGACACGAACGGTGTCCGACGTAGCCGACGATTCCA
>JANLOX010000408.1:0-8354 GCA_031366795.1 Candidatus Eiseniibacteriota bacterium | reverse complement strand
CCGGGCTACGGGTTCTTCGCCGAGAACGCCGCGTTCGCGCGCACCTGCGCCGAGGCCGGCATCACGTTCATTGGCCCGAGCCCTGAGACGATCGATGCGCTGGGCGACAAGCTCGCGGCGCGCGAAGCCGCGCGCGCCGCGGGCGTGCCGCTGGTGCCGGGATCGCCCGGCCCGGTGACGAGCGTGCGCGAGGCCACGGAAGTCGCGACCCAGATCGGCTTCCCGGTGATGCTCAAGGCCGCGGCCGGTGGCGGCGGCAAGGGCATGCGCGTGGTGCGCAGTGCCGCCGAACTCGATGCGGCATGGACGCTGACGCGCGGCGAGGCAAAGGCCGCCTTCGGCGACGACCAGGTCTATCTCGAGCGCTACATCGAGCGGCCGCGTCATGTCGAAGCACAGATTCTCGCCGATGCCTCAGGCAACGTCGTGTTTCTCGGCGAGCGCGAGTGTTCGGTGCAGCGGCGTCACCAGAAGCTGCTCGAGGAAACGCCCTCGCCTGCGTTCACCCCGGAAATGCGCTCGCGCTTCGCCGAAGCCTCCTGCGCCATCGCGCGGCACGTCGGCTACCGGAGTGCTGGGACGGTCGAGTTCATCCTCGATGAGGAGGGGCAATTCTTCTTCCTCGAAGTGAACACGCGGCTTCAGGTCGAGCATCCCGTCACCGAGATGGTCACGGGGCTGGATCTCGTGGCCCTCCAGATCGCCATCGCCGAGGGCGCTCCCCTGCCGTTCCGCGATCCGCCCACGCCCCGCGGCTGGTCGATGGAAGCGCGCATCATCGCCGAGGACGCGCGGCGCAATTTCATTCCCTCGATCGGCCGCATCGAGCGCGTCCGCTTCCCCGCGGGACCCGGCGTGCGAAATGACGCGGGCTTCTATCGCGGCTACCAGGTGCCGGTGTATTACGACTCGCTGCTCAGCAAGCTGGTGGTGTGGGGCGAGAATCGCGAGCAGGCCCGGCAGCGCATGCTGCGCGCCTTGCACGAGTACGTGCTCGAGGGCGTTTCCAACAACATCGAGTTCCACCGCTGGCTGGTGGCGCACCCGGAGTTCGCGGCGGGCCACCTGACGACGCGCTTCATCGAGGAACACTTCAAGCCCGCCATGCTGGACCCGACACCCGAGCAACTCGAGGTCGCCCTTGTCGCGGCAGCCCTGCATGCACACGATGAACGCCTGCGCGTGACGCTGCCCGATCCGCGCGATGCGCGCGACCGCGCGGCATGGCGCTGGGGCGATCGCGACCGCCTAAGGGAGCCGCGGAGATGAAATTCTGGATCACGCTCGAGGGCCGCGAAGCCGAGATCGACGTGACCGCCGAGGGCGAGCGCGTATGGCTCACCTATGAGGGACGCCGCCTGCTCGCCGACTTCCGCCGCCTGCCCGATGGCGAGGTGTACTCGCTGATCATGGACGGCAAGGCGCATGTCGTGCGTGTGGCACAAGCCGGCGGCTCGCTCGAAGTGACCGTCGGCGGAACCACCATCCCCGTGGACGTGCGGCACCCGCTCGAGAAATTGATGCAGGCGGCACACGGCGGGGCAGCGGCTGGCGGTGGCGAAACGGTGCAGGCGCCGATGCCGGGATTGGTCGTGGCGATCAAGGTGCAAGTGGGTGAGACGGTCGCCGCGGGCCAGGCGGTCGCGGTGATCGAGGCGATGAAGATGCAGAACGAATTGACCGCGCGACAGGGCGGCGTCGTGATCGAGGTGTTGGTCAAGGCTGGTCATTCGGTGAGCACGAACCAGGCGCTGCTGCGCATGAAGGCGGCCACGGCATGAGCGCTGCGAAGAAGCCAGTGACGAAGCGGAAGGCGATGGCTCCGCGAAAGTCTGCAGCGGCACGCAAGTCGAGCGTGAAGCCGAAGACTGCCGCCGCGCGCACGCCCGTCGCGAAATTGAAGACTGCCGCCGCGCGCACGCCCGTCGCGAAACCGAAGGCCGCCGCCGTGCGCACGCCCGCCCCGCGCACACCCGAGCTCGCGCTGCGCCTCACGCCCTCATGGATCCCGGTCGCGGCGTGGTACGACCGTCACGATCTTCCCGCGGGCCTGCCGCGCCGCACGCCGGCACCGGGGCAGTTCCCCTATACGCGCGGCATCCATCCCGGCATGTACCGTTCGCGCTTGTGGACCATGCGCCAGTACGCGGGCTTCGGCGATGCGCGCCAGACCAACGAGCGATTCCGCTACCTGCTCGCGCAGGGCCAGACTGGCTTGTCGGTGGCCTTCGACCTGCCCACGCAGATGGGTTACGACTCGGATCATGCGCTGGCGCGCGGCGAAGTCGGCAAGGTGGGCGTGGCCATCTCGTGCCTCGCCGACATGGAGACGTTGCTCGACCAGTTGCCGCTCGAGCGCATCACCACGTCGATGACCATCAACGCCACCGCGGCCCTGCTGCTGGCGTTCTACGTGGCGGTCGCCGATGCGCGCGGCATCAACCGCGCGAAGCTCGGCGGCACGGTGCAGAACGACATCCTCAAGGAGTACATCGCACGCGGCACCTACATCTACCCGCCGGCGCCCTCGTTGCGGTTGATCACCGATGTGTTCGAGTTCGCATCGCACGCGGTGCCGCAGTGGAACACCATCTCGGTCAGCGGCTACCACATGCGCGAAGCCGGCAGCACGGCGGTGCAGGAGCTGGCGTTCACGCTGGGCGACGGGCTCGCCTATCTCGAGGCGGCGCGCGCGCGCGGGCTCGATGTGACGCGCATCGCGCAGCGCATGTCGTTCTTCTTCAACGCGCACAATCACCTGTTCGAGGAAGCGGCGAAGTTCCGCGCAGCGCGGCGGCTGTGGGCCACCCTGCTGCAGGAACGCTTCGGTATCCGCGACCCTGAAGCGCTCAAGCTGCGCTTCCACACCCAGACCGCAGGCTCGATGCTCACCGCGCAGCAGCCGCTCAACAATGTGGTGCGCGTCACGGTGCAGGCGCTGTCCGCGATCCTCGGCGGCACGCAATCGCTGCATACGAACTCATTCGACGAAGCACTCGGCCTGCCGAGCCAGGAGTCTGCTCTTCTGGCCCTGCGCACGCAGCAGGTGCTGGCGAGCGAGAGTGGTGTCACCGACGCCGTCGATCCGCTCGCGGGTAGCTATTGGGTCGAACACCTGACGGCTGAACTGGAACGCCGCGCGCAGGAACTGCTCGACCGCGTCGACGCCATGGGCGGCATGCTCGAAGCGATCGAGACCGGCTGGGCGCAGCAGCAGATTCACGAGGCGGCCTACCGCTGGCAGCGCGAGGTGGAGAGCGGCACGCGCACCGTCGTGGGACTCAACGCCTTCGCGCAGGACGAGCCCGTCGCAGCACCGCCGTTTCGCCCTGATCCCGCGGTGGAGCGCGCACGTGCCGAGTTCCTGGGCACCTGGCGCGCCGAACGCGAGGCGGCGCCCGCGGCGGCGGCACTCGCGGCGATCGAGCGCGCGGCGCGCGGCAGCGGCAATCTGGTGCCGCCGATCCTGGAAGCGCTCAAGCGGCGCGTGACGCTAGGTGAGGTGTGCGATGCGATGCGCGGCGTGTTTGGGGTGTACGAACCGGGGGCGAGGCACTAGGCTTGGGTTGTTGCGCCGCCGCACGTTCACTGCCTTAAGGAGCACCTCGACTCATGACCGATTCGACAACCGTGACCGCCCTCTCCCACATCGCAATCGCCACGCCGGACGCCGACGCACTGGCCGCGACGCTCACGGCATCACTCGGGGCGGTCCGCGGCGGTGAGGAGTTGCTCGATGGCGGAGCCTTGCGGGTGGTGTTCATCACCGCGGGACCGGTGACGTTCGAGTTGCTCGAGCCGCGCGACGAGGCGCATACCGTGGCGAAATTCCTGCGCGAGCGCGGTCCGGGATTGCATCACGTGAGCCTCGCGGTGGACGACCTGCCCGCGGCACTCGCGCGTTCTCGCGATGCCGGCGTGCGCCTGATCGATGAGCATCCGCGCCTGGGCGCGCATGACTCGCAGGTCGCGTTCATGCACCCGCGCAGGCTCGGCGGCGTGCTGTTCGAGTTGTGCCAGGAGAAACACCGCTGAGCCTGGGTGAGAACACCTGCGGGCAGGCCGCGGTCGCCTGTTTCGTCGCCAGCGCGACTGAAGCCTCGATTACCGCCGACTTCCCACCGGACGTCCCGTTCGGCCTCGGCACCTCGGCGCCGCGCATCCTGACGGCGCTACGCGCGCACGGCGTCGCGGCAACTTGGGTTCACGGTGGCTGGTTCGGGCGCGGCGCTACGCGGGCACGCGCGCGACTTGCCGCGCATCTCGCCACGGGGCACCCTGCAATCGTTTGCCTCGATGCGGGCAAGCTGGGCGGCACGCCGTTCTCGGCGCACTGGGCCGTCGCCACGGGGCTATCGGAAAGCGGGCCGGTCCTGGCAAACCTTGGGAAAGCGGGCGCTATAAAGTGGCCCGAATTCATGGCATCGTGGCGCTGTCCACACCTGCCGTGGCGCTACAACCACTGCGCTCTGCTGGTGCATTCCGAATCACAACTCAATCCGACAACCTGAACGGAGAGCACTTCGATGGCCGGACTTCTCGACATCTTGACCCAGACGCTGGGCGTCAACACGACGAACCAGATCAGCCAGCAGATCGGCGCCGACCCGCAGGCAACGCAGTCGGCTTTGGCGGCGGCGATCCCGATGCTGCTGACGGCACTCACGCACAACGCCTCGACGACTGAAGGCGCCGATGCGCTGCACAGCGCGCTGTCGCGCGATCACGATGGCGGTATTCTCGACCAGCTCGGCGGCCTGATCAGTCAGGGCAATGGCGGCCCGGGCGGCGCGATCCTCGGCCATCTGCTCGGCAACAAGCAGGAAGACGCGCAGCATGCGATTGCCAAGTCGAGCGGATTGACGCCGCAGCAGATCGGCATGCTGCTGGCGGTGCTCGCCCCGATCGTCATGGGCGCGCTCGGCAAGATGCAGCGCCAGAACAAACTCGATCCCGCGGGGCTCGCGACGACACTCGGCGAGGCTCACGGCGAGGCGACGCAGACGTCGCCGGACTTTATCGGGCTCGCGACCCAGCTGATCACCGGTGGCGACGCCAACTCGGTGCTGGGAGGTCTCGCCAAGGGACTCGGCGGATTGTTCTGCGGACGCTAGTCACGCGGGCCACCCACGCAGGGCGGCGGCCCGAACGGGCTCGCCGCCTGCGACGTCCCAACTAGCTCAGCAGGTCCTGCGGGATGTTGCCGCCGTTGTCCGCCAACTTCTGCAGCACGGTCTTGTGCAGCCACATGTTCATCTGCGCCGAGTCGCCCATCTTCTCGGCCGGGCAGCCGAGTTCGGTCGCCAGTTCCTTGCGGGCGCCGAAGCTGCTGTCGAGTCCCAGCAGCTTGAGCAGGTCGACGATCGAGGTCTTCCAGTTCAGCTTCTCGGCGTGCGTCGTCGCAGCCGCTTCGAGATGCGCGACCACGTCAACGACCGTGATGGCCACCGGCGCCGCGGGTGCAACCGCGACAGGCGACGCCTGCGGTGCAGGCGACGGTGCTGCGTGGGCGGCTGCGGGCTTGAAGCCCAACTTCTCGAGAATCGATCCGAACAGGCTCATGCGTGCTCCTTAGGGTGTGGTATGGGTGAAGCGTTGAGTCAGACGCGAACGCCATCGCGCAACAACGAACGCGCAATGACGAGACGCTGGATTTCACTGGAGCCTTCGTAGATCTCCATGATGCGCGCGTCGCGGTAGTAGCGCTCGACGGCGTATTCCTTCACGTAGCCATAGCCGCCGTGGATCTGGATGGCCTGGTGCGTCACCCAGGTGGCGGCTTCGGTGGCGTAGAGCTTGGCCATCGCCGCCTCGCGGCCGAACGGTTGATCGGTGTCGCGCAACCATGCGGCGCGGCGAATCAACAGCCGTGAGCACATGATGCGGCGTTCCATTTCGGCGAGCTTAAACTGGATTGCCTGGATCTTCGACAGCGTCCCGCCGAACGCCTCGCGCTGCTGCGCATAGCGGACGGCCTCATCGAACGCAGCGCGCATGACACCGAGCGCCTGCGACGCCACACCGATACGGCCTGCATCGAGCGCGCTCAGGGCGATCTTGAAGCCTTGGCCCTCGTCGCCGAGCCGGTTACCCGTCGGCACGCGCAGGTTCTCGAGCGTGAGCCCCACGGTGTCGGAGCCGCGCAGGCCCATCTTGTCTTCGGGTTTGCCGATCACGAGCCCCGGCGAGCCGCGCTCGACGATGAACGCCGTGATGCCGCGCGTTCCGGCCGTCGCATCGGTGCGAGCGAACACAAGGTAGACGCCGGCCTGCTGGCCATTCGTCACCCAGTTCTTGCTGCCGTTCAGAACGTAGTGATCGCCATCGCGCACCGCGGTCGCCTGCAGCGAGCCGGCATCCGAGCCCGCGTTCGGCTCGGACAGCGAGAACGCACTCATCTCGTTCGAAACGAGCCTCGGCAGGAACTTGCGCTTCTGCTCATCGGTCGCGTAGCGGTACACAGGCAACAGCCCGACCGAATTGTGCACGGCGATCATGATCGCCAGCGACGCCGAAACGCGAGAGATCTCTTCGATCACCAAGCTGATGGTGCGCGCGTCATAGCCGAGCCCGCCCCAGGCTTCGGGAACCGCCATGCCGAGGAACCCCTGGGCCGCGAGTTTCTCGACGGCGTCATGCGGCACCGTCCCGTCCTGGTCCCAACGCGCGGCCTGCGGTGCGAACTCCTGCTCGCACAGCTCGCGCACGGCGTCGCGGATCTGGATCTGGTCTTCGGTCAGGTCGAGGTTCATCGTGCTCCCAATGGACTGCGCGGACGTTATGGGGCTCAGCTCAAGCAGGAACGACTTTGGCTTCCTCGCGGAACATCACGATCGTCACGAGGGCGAGCAATCCCATGACCGCGGGGCCGACCGGATTGAGCAGCGAGATGAGTGCGGCCAACAGCACCAGCGGCAGCGCGCGGCCATCGCCGGCCCACAGCCCGAGCACACCGGCCAGCCACATGGCGCCCACCGCCGCCTTGGCGCCGAGCACCGCGACCGGGGGAATGTGCAGCTTGAGGGCCAGGTCCATCCACGGGCCCTGCTGCGCTACCAATGTGAAGTACTCGCCCGCCACGAATACGTACAGCCCCTGGACCAACGTGGTGACGCCAGGGTAAATCATGCACAGCGTCAAGATCACCAGCGCCACTGGGCGCACGGGCCGCTTCATGCGTGCCTCCATGAGAAGGTTGTAGACAGGGATTCAGCGATACGAATTCGAAATTACTTGGGCAGCGCGTGTTCCTTGAGCACCTGCCCGGCGACAACCATCTTCTGCACTTCCGTGGTGCCTTCGTACAATTCGGTGATGCGCGCATCCCGCCAATAGCGCTCGACCTTGAATTCAGTCAGGTAGCCGTAGCCACCATGCACCTGGATCGCCCAGTTCGCGCACTTGGTTGCGGCTTCTGAAGCGTGCCACTTGGCGAGAGAGGCTTCCTTGGTGTTCGGCCTGCCCTGGTCACGCAGCCACGCGGCCTGGTACACGAGCAGCCGTGCGGTCTCGAGCTCCACCGCGGAATCCGCGAGCATATGGCGGATCGCGTCGAACTCGCCGATCTTCCGGTCGAACTGCTCGCGCTCGTTCGCGTACTTCACCGACGCTTCGACCGAGGCCTGCGCGATGCCCAGCGCCTGCGCGGCGATGCCGATGCGCCCGCCGCCAAGGGTCGCGAGTGCCACCGAGTAGCCCTTGTTGAGCTCGCCGAGCATGTTCTCTTTCGGCACGCGCGCATTCTCGAACGCGATCTCGCGCGTATCGGAAGCGTGGATGCCGAGCTTGTGTTCTTTCTTGCCCTTCTTCACACCCGGCGTGCTGGCGTCGACGATAAATGCCGTGATGCCCTTGGACCCCAACGAGCGGTCGGTCGCCGTGTAGACGACGAGCACTTCCGCGGGGCCGGCGGTGGTGATAAACATCTTCGTGCCGTTGAGCACGTAATGATCGCCATCAAGCACGGCGGTCGTCTGCTGGTTCGCCGCGTTACTCCCGGCATTGGGCTCAGTCAGGCAGTAACAACCGAGCACTTTCCCCTTGGCGAGCGGCACCAAGTACTTCTGCTTCTGCGCCTCGGTGCCGTAGGTCATGATCGGGAAGCACACGAGCGAATTGTTGACCGAGCAGATCACGCCGTGGCTCGCGCACACCCGCGACAGCTCCTCAACCGTGATGACATACGAGAGGTAGTCGACGCCCGCGCCGCCATAGGCTTCCGGCACGCACATGCCGAGCAGGCCGAGCTCCGCCATCTTGGCAACCGTCGCCGCGGGGAACTCGTGCGTCTCGTCGATGTGCGAGGCGATCGGACGGATCTCGTTCTCGGCGAAGTCGCGCACCATCTCGCGCAC
>JANLOX010000380.1:0-12769 GCA_031366795.1 Candidatus Eiseniibacteriota bacterium | reverse complement strand
ACGTACAGTGCCCAGTTCGCCTTGACCAGGTAGTCGCGCGAGCGCGTGGCATCGAAGCGCGCCTCGCCGAACGGGAGGCCGGCGCAGCGATCACGCATCGGTGCCACGAGTGAGTCGAGCGTCGCAGCGGGCGCGAGCGAGGCGAACATGAACTTTTCCCACGCGCCGAACGGCACTTGTGGCAGCGAGTCCACGGGCGAGGGGAAGTTCTTGGCCTGTTCGAACTCCGGCATCGAGGCGAAGGCGCCATCGAGCCCGAACTTGCGGCCGTGGTAGCGGCAGCGCAGGCCCTGCTCGATGCCTTCGTGTTCGCACACGAGATTCGCACGGTGAGTGCACACGTTCGAGATGCAATGCAGCTGGTCGGCGCGGTCGCGTGTCAGCAGTAGCGGTACGTCGAGCATGCCCTCGAGTAGCGTGAAGGGCAGTACGTGGCCGGGCTCGCGCACGCGATCGAGATCGGCGACGAACTGCCAGCTCGGCGCGAACACGCGTTCGCGGCAGGCCTCGAGTACGGCCTCGTCGGTGTAGACCCAGCCCGGCAGGGTCGCCGAGAGGCTGACGTCCGGGTCGATCGTCAATGCGCGGATGTCTGCTTCGCGGTGGCTCATGGTTCCGCCGCGGTCGAATCGGCAAGTCGCATCAGGTCCTCCCGAACCATGTTGTTGATGGTAAGGCTCTCGGCGGCGGCTGCCGCGCGGATCTTCTCCCAGTCATGCGTGTGATCCCGCGTGCAGGTCTTCACGGGAGCGGTCCCGGGCAGGAATGGCACGCGCGTCGGCACCGGGCAGTCTCTGCGCGCGAGACCGCCCGTGTAGGGATCGATCCACGCGAGCTGCAGCCCCTTGTCCGAGGCGAAGTCTATCCCCGGCACTCCCGCGAGCAGCCGCGTCATCACGCGCGCCCACACACGCAGCGCGGTATCCGACGACGGCCCGGCCAGCGAGCGCGGCTGGTCGTGCCCGACCCAGACGCCGGCCACGACGTCGGGCGTAAAGCCGACGAACCAGCCGTCGTTGTAATCGTTCGTCGTGCCCGTCTTGCCCGCGGTGGGCCGCGTGAATCCATAGTTGTGGCGCAGCGGGTAGGCGACGCCGAAGTTCACCACGTTCTCGAGCAACCCCGTCATCAGCGTTGCGGTCTCGACCGGCAGCACACGTGTGGGTGCCGTGAGCCGCGGTAACGGATTGCCCGCGTGGTGCGCGACGACCGCGCGAAGGCCGGTGCTCGGCGCATGCATTCCGGCATTCGCGAACACCGTGTAGGCGGAGGTCAGCGCCAGCGGCGTCACCTCGTTGGAGCCGAGCCCGATGCTCGCGACGGGCTTGAGCGTCCCAAGTCCAAAGCGCTCGGCGTAGCGCACCACGGTGCCGGGGCCGATCAACTGCACGAGATTGGCCGTGGCGACATTGAGCGACTTGGCCAACGCCTTCGCCAGCGTGACCTGCTCGTGATAATCCTCCTGGTCGTTGCGCGGCGTCCATGGGCCCTCGGGCGTATCGAACGAGCGCCGTTGGTCGGGAACGGTGCTCGCCGGCGTAAAGCGCGGCGCGCCGCGGGTGGGATCGAGGGCAGCCGAGTAGACCACCGGCTTGATCGCGGAGCCCGGCTGCCGTCGCGCCTGTGTCGCGCGATTGAATTGGCCCTGCTGGTCGTCCCGGCCACCGACCATCGCGCGCACCGCACCATCGCTCGCGTTCATGGCGACGAAGGCGCCCTGCAATAGATCGCGTCCGTGCGGCGGCTCGAGTTCGTTGAGCCCCATCACGAGCAGCGATTCGGCGTCGGCCTGCCACACCGGATCGATCGTGGTGAACACGGCGAGTCCCATGTGTTCGGCGGCACCCGCGCCGAGCCGGCGCGCCAACTCATCGCGTATGAAACCGCTCGCGGCGGGGAAGCGGTCGGCAGGCGGTGGTTGGTGGTGGAGGCCGAGTGGTGAGCGGTCCGCGGCGCCGGCGGCGGCGGAGTCGATGCGCCCGAGTTCGACCATGTCCATCAATACGCGATGGCGCGTGCGCTTCGCGAGGTTGGGGCGCCGGAAGGGCGAGAGCGCATTGGGCCCCGGAATGATCCCGGTCAGCAGCGCCGCCTGGGCGAGGCCCAACGATTCCGCGGGCACCCCGAAGTAATGACGCGACGCCTCGGCCAGACCGGCGACGCCATCGCCGCCATCCTGCCCCCAGTACACGGAGTTCAGGTACATCTCGAGGATCTCGTCCTTGGACAACGCGAGTTCGAGACCCACGGCCAGCGCGGCCTCCACCACTTTGCGCGGCAAAGTCCGTTCGCGGCCCAGGAACAATCCGCGCGCCAACTGTTGAGTGAGCGTGCTGCCGCCCTCGCGCACGCCGCCGGCGGCTACGTTGACGAACAACGCCCGCGCGTTCGAGCGCAAGTCGAGCCCGAGGTGCTGGCGAAAGCGCCGGTCTTCTGAAGCGATCACGGCGTCCTGCACCACGCGCGGCACCCGTGAAAGCGGTAACCACGTGCGCCGCACGCGCAGTGAGTCTAGCACGGTGGCGAACGCAACGGGTTCGAGCCGGGGAGGGTGTGCGAGATCCGGCGCCGGGAGGCCGCGATAGCCGCCGCGTCGTTCGATCGTGGCAATGCCACCGCGACCGAAGACCACGCGCACACGCTCTGGCCCGCCGTGGCCCGCGGGATCGTCCGCCGCGTGGAAACCGCGCACACCGATCTCGATCGCATTCGACAACGACGTGAACTCACCGGGGGCTACGGCCTGACCCGCCACCCGCCTGTAGCCGCGCACCTCCACCTGGCGCAGCAGCGGATCCGCAAACAGCCGCGCGCCGGCGGTGAGTGGCAAATCCGCTGAGTACAACCGTGAGGGATAGCTCCAGCCCGGGCCGGTGGTGCGCATCTCGCGCAACGCCATCACGCGCGCCGTGAAGCTGAGCCAAGTGGCACCCGCCAACACGACGAACCCCACCAGCACCGTCCAGCGCGTTAGGCGCCGCCGGGGCAGGAGACCGCGCAGGCGTTGCCTTAGCTCAGTCACTGGCGTCCAAACAGGGGGAATCACAGGACTTACACTCTCGGTCGCTTCGGCCCCGGCCGCAACCCGCCCGGAGCATATCCCCCAAAATAGGGGTTGGCAGGCGCGAATATTGATGTCAGGTTAATGATAAAGCGAACGGATGCTCGCCGCATGCGGGGTCTCCCAGACGTCTGCCTTACGTGATCCCCTAACGTGTTGTTCGGTTAACGGAGGTGCCCAATGAAGCGTCGTACCCCCACCCAGCAGTTGGTGACGTTCACCCTTGCCCTGGCGCTCTGCACGTTCAGCGCAGCATCCGTCCATGCCGCCGAAGTCTCCGACGCCGGACTCGGCGCCGCGATCACCCACCGAAATTGCGCCACCATCGACCCGACGCCCAGTGAGATGGCGGGCGTCATCCAGGCGGTCGAGGGCTATCGCAAGGCCCATCCGTTCGAGACTATGGCCGTCGGCGGTCAGATCAAGGTCGCGTGGCACGTGATCTACAGCGGCACGACCGGCAACGTTCCGCAGTCGCAGATTGATGCCCAGATCGCCTACATGAACAAGGCCTACTCGGGTTTCTATGGTGGCGTGAACACGGGCTACACGTTCGTGTTGGCCAGCGTGGACCGCACCAACAACAGCAAGTGGTTCACCATGACGCCTGGTTCGGCCAAGGAGCGCAGCGCCAAGCAGGCGTTGGCCACCGATGTCATCCATCGCCTCAACATTTATTCCTGCGCGCTCGGCCAGAACCTGCTCGGCTGGGCCTACTTCCCGAACTCATACGCGGAGAGCGACTGGCATCACGGCGTCGTATTCCACTATGGCTCGGTCCCGGGCGGTTACCTGGCGCCCTACAACCTGGGCGGCACACTGGCTCACGAAACCGGTCACTATCTCGGTCTCTACCACACGTTCCAGGGCGGCTGTGTCGCCCCGGGCGACCAGGTGTCCGATACGCCGGATGAAGCCACCTCGACGTCGGGCTGCCCGGTGGGCAAGAACACGTGTGCGACGGCCGGCAATGACCCGATCGAGAACTACATGGATTACTCGGACGACGCTTGCTACACGACGTTCACAGCGGGCCAGGACGCGCGTATGGACGGTATCGTGCCGGTGTATCGTCCGAACCTGCTGAACGCGGCACTCGTGGCCGGCGGCGGCAACATCACGGTCGGTGGCGGCACCACCGAGCTGGCGCGTTCATCGTCGGCGATCGGTGGCGCGCAGCTCAGCTTCCGTGGGGCATTCCCCAACCCGTTCGCACGCACGGCGACGCTGCACTTCGCCGTGCCTAAGCGCGGCAACGTGTCGCTCAAGGTGTTCGATGTGGCCGGGGAGTTGGTGCAGACGCTGGTCGACGGGGAACGCCCGGCCGGCGAGCACAACGTTTCGTTGCGTGGCGCGCAGATGCGCCCCGGCATGTACTTCGCGACGCTGCGCTACAACGACCAGGCGATCACCCGCAGCATCGTACTGATTCCGTAACACCCCGATACCCAATATCGGGCCGCACGCGAGAGGCCGGTTCCCTTACGGAAGCCGGCCTTTTCGTGGGGTGGCGCATGTGGCAGAGTCGCGTCATGGCGTCCCCCTCGCTCGCTGCCTCGACCCGCTGGAACGCGCTCGCCGCCGAAGCCCTGGCGCGCCCGCTGTCGCCGTTTCAGGTCTTGCCCGATCGCGTGATCCTTGTCGATGTAGCGAACCAAAAGCTTGCGCTGTTGGTCGAGGGCCAGATCTTCGTGGAGTACCCGGTGTCGACCGCGTATCTGGGCGTCGGTGGGATGAGCGGTTCGCACCGCACGCCGCCGGGCTGGCATCGCGTGCACGCGCGCATCGGCGCCAGGGCCACGCCGGGGACACAGTTCGTCAGCCGCGAGCCCACGGGGCGCATCTGGAATGGGGAAGCCGAGAGCGAGGACCTGATCCTCACGCGTATCCTGACGCTCGATGGCCTCGAGCCCGGCGTCAATCGCGGCGAGGGCTTCGACTCGCTCGAGCGCTACATCTATATCCACGCCACCAACCACGAGGCGGCGGTCGGCCAGCCGGCGTCGCACGGCTGCATTCGCATGCGCGGCGCCGATTGCATGGCGTTGTTCGACCGCGTGCGTGAAGGCGATGCGGTGGTGGTCGTGGGCGAGGGTGCGGCCGCGGCCGCGGGTACGGCAACTACCGCGGCGGCCGCGAGCAGCGAGAAGCCGGCGATCCCCGATCCGCGGGGTGCCGGCCGCTTCCACTATGCCGGTCTCGGTGGCAGCGGCATGAGCGCGCTCGCGCAGTTCCAGGTCATGCTCGGCGGCAAGGCCAGCGGCAGTGACCGCGCCTTCGATCGCGGCGAGCGGCCCGAGGCGCGCGAACAGCTGGAGCGGCTGGGCATCGCGATCATGCCGCAGGATGGCTCGGGGCTGAATGACGCGTGCGCGGCACTCGTGGTCTCGACCGCGGTCGAGAGCGAGGTGCCCGACGTCTCCGCGGCGCGCGAGCGCCACGTCCCGATGGTGCACCGTTCCGAATTGCTGGCGCACTTCGTCGACGGCTTCCGCACACTCGCCATCACCGGCACCAGTGGCAAGTCGACCGTCGTGGCGATGGTGTTCGAGATGCTTCGCGGTGCTGCCCGCAAGCCCTCGGTGATCACCGGCGGTGACCTGATGGCACTTCAGGCGGAAGGTCTGTGGGGCAACGCGTGGTACGGCGGCTCGGACTTGCTGGTGGTCGAGGCCGACGAGAGCGACGGCTCGGTCGTACGCTACCGGCCCGCGGTCGGCGTCGTGCTCAATCTCCAGCGCGACCATAAGGAACCCGAAGTCGTGGGCCGCATGTTCGCGCGCTTCCGCGAGCAGGTGCGCGAAGCGTTCGTGGTGGGGGAGGACGACAACCTCGAGTCCCTTAGCCCGGGCGCGCGCGTGTTCGGGTTCGGGCCACGCGCCACGGTGCGCGGTGAACGCGTCGAGCTGGGGCCCGCATCCAGCACATTCGAAGTGTCTGGCGTGCGTTTCACGCTGCCGGTTCCCGGCGAGCACAATGTCCTGAACGCCTTGGCTGCCATTGCCGCGTGCATTGCGGTCGGTGTGCCACTCGCAGAATTGGTCGCCCCGCTCGCGGATTTCCGCGGCGTGGGGCGGCGTTTCCAGAGTGCCGGCATCGCGCGCGGCGTCGAGGTGATCGATGACTTTGCGCACAACGCCGCCAAGATCGCGGCGGCCATCCGCACCGCGCAGGGGCGCGCACGCCGGGTGCTCGCGGTGTACCAGCCGCATGGCTATGGACCCACGCGTTTCCTGTGGCGCGACTTCGTCGACACCTTCTCTACAGAGCTTCACCCGGACGACCGCCTATGGATGCTCGAGGTGTTCTACGCCGGTGGCACGGCGCAGCGCGACTTCTCTTCCGCCGACATCATCGCCGACATCGCGGCGCGTGGGACGCACGCTGAGTTTGCAGCCTCGCGCGAGGCCTTGATCTCACGGATCACCGCCGAGGCGCGCGAGGGCGATGTCGTGCTGGTGATGGGCGCGCGCGATCCCTCGCTCAGCGGGTTAGCGCGGCAGATCGTGGCGGCGCTGGCGCAGACTGCGCCCGGCGCCGGACGTTCGTGAGCCGCGGGCGATGACCGTGCGGCAGGTGATGGCGCTGATGCTCGTGGCGTGTCTGGGCGTGGCGGGCACAGCCGCGGCTGCGCCGTCCGGGACGACCCCCGCGAGGCGCCCCGCACACGCGAAGACGCGACCCGCGAAGCATCCCGCGCAGGCCGCAGCGCCGGCCCCCGCCGTGGCAACCGCGCCCGCAGCGGCACCCGCCGACACGAACGCGCACCCATCCTTCGCCGGCCGGTGGAAGCTGTCGATGACGCGCTCCAGCTTCGGCATCATCCCGGGCGGCAAGCCGACCTCACGCACCGACTTGATCGAGCAGGACGGCACGCGCATCAAGCAGACGCTGTTCCTGGTGCTCGGCTCGAAGCCCGACACCACGATCTACATCTACTCGACCGGTGGCACGCCGACGGTGAACAAGGTCGCGCACAGCGACATTCGTTCCGTCGTGACGTGGGAGGGGCGCACGCTGCACCTCGTCTCGACCGCGAAGCTGCTGATGCTCGACACCTCACTCGACGATCGCTGGGTGAGCGCCCCGAACGGTCGCGAACTCGTCTACCAGCGCCACGTGAAGTTCGGCTTCGGTGAAGGCGACCAGACGCTTATTTTCGAGCGGGAGTAGCGTCCGCACCAGTCGCCGCGCCGTAGCGCTGCGCCACGTACTCATCGAGCAGCCGCGCGAAGTCTTCCGGGATGGCATTTCCTCGCAAGGTCGTCCGCAGCTTGCCATCGACATAGACCGGAGCGCGCGGATCCTCGCCCGTACCCGGAAGCGAGATGCCGATGTCGGCATGCTTGCTCTCGCCCGGCCCGTTGACGACGCAGCCCATCACCGCCACGCGCATCTGTTCGACGCCCGGGTAGTGCTCGCGCCAGGCGTTGACGCGGTCATGAATGTGCGCCGTGACGCGCGTCGCGAGTTCCTGGAAGAACGTGCTCGAGGTGCGGCCGCAACCGGGGCACGCCGTGACTTGCGGCGCAAAATGCCGCAGCCCCAGCGACTGGAGGATCTGCTGGCACACCCGGACTTCCTCGGCGCGATCCCCACCCGGCGCAGGCGTGAGGCTGGTGCGGATCGTGTCGCCGATGCCTTCGATCAACAGCACCGACAACGCCGCGGTCGTGGCGATGATGCCTTTGGAGCCGAGTCCCGCCTCGGTGAGCCCCAGGTGCAACGGGTAGTCGCAGTGCGCCGCGAGCCCCCGATAGACATCAATCAGGTCGCGCACGTCGCTGACCTTGGCCGACAGCACGATCGCGTTGTGCGGCTGGCCGAATTGTTCCGCGAGTGCGGCCGAACGCAGAGCGCTCTCGCGGATCGCCTCGAGCACCACGTCGCGGTCCGCCTGCGGTTCGCTGCGGCGCGCGTTGGCGTCCATCATCTCGGTCAGCATGGCGCGGTCGAGCGAGCCCCAGTTGACGCCGATGCGCACCGGTTTGCCGTGCGCCACCGCCACTTCGATCATGCGGCGGAAGTTGTCGTCATGCGCCGCACCGACCCCTACATTGCCGGGATTGATACGGTACTTGGCGAGTGCCCCTGCGCAGTCGGGGAACTCGGTGAGCAACTGGTGGCCGTTGTAATGGAAATCGCCGACCAGCGGCACCGTGCAGCCGGCGTCATCCATGCGGCGCCGGATTTCCGCGACCTGTGCCGCGGAGTCACGCGTGTTGACGGTGATGCGCACCAGCTCGGAGCCCGCTTCGGCCAGCAGGCGCGCCTGCTCGGCGGTCGAGGCGGCATCCGCTGTGTCGGTATTGGTCATCGACTGCACCACAACGGGGTGCGGTCCGCCCATAAAAACGTGTCCCACTCGGCAAACGACGGTCGAATGGGCCCGCAGACGCGACGGATCGATCTGGACCAAGCTCATGGGAGCAGCATAGAGAGGGCCTTGGGAGCAGCGCAAACCCGGTTGGCGATCCCCGCCGGGTTGCGTACCATTAGGGGTTCCAGCCCCTCGATTCCCGCCATTCCCGCTGCTCCCGGAGGCATTGCCGCATATGCGACGCACATCCTTGGTCCGCCTCCTTGTCCCCGTGCTGCTGGTGCTCGCTGCGGCGTTCGTTCTCGCGGCACCCGCGCCGAAGGCTCGCGCGCGCAAGCCGGTGACGGCGAACGTCGCAGCGCCACGCCCGGCCATCGAGTTGATCGAGTCGGTACCCATTGAATCGGCGCTTGGCAATCCGAGGCTGCGCTCCGCCGCCGAGGTGTGGGTCGAACTCATTCGCAGCGCCACGAAAAACATCGACTTCGAGGAGTTCTATCTCACCAGTGAGCCGGGCGAGCCGATGGAGCCCGTGCTCGCCGCGATCATCGAAGCCGCCAAACGGGGAGTGCGCATCCGCCTGCTGCTCGACTCGCGGATGTACCGCACCTATCCCCAACCCGGCGATTCGCTCGGCCTCGTTCCCGGGATCACCGTGCGCACCATCGACATGGGCAAGATCAGCGGTGGTGTGCAGCACGCGAAATTCTTCCTGATCGACGGCGCCATCGCTTATGAGGGCAGCCAGAACCTCGACTGGCGCGCGCTGAACCATATTCATGAACTCGGTGTGCTCGCGCGCGATGAGCGTGTCACCGCCCGGTTGCAACAGGTATTCGACATGGACTGGGCGGCCGCCGAGCTGCAGGCCTCGAAAGCCGATTCCAGCGGCATCGTGGCGTGGCCGGCGCAGGTTCCCATGGGCAGCAGCCTACCCATTCGCGTGGTGCAGTCCGCTGGCGACACCGTGGACGTCTGGCCGAGCTGGAGCCCGCGGGCCTATTCGCCCGACAGCATGCTGTGGGACCGCGACGCCGTGGTGCAGCGGATTGATGACGCGAGGAGCGAAGTTGTGATGCAGTCACTCCACTACGGCAATTCCGATCGCGGCATCACGGATACCGCGTTCGACGAAGCCTTGCGCCGCGCCGCCGCGCGTGGCGTGCAGGTGAAGATGATCATCTCCGACTGGCAATCCCCCGGCGAACCCATGCAGGCGCTGGACTCGCTCGCGCAGGTGCCGAACATCGAAGTGCGGCTCTCGAGCGTGCCCGAGTGGAGCAAGGGCTACGTCTCATTCGCGCGCGTCGAGCACTGCAAGTACATGGTGGTCGACACGCTGGTGACCTGGGTCGGCACCGCCAACTGGTCGCCGAGCTACTTCCACACCACGCGCAACGTTGCGCTCACGTTGCGCAACCGTCCACTGGCGACCGAAGCGCGAGCGGTGTTCCGCGCCAGCTGGGCGGCGGCGGAAGGACAACCCGTGGGGCATGGCGCGGTGTACAAGACGCGCGCGCACGGGGAGAAGAAGGCCGCGGGAGCGAGTGGGAGCGGAAATTAGCGCTGGGAGTGATTTCCCCGGTGGCGATGGCTCCACCGATTCCGATCTGGTCGTGGTGGGTGCTGGAATCGCGGGGCTCTCCCTGGCGCGCGAGTTGCGCGCGCTGGGCCGTCATCCGCTGGTGATCGAGCGCGCCCGGGGTGTCGGGGGCCGTTGCGCCACGCGCCGGGTCGAGGGGCAGCCGGTGGACCACGGGCCCGCATTCCTGCACGGGCGCTCGGACCGGTTTCTCGCTGAGCTGGCGGCCGCGAGGCAGAGTGGGGAAGTCGCGAACTGGCCACGCGTGCGAGAGGGCGCCGGTGTAGCTTGCCAGCCTGAAGCGTTCGATGGGCTCGATATGCGCATAGCACCCGCGGCCGGTGTGAATCGCTTCGCGAAGCACCTGGCCCAGGGGCTCGAGCTTCGCCTCGACGTTCGCGTTGAGGCGATCGGGTTGATGGGGCAGCCGGGTGCCCAAGCGGAGCGGACGTGGGAGCTCGCGCTGTCCTCAGGCGAACGGTTGCACGCGCAAACTCTGGCGCTGGCGATGCCCGCGCCAGCGGTGCACGAGCTCCTGCGCGCGATGGAGCCGTCCGATGCGGCGGTCACGGCATTGCTGCCGCTGCTCGAACTGGTCCACATGCTGCCATGCATGACCGTGATCGCGCGCTATCCCGAGGGCGTCCCAGCTCCCGCATGGGATGCCAGCTATCCGGGCGGCAGCAAGTCGATCCAGGCGATCCTGCAGGACTCGAGCAAACGCGCAGGAGAGCCTCGGCTCACACTCGTAATCCAGGCGCGCGCGAAATACTCGCGAGACCACCTCAGTGAGTCCGAGGAGTCGTGGACGCGAGCGCTGTTGGAGGAAGCTGCCGCATTGCACGGCGAGTGGATCAAGGCACCCGATCTCGTGCAATCGCACATTTGGAGAAACGCCCGCGTCGCTTCCGGCTCAGGGCTCGCCAGCCCACTGCTGGCACAACTGGCGGGCAACGTTTCCCTCGGCATCGCGGGCGATGGATTCCACGCCGCTGGCGGGATCGAGGGTGCATACCTCTCGGGGATCGCGCTGGCCGCGCGGTTCCCGTCCCGCCGCATCCCCGCTATCCTCGACTCACGATGATCACCATCCGCCCCGCCACGTCATCCGACCAGTCCGCCCTCGGACCCATGGGCGCCGCACTCATGCGACAGCACCATGCTGCCGATCCGCGACGGTTCCTGCTCACGGACAAACCCGAAGCCGGCTATGGCCGCTTCCTCGTTTCGCAACTCGCGGATGCCGGTACGCTGGTGATGGTCGCCGAGGACGCGGGGGAGGTCGTGGGCTATGTGTTCGCGAGCATCGAGGGAACGAGTTGGCGCGACCTGCGCGGGCCCTGCGGCTTTATCCACGACGTCCTCGTACTCGAAGGTGTGCGCCAGCAGGGCGCTGGGCGAATGCTCGTGCGCGCGGCGATCGATTGGATCCACTCCAAGGGAATGTCGCAGGTGGTGCTTTGGAGAATGACCCAGAATGTTGCGGCGCAGAGCCTGTTCGGGAGCTTCGGCTTCCGGCAGACGATGACCGAAATGACGTTGGACCAGGACGGCGCGCCGCCACAGGGCTGAAGCCGTCGGGCGAGCATCTGATCCGGCGAGGCTCGGCGCGCCCTGAACAGTTGGGCTACCCGCCGGCCTCTTCCCATACCGTCTTGTACGCGCCGATGCTTTCGAAGTACTCGATCATGCGCCGGTAGAACGGGTGTCCCGACAGCGTGGCGCTGTCGCCGATCACGATGAGCTTGCGCCGTGCGCGGGTGAGGGCGACGTTCATTCGTCGCACATCCGCGAGGAAGCCGATCTCGGCCTTCGGGTTGGAGCGCACGAGCGAGATCACCACCGCTTCCTTCTCGCGCCCCTGGAAGCCATCGACGCTATCGATCTCCAGCTCCGGCATCGGCAGCATCTCGCGCAGCAACCGCACCTGCGCGGCGTAAGGCGCGATCACCGCGATATCTCGCGCGGGCAGGCCCGCGTCGAGCAGCAGCTGAATTTTGCGGCACACAAGAGCCGCCTCGTCCCGGTTGCAGCGGCTCTCGCCATCGGGTTCGAGTTCCTCGTCGTAACTCGCCCCGGCCGTGTCGATGAAATCGACCGGCGTCTCGGTGGCGGGGGTGCGCAGCACGCCCGGCAGGTCGCAGAGCAGGTGTTCGCGCACGGACGCGTCCGCGGTCAGGTCCCCGTCGTAGAATTCACGCGAGGAGAAATTCATGATTGACTCGTGCATGCGATATTGCACGTTCAGGCGGCGGGCGATGTGGGGCCCGAGGTCAGCGATCACCCGTTCAAACAGGCTGCGGTCGAAGTGCTCGTCCACCGCTGCGCGACTGATCACCGTCGGCGGCAGCTGGCAATGATCGCCGGCGAGCACGACGCGGTCGCAGCGCAGCAGCGGGATCCAGCTGCCCGGCTCCGTGCTCTGGCACGCTTCGTCGATCACGGCGAGATCGAACCGCCGCGTTCCCAGGATCGCGCTGTCGAGCCCGGTCGTGGTGGCGCACAGGATGTCGGCGCCATCGAGAATGCGCTGCGCGGCCTGATCCTCCAGCTTGCGCGCATCGGCCATCAGGCTCTTCGCCTCCCTGCGCGCTTCCTGGCGTGCCCCCGGGGCCGGTTTCGCGCGCGTATGCCTGTCCGCCTGCCGGAACAGTCCCAGCGCCTCCTTCACCATCTTGCGGGACAGCCGCACGTCGGGATGATCCTCGACCAGCAGGTCCAGCGTGTGAGCGCGTAGCGCTGGGCTGACGCGCGCGGGATGCCCGAGTCGCACTGCATTCTCCCGCCAGTCCAGCAAACGCTCGAG